>NZ_JAVDVA010000025.1:0-126701 GCF_031456635.1 Streptomyces sp. 3330
CCGCCCCCGGGCGGCCCCCCCCCCCCCCCACACGCCGGGGGGGGCGCCGCACCCCGCCCCCCGCGGGCGCACCCCCGCTTTGGCCCCCCCACCCCCCGGGGGCCCCGCCCCACTTCCGGTTTCCCCGGTAACTGACAGCCCTTCCTTATGCTCCTGACAGGTTTCGCCCCTAGCGTCCCGGCCTCATGACGGAGCCTCAGAAATCACACAGCGAACAGGACTTATCGCGTCGTAAGGTCGTGGCCGTGGCCGCGGGCGGCATCGCCGCGGCGGGCCTGGGCGGCACCGCCTTCGCGGCGAGCGCCGCCGACGGGCGCGGCGGACCGGCGCGCGCCGACGCCGACGGGGAGGTCTGTTACCGCCTGACCTCGGAGACGGTCGAGGGCCCCTACTACATCGACGCCGACAAGATCCGCCGTGACGTCACGGAGGACCGGGCGGGCATCCCGCTCCTCCTCGGCCTGAAGGTGATCGACTCGGAGACGTGCAGACCGGTCCGGGACGCGGCCGTCGACATCTGGCACTGCGACGCGGCGGGCGTGTACTCGGGTTACGAGGACCAGGGCAACGGCGGCGGTGGCGGCGGTCCCGCCCCCACCGGCGAGCCCCCGACGGGAGCGCCCACCGGGGCGCCCCCGGGAGGCGGGCACGCGGAGCCCACGGACGACAGCCGGTACCTGCGGGGCACCTGGCGGACGGACCGGCACGGTCAGGTGACCTTCCGGACGGTCTTCCCGGGCTGGTACCGGGGCCGGTGCGTCCACATCCACGTCAAGGTGCATGTGGACGGCGAGTGGACGGACGCCGGTTACGAGGGCGGGCACACCTGCCACACCGGCCAGTTCTTCTTCGACGAGGAGTCCGTGCTCGCCTCGGCGGTGGTCGAGCCGTACGCGAGCAACACCGCCGAGCGCACCACCCTCACCGAGGACACGATCTACGACCAGAGCGGCGCCCAGGGCGGTCTGCTGAAGCTGCGCTACGACAAGCGGGACATCGCGCGGGGCGTCCACGGGTCGCTCACGGTCGGCGTGGACCCGGAGGCGACCGAGGACGGCCAGGGCTCGCCGCCGCAGCCGAGCACGTCGGCGTCGGCGTCCGGTTCCGGTTCGGCGACGGCTTCGCCCACGGCCTCCGACAGCTGACGGACTCCGCGAGGGCCACGCCCCCCGACCCGTATACCGGGAGGCGTGGCCCTCTTCGTGCGCGCCGCTCCTGGACACCTCACCGGAGCCGCACAGGGTGTCCGAGGGGGGAGCACAGCGGCACGTCGTCTCATGGGGTTACGCCGGCACGGGCCGACGAGGCGAGGGAGGAAGCCACCCATGGGATCCACGGGATTCGTGATCACGCTGTCGGTGCTGCTGATCGCCGGCGCGGTGGCCGGGGTGGCGGCCCGGCACCGCGCGGGTCGCACCCGGCGTCCGTCCGGTCGGCCGGGACGCCCGGGCCGGTTCGGCGGTCCCGGCAGGACCGGTCGGTCCGGTGCGGCGGGCCCCTCCGGACTGTCCGACCTGGATGCGGAGGTGGAGGCGAACCACTGGCTGATCCGGCTGGGCGGCGGCCTCGTGCCGCCGGACGTGCGGGCCTGGGCGGGTGCGGAGGAAGCGGCGGGCCGGGCGCTGACCGGCGCGGCGGAGTGCCATCGCGCGGCGCGGGACCGGCTGTCCGTGGCCCGTACGGTGCGGGAGTACGAGGAGGTCACGCGGGTGGCGAAGGAAGGGTTGGAGCATCTCCGGGCGGCGCGTGCGGCGCTGGGGCAGCCGGCTTCGGTCCCGCGTGCGGCCGTGCCGGGGCGACCGTCCGGGGCCGGGGGCGTGCCCGTCCTCCCCGGTGCGGTCCGCGTCCCTGCGGTCGGCGGCGCCTGCGCGGTCACCTCGCGCTGAGGGGCCTTCGCCGTGTCCCGCCGCGCCCTCCGCCGGCGGTGCCGCGCGTGAACGGCTGCGGGGCGGCGCACGCCGACGTGGTGTCGAGTGCGCCGCCCCGCGGCGGGACGAGCCGGGGAAGCGGGCCGGGTGAGCCGCCGACCGGTCCGGTCCTGCCGCCCTTCCGTCTTCCTGCCGCCCCTGCCTCTTGCCGTCCTGCTTCCTGCCGTCCTACTTCGCGTCGCGGTCGAACAGCGACCTGGACCAGAAGTAGCCGAGGACGGCGAGGCCGAGGCACCAGGCGACGGCCAGCCAGCCGTTGTGGCCGATCTCGCTGCCGAGCAGCAGTCCGCGCAGGGTCTCGATGGCCGGGGTGAAGGGCTGGTACTCGGCGATCGGCTGGAACCAGCCCGGCATGGAGTCGACGGGCACGAAGGCGCTGGAGATGAGCGGCAGGAAGATCAGCGGCATGGCGTTGTTGCCGGCCGCCTCGGCGTTCGGGCTGGACAGGCCCATGCCGACGGCGATCCAGGTGAGGGCGGTGGCGAAGAGCACGAGCAGTCCGAAGGCCGCGAGCCACTCCAGGGCCGTGGCGTCGGTGGACCGGAACCCGATGGCCACCCCGACGGCCCCGGCGAGGGCCACGCTCATCACGCACTGGATCACGCTGCCGGCGACGTGTCCGAAGAGCACCGAGCCGCGGTGGATCGCCATGGTCCGGAACCGGGCGATGATCCCCTCGTTCATGTCCATGGAGACGGAGACCGCGGTGCCGATCGTGGTGGAGCCGATGGTCATCAGCAGCAGCCCCGGCACGAGGTAGGCGATGTACGCGGACCGGTCCGCCCCGCCGTCCCCGATGCCGGCGCTCATCGCGTCGCCGAAGACGTAGACGAAGAGCAGCAGCAGCATCACCGGCGTCAGCAGCAGGTTCAGGGTCATCGACGGATAGCGCCGGGCGTGCAGGAGGTTGCGGCGCAGCATCGTGGACGAGTCGCGCACGGCGAGGGAGAGGGAACTCATCGGACGTTCTCCTTGGGCTGGGCGGGGAGGGTGGTGTCGCCGGTGAGGGCGAAGAAGACGTCGTCGAGGTCGGGGGTGTGCACGGTCAGTTCGTCGGCCTCGATGCCGGCGGTGTCCAGCCGGTCGAGGACCGAGCGCAGGTCGCGCTGGCTGCCGTCGCTGGGGATCTGCAGCGCGAGGGCCTCGTCGTCGTGGGCGGCGCCGGGCAGTGCGGAGGCGGCGCCGCGGTAGGCGGCCGGGTCGGTGAACCGGAGCCGGACGTGCCCGCCGGGGATGAGCCGCTTGAGTTCCTCGGCGCTGCCCTCGGCGGCGATCCTGCCGTCGTTCAGGACGGCGATACGGTCGGCGAGTTCGTCGGCCTCCTCCAGGTACTGGGTGGTGAGGAAGACGCTCACGCCGTCGGAGACCAGCTCGCGGATGATCTGCCACATGGTGTGCCGCGAGCGCGGGTCGAGACCGGTGGTCGGCTCGTCGAGGAAGATGATCCGCGGGCCGCCGACCAGCGTCATGGCGATGTCCAGGCGGCGTTTCATGCCGCCGGAGTAGGTGGAGGCGGGCTTCTTCGCGGCCTCGACCAGGTCGAAGCGCTCCAGCAGCCCGGCCACGACCCGGCGCCCCTCGGCCCGGGACAGGTGGTGCAGGTCGGCCATCAGCAGCAGGTTCTCCTCGCCGGTGATCAGCCCGTCCACGGCGGAGAACTGACCCGTGACACCGATCGCCGCACGCACCGCCTGCGGATCGCCGGCGAGATCGTGGCCCGCGACCTGGGCCTGTCCGCCGTCGGCGGTGAGGAGCGTGGACAGGATCTTGACGACGGTGGTCTTCCCGGCGCCGTTCGGCCCGAGCAGCGCGAACACGGACCCGGCCGGGATGCGCAGATCGATGCCGTCGAGGACGGTCTTGTCGCCGAAGGACTTGCGCAGGCCGAGGGCGGAGACGGCGATCGGCGACGGGTGACCGTGCCGCAGAGTGGGCGTGGGCATGACAGGAGAAGGCATGGGGCCCTCCGTTCGAAGGCTGGAGTGGGTGGGGGGCGGGGCAGGCCGGGAAGGCGGTGCTCAGGCCTTGGTGCGGCGGACGTGGATGTTGCCGAACCGGGTGCGGGCGCGGATCTTCACGGTGTCCTCGGTCTTCTCCGGGGACTCGGAGGCGGTGAGCGTGTTGCGTACCTGGCCGGAGTCGGAGCTGACGTCGAGCCAGGCGGCGGTGCCCTCGCGGATGCCGACCTCGATGGAGCCGTAGGAGGTCTCCAACTGGGCGGTGCCGCGGACCACTTCGCTCACCCTCAGGGTGCCGTGGGCGGTGGTGGCGGTGACCGAGTCCTCGGCGCGCGTGATGTCGATGTCACCGTTGGCGCCGCTGACGCGCAGTTCGCCGGTCACGGCGCCGACGGTCGTGCTGCCGTGCGAGTTCTTCAGCACGGCGGGGCCGTCGACGAAGCCGACGCGCATGCTGCCGGAGCTGGAGGTGATCTCGGCGGGGCCCTCGACGCGGTCCACCGTGATGGTGCCGTGCGACGCGGTCAGCTCCAGCGGGCCCGTGGTGTCGAGGCGCACGTCGCCGGCCGAGTTCTTCACGCGGACCTCGCCGAGCCGGCCCTCGCCGATCACCTCGGCCCAGGCGCCGGTCGTGTCGATGCGTGAGCCCGCGGGCAGGTCGACGGTGACGTCCACGGTGCCGGTGCGGCCGAGGCCGAACAGCGTGGGCTTGGGTGTCCTGATGGTCAGCACACCGCTCGCGTACGTGACCTCCGTCTGGGCCGCCGCCCGGGTGTCCAGGTCCTTCTCCGCGTCGCGGGGCCGCACCTCGACGACGGTGTCGGGGCGGTCGCTCGCGGTGAACTGGAGCGAACCGGCGTCCACGCGGGCGGTGACCGAGATCGGTTCGGGGGTCTCGAAAGAAGGCATGGCTGTCCCGTCCTCTTGGGTCTTCAGGGTGTCCCCGCTGGTGGGGGCATGGTCTGGGTGAGGTGGTGCGGGTGCGGGTGCGGTGCTGTGGTCCTGGGGTCCTGGGGTCCTGGGGTCCTGGGGTGCAGGGGTGCAGGGGTGCAGGGGTGCTGTGGAGCGGGTGGGAGCGGGGTCAGCGCACCCAGCCCGTGAAGCTCTGTCCGAGGGTCTGGGTCTTCTCCGTGGTGCGCGGCGGCCGGGTGCCGCCGTCGACCGCGGCCGACACGGCGCGCACGAGCCACGCGTTGACCGACAGACCCTCGCGGGCCGCGGCTTCCTCGGCGCGGGCCTTGAGGTGGGCCGGCAGGCGCAGGTTGACGCGGGCGGTGCCGCCCTCGTCGCCCTCGGCCGGGGCCTTGAAAGGTTCGGCCGGAGCGACCGGCTCCGTGAGGGCGCCGCTGTCGCCGGGCGGGAGGGACACCACGAAGTGGGGGTCGAGCCCGCGCAGCCGTACGTCGACCGAGCCGGGGGCGAGATCGCGGGTGATCTCGTCCGTGGCGGCGGAGAGCACGTGGAGCATGGTCAGCCTGGTCGCCGACTCCAGGGGGGCGGTGAGCCTCTCCGCCAGCTCGCGGGCTTCGTCACCGCCGGCTTCGGCGGCCACCGCGAGTTCGCGGCGGAGGGTGTCGACATACGGGGTGAGGTCCATGACGCCATCATGGCACCACGATGGCACCATGCGCAAGCCGCGAGGTGCCACTTGTGTGGTGTCGCCTTGATGCACTCCTCTGACCTGCGGAAATGGGGTGACATCACAGCGGACGGCCGTGGTGCCATGCGTGTTCTGGCGCAACGGATGGCGCCGAGTGGCGCCTAGTGGCACCGAGTGGCGCCGGATGGTGTCAGATGGCACCTCGTGGCACCTCGTGCGGGAGCGGCGCCGGGGATGCCGGGTGATGCCAGGTGGTCTGGCGGTGGTGGCGGCGGCGATGGCGGTGGGGGTGCGGCGGCGCCGCGGTGCGTCGCCGCACGGCTCGGCGCGCGCGTATGTGTCACCGGAGAGTGTGAGTAAGGTAAGGCTCACCGATCCCTCTATCACAAGCAGGCCGAATACAGACCCCTGTACCGGCGCATTTTGCCTGTCCGTGGAATTCCACAGGCCGTTCCCACGCCCCTGACAGCCCCGCCTCCTACCTTCGCGGCCATGACGGGAAACTCAGGAAACACAGACAACACAGCCGGTGCCGAGTTCGACGGGCAAGGTCCTCGGCACAAGCGTGATCTGACCCGCCGCAAGGTGGTCGTCGCCGGTGCGGGCGCGGCCGTCGCCGTCGGGGCGGGCGGCGCGCTCGCCGCCGGCGCCTTCGCCGGGGAGAAGAGCGGGAACAAGACGGCGGCCGCCGCCTCCGCGAGTGCCGGAGAGGTCTGCTACAAGCTCACCTCCGAGACCACCGAAGGCCCGTACTACATCGACGCGGACAAGATCCGCCAGGACATCACCGAGGACAAGGAGGGCATCCCGCTCACCCTCGCCCTCAAGGTGATCGACTCCGAGACCTGCAAGCCGATCGCGAACGCCGCCGTCGACGTCTGGCACTGCGACGCCCTCGGCATCTACTCCGGTTACGAGAGCCTGTCCACCGGTGGCGGCGGCGCGCCGACCGACGCGCCCTCCGGCACCCCGACCGGTACGCCGACCGACGTGCCGACCGGTACCCCGACCGGCGAGCCGCCGGCCGGTGGCGGCGGTGGCGGCGGGCACTCGGAGCCCACGGACGACGAGCGCTACCTGCGGGGCACCTGGAAGACCGACCGGCAGGGACGCGTCACCTTCAAGACGATCTTCCCGGGCTGGTACCGCGGCCGCACGGTCCACATCCACACCAAGGTGCACGTCAACGGCGAGTGGACCGACGCCGGTTACGAGGGTGGCAACACCTGCCACACCGGCCAGTTCTTCTTCGACGAGGAGTCCGTGCTCGCCTCGGCCGAGGTGGACCCCTACTCCACCAGCACCACCGAGCGCACCACGCTCACCGAGGACACGATCTACGACCAGAGCGGCACCCCGGGCGGCCTGCTCAAGCTGAAGTACAACAAGAAGAACATCGCCAAGGGCGTCGTGGCGTCGATCACGATGGGCGTCGAACCCGACGCCACCCACGAGGGCACCGACGACGCGGTCCAGCCGGGCGCGTCCGCGACGGCGTCGGCCGAGACGTCGGCTTCCGCCGGCTGACGCGGCAGGGGTGTCCCCGGCATCCGTGGCCTCCGGTCACTCGTCCGGTGACGCCCCCTCCTCCAGCAGCCGCTCCGCGATGTCCGTCGACCAGCTCTGCGCCCAGGCGCGCAGATCCGTGAGCTGGTCCTCGGTCAGGCCGTACGCCGTGAACGCGGAGTCCGGGTAGTGGTCCGTGCCCGTCAGCCGGGTCTGGAGGGTGGGCAGGTCGAAGTCGTCCCGGGCATGGCGGCGGGCCAGTTCCTCCAGTTCGGGATGGGTGAAGCGGGACGACGCCGCCCGCGCGTCGATCAGGTCGACGGCCAGACCGCGGTCGTAGAGCGCCCGGATCTTCGTGCCCACCGCGTCCGGAAGAGCGAGCGCCGGACCGTACGGGGTCGGGACGGGCGGGCTCCAGAAGGTCTCCTTGTGCAGGGCCAACCGGAGGACCGTGTCCGTGGTGGGGTCCGGCACGGCCAGGTGCGCGGACAGCGGGTCCGTGTCCCGGACCGTCACCCCGTGGCCGCGCCGGGAGCCGAGCGCCGCGCCCAGCTCCTCGGCCAGCCGGGGCATCGGCTGCGCGCTCTCGGTCGCCAAGTCCACGTTCGCGTGCGGCCGTTGGAGCAGCTCGTGCGCCTGGAGCGCGTAGCCGCCGGCCAGGGCCCAGGGGGCGCCGGAGGCGGCCGCGTCGAAGACCTCGGCGAGGAGCCGGAGGTGGGGTTCGAGAAGGTCCACCGGGTAGTCGTACCAGGTGCGGTGACCGTCGTGCGGGTCCGGCGGGCGCGGCGGCGCCACCGGCGACACGCGCTCCCGCCCTCCGCCGCCTCCGGCCCCGGACCACCCGACCCCTCCTGTGCCCGCCGGGCGGGACCGGGTGCTGCCGGGCGGGACCGGGCTCTGTCGGGCGGGGCCGGCCGAGAGCGCCGTGCCGACACGGCCGCGGGCTGCCGTCGGACGAGCGCTACTTCGCCACGTACTGCGTGAGGATCGCCTGCACCTCGTAGATGTCCACACCCTTGGTGAACGTCTTCTGGATCGGCACGGACGAGCCGGACACCCAGATCTTCAGCTCGGCGTCCAGGTCGAAGGTGCCGGCGGTCTCCACCGCGAAGTGCGTGATGCTGCGGTACGGAATGGAGTGGTACTCCGTCTTCTTGCCGGTGATCCCCTGCTTGTCGACGAGGATCAGCCGGCGGTCCGTGAACAGGATGGTGTCCCGGATCAGCAGGAAGGCGGCCTGGACCTGCTCGCCCTGGCCCAGCAGACGGGCGTATTCCTGCTGTGCCTGCGCCGGGTCGATCGGGTGCGCGTTGCCGAAGAGTGCCATACGGATTCCCCCAGTTGACGATGGCGTCGAGCCCTGTGCGGTGATCCCTCCCCGGAGGGAGGATTTCGTCCCCGATCCGCACCTTAAGGCGGTGGTGGGGCCATCGTGAAGGAGTTCGATCGAGTGGCGGAGGCGGCTCCGGGAAAAAAAAGATCTTTCGGCACGGCAACTCTTCGCGCCGCGGCGACCACTGACAGGACGTAAGCCCGCTCCTCCCCGTAAGGATCCCCCGTGGCAGCTCCCTCCCACCGCCGGTCCCTCCGCTCGCGCCGCGTCCTCGTCGTCTCCGCCGCCGCCGTGGCCGCGGCCGTCGGCGCCGGTGTCGTCGTGATGAACGCGAACGCCGGGACCGTCGACCTGTACCACCAGACGCTCACCGCGAAGGACGGCTGGGCCTCCTCCGGCACGGGCACCACCGGTGGTGCCGAGGCGGACGCCGCGCACACCTTCACCGTCTCCACCCGCGCCCAGCTGGTGAAGGCGCTGGGTTCCGCCTCCGACACCACGCCGCGGATCATCAAGGTCAAGGGCACGATCGACGCCAACACCGACGACGCGGGCAAGAAGCTGACCTGCGCCGACTACGCGTCGGGCACCGGCTACTCGCTCGCGGCGTACCTGAAGGCGTACGACCCCTCCTCCTACGGCACCTCGAAGCTGCCCTCCGGGACCCAGGAGAAGGCGCGCGCCGCCGCGCAGACCAAGCAGGCGAAGAACATCGTCTTCAAGGTCCCCGCCAACACCAGCGTCGTGGGCGTGCCGGGCACCGGCGCCGGGATCTCCGGCGGCATGCTCCAGATCCAGAACGTCGACAACGTCGTCGTGCGCAACCTGACCTTCGCCGCCACCGAGGACTGCTTCCCGCAGTGGGACCCGACCGACGGCGACGACGGCAACTGGAACTCCAACTACGACTCCGTCACCCTGCGCGGCGCGACCCACGTGTGGGCCGACCACAACACGTTCACCGACGCGCCCCACCTGGACAGCGCCAACCCGCAGTACTTCGGCCGCGAGTACCAGATCCACGACGGCGCCCTGGACATCACCAAGAGCTCGGACCTGGTGACCGTCTCGCGCAACCAGTTCACCAACCACGACAAGACGATGCTGATCGGCAGCAGCGACAGCGAGCCCGGCGGCAAGCTGCGGGTGTCGATCCACCACAACATCTGGAAGGGCATCGTCCAGCGCGCCCCGCTGGCCCGGGTCGGCCAGGTGCACATCTACAACAACTACTACGACGTCACGACCCTCAACGGCTACGCGACGCAGTACAGCATCAACAGCCGCGCCAAGGCCCAGGTCGTCGCCGAGAACAACTACTGGAAGGTCCCGACCGGCGGAAAGGTCGCCAAGCTCCTCAGCGGCGACGGAACCGGCGCGGTCAAGGGCTCGGGCAACCTCGTCAACGGCACCGTCACCGACCTCGTCGCCGCGTACAACGCCGCCTCGTCCAAGGACCTGAAGACCACGGTCAACTGGACTCCGGCCCTCACCTCGGGCCTCGAGACGTCGGCGAAGAACCTGCCCACGACCCTGGGAACGACCACGGGCGCGAGCGTCCTGAAGTAACACCCCCTGACACGCGAGGGCCGGGTGACCACGAGCCCCCGGCCCTCGCGTCCCCAGCGGTGCCGTGCGAGCCGCGTGACGTGGTGTCGCCGAGGCCGGACCGGACCCGCGTCGGCAGTCGTGTCGTCGCCGCCCCCACCCCGCTGACCGAGGGCCCGTACGGCGGACACGACCGGACGGGGCTGCACCGGCTCAGGTGTCGTACGTGCCGTCCCACGGCTCGGCGAAGGCCAGGCGGTCCGGGTACAGCTCCGCCCAGGTCTCGGTGGCGCCGTCCTCGTCCTTGTCCTCGCGGATCACCAGGCCGAACAGCACGCCCTCGTGGGTGAGCCGGAAGGGGCGGACCGCGATGTCCGTGTAGGAGCGGCGGGGCAGGCTGCGCAGCAGGGTGGCCAGGCGGACGCGGGCCCTGGTGAGGACCGAGTCGTCGCCGTGCGGGTCGCGCTGCTGCTCGGCCCAGGTGCCGGCACACCAGATGTCCGAGTCGCGGTAATTGCCGTCCGCGTCGAAGGTGTGCAGCACGGTGTAGAGGCGTTTGTGCTCTTCCCAGCCGTCGTCGAGACGGAACCCTTCGGGGAAGGCGTACGTGACCGACGCGAGGAACTGGCCGTCCGCGTACCGTCCGATGGACTCGGTGCGGTGCCTCGGCTCGTACGCGATCGGGATGACGTGGGGAACTGCCATGGCGGAAACCATACGGCTTGGCGGGAACATGCCCGAGCCGGGGGAACCTCTTCGACCGCTCGGCCGCCCCGTCCGGCCGGGTCCGGGAAACCGCTCGTTCCCGGACCCGTGACGGAGCCGCCGACGGGTGGCCGACGCGCTACGCGGTCGGCTTCTCCTCCAGGCGCGGGAAGAGGACCGCGCCCTTGGTGACCGTCGTGCCGGCCGGGAGGATGCCCCAGGTGCCGGCCTCCTGCACCCGCTGGTCGGCGAGGGCGCCCAGGACCGCCTCGGCGCCCAGCGAGTCCCACAGCTTCTGGGAGGTGTCCGGCATGACCGGGTTCAGCAGCACGGCGACGGCGCGCAGGGACTCCGCGGCGGTGTACAGGATGGTCGCCAGACGGGCCCGGCCCTCGGCCGAGTCGTCCTTGGCGACCTTCCACGGCTCCTGCTCCGTGATGTAGCCGTTGACCTGCTTGACGAAGTCGAAGACGGCCAGGATGCCGCCCTGGAAGTCCAGCTCCTCGCCGATCTTCCGGTCGGCCACCGCGACCGCGGTCGCCAGGCCCTCGTGCAGCGCCTTCTCGGCCTCGCTGTCGGCGCCGGCCGCGGGCAGGACGCCGCCGAAGTACTTGCCGACCATCGCGGCCACCCGGGAGGCGAGGTTGCCGTAGTCGTTCGCCAGCTCGCTCGTGTAGCGGGCGGAGAAGTCCTCCCACGAGAACGAGCCGTCCTGGCCGAAGGCGATGGCGCGCAGGAAGTACCAGCGGTACGCGTCCACGCCGAAGTGCGAGGTCAGGTCCTGCGGCTTGATGCCGGTCAGGTTCGACTTCGACATCTTCTCGCCGCCGACCATCAGCCAGCCGTTCGCGGCGATCTTCCCGGGCAGCGGGAGGCCCTGCGCCATCAGCATCGCGGGCCAGATCACCGCGTGGAAGCGGAGGATGTCCTTGCCGACCAGGTGGACGTCGGCCGGGAAGGTGGCCTCGAACTTCTCCTGGTTCTCGTTGTAACCGACCGCCGTGGCGTAGTTCAGCAGCGCGTCGACCCACACGTAGATCACGTGCTTCTGGTCCCACGGGATCGGGATGCCCCAGTCGAAGGTGGAGCGCGAGATGGAGAGGTCCTGGAGGCCCTGCCGGACGAAGTTCACGACCTCGTTGCGCGCGGACTCGGGCTGGATGAAGCCCGGGTTCTCCTCGTAGAGGGCGAGGAGCTTGTCGCCGTACGCGCTCAGCTTGAAGAAGTAGTTCTCCTCGCTGAGGATCTCCACCGGCTTCTTGTGGATCGGGCACAGCTTCTGACCTGCGAACTCACCCTCGCCGTCGAGCAGCTCGCCCGGGAGCTTGTACTCCTCGCAGCCGACGCAGTACGGGCCTTCGTAGCCGCCCTTGTAGATCTCGCCCTTGTCGAACAGGTCCTGCACGAACTCCTGGACGCGGTCGGTGTGCCGCTTCTGCGTGGTGCGGATGAAGTCGTCGTTCGCGATCTCCAGGTGCTCCCAGAGGGGGCGCCAGGCCTCGTCGACGAGCTTGTCGGCCCACTGCTGCGGGCTGACGCCGTTCGCCTCCGCGGTACGCATGATCTTCTGACCGTGCTCGTCCGTGCCGGTGAGGTACCACACCTTCTCGCCGCGCTGGCGGTGCCAGCGGGTGAGCACGTCGCCTGCGACGGTCGTATAGGCGTGGCCCAGGTGAGGAGCGTCGTTGACGTAGTAAATGGGGGTGGAGACGTAGAACGCCTTGCCACCCTGCTTCTCGGTTCCAGTGGCCGCCATGCCCGAAATCCTACTGGGCCCGCGAAGATCCACTCACATGCGTTTCGGGGGGTGGACGTGTCGCTCCACCCCCCGATCGGGGCCTACGGGCGCCAGCCGGCCAGTACGCCCTCGTAGAGCTCGGCGTCCGTCAGCTCGCGCGGGGCCGGGCCCGCGTGGAAGAAGGACGTGTTGGGGGTCTTCAGCTTGCGCAGGTAGTCGAAGGCCTTGTTGTCGTGCTCGCCGAACGCGACGAAGGAGAAGAAGACGCCGGGGTGGCTCTTCGCCGCCTCCGTGAGGGACTGGGTGGCCGGGGTCTTCGCGTCCGGGGCGCCGTCCGTCTGGAAGACCACCAGGGCGGGGGCGCCGGCGGCTTCCTTCTCGTGGTGGGCGAGGACGGCTTCGACGGCCGCGTGGTAGCTGGTGCGGCCCATGCGGCCGAGCCCTGCGTGCAGGTCGTCGATCTTGTTCTCGTGGTCGGCGAGGGTCAGCTCGCCGGTGCCGTCCAGTTCCGTGGAGAAGAAGACGACGTGGACCTTGGCCTCGGGGTCCAGGTGGGTGGCGAGGGCGAGGGTCTGCTCGGCGAGGGCCTGGGCGGAGCCGTCCTTGTAGTACGGGCGCATGCTCGCGGAGCGGTCCAGCACGAGGTAGAGCTTCCCGCGGGTGCCGGTGAGGCCGGCCGCCTCCAGGGCGGCGGCGGCCGCGTCGTGGGCGGTGGCGAGGCCGGCGGGGAGAGGCGTCGCGGACCCTGCGGGCTCTGCGGCCCCCGCGGGTGCCTCGGCCGTGGCCTTGTCCTCGTCCTCGGATGCGCCTTCCGCGGTCGCGGCCACGGCGGGCTCGGCGACGGCGACCGGCTCGGCCTCGGCCTCGGTCCCGGCCTCGGCTCCGCTTTCGGCCGAGTCGTTCCCACCCGCACCGTCCGTGCGGCTTTCGTCGTCGGCCGCGACTGGCCCCTGCGGGGCGTCCTCACCGCCGGCGGCCGCGGGCTCGGCCCCGGGAGCGGCCGCGGTGGCCGCGACCTGCTCGGGCTCCGCCTCCGGGGTCGTCTCGGCGGCCGTGTCCGCCGCGGACTCGTCCACGACGGGCTCCGCCACCGGCTCCGGGTCGGCCGCGGTCGGCTCCTCGGCGGGGGCACTGACCTCGGCGTCGGTCTCGGCTGCGGCCTCGGCGTCAGCCTCGGTCTCGTTCTCGGCCTCGGCGGTCGGTTCTTCCGCGACCGGCTCGGCCTCGGCCTGGGCGTCGGCCTCGTCCTTGGTTTCGGTGGTCGGTTCTTCCGCGACCGGCTCCGCCTCGGCCTCCGCGACCGGCTCCGCCTCGGCCTCCGCGACCGGCTCCGCCTCCGGCTCGGCCGTGGACTCCTCGGCCGTCTCGGTGGTCGGCGTGGGCTCCTCGGCCTCGGCCGTCGGCTCGTCCGCCTCGGCCTTCGCCGGTGCCTCGGCCTGCGGCTGCACCGATGTCTCGGTCTTCGCCTCGGCCTCGGCGGCCTCCGCCGTGGCCTCGGACACCTCGGCCTGGGCTCTCGTCGCGGTCTCGGCCTTCGCCGCGGCCTCGACCGGCTCCGCCTCGGCCGCAGTCTCCGCGGCGGGCTCCACCGGCTCACCCTCAGCCTCAGCCTCCGTCGCCCCGGCCTCCGCCTCGACCGGCTCCGCCTCGGCCGTCGTCTCGTCCGCGTCAGCCTTGGCGGGCGCCTCGGCAGCCGTCTCGGCCGCCTCGGTCTCCGTCCTCGCCTCAGCCTCGGCGGGGGCCTCGGCCTCGACCGGCTCGGCCTCGGCGAGCGTCTCAGGCTCGGCCTTCGGCTCTGCCTCCGCGAGCGGCTCGGCCCGCTCCGGGGGCGGTGCGGGGAGGTCCTCCGTCGACTGGGTCGGCTTGGGGACCGAGACGTTGTCGAAGGCCGCCGAGACGAGGTCGTGCTCGTCCTGGGATGCCGGGCGGGGTTCCGGGACCTGGGCCGTGGGGGTGGCCCTCGGGGTGGGTTCGGGGGAGGGGGAAGGGACCGTCGGTTCGGGCGCCGGGGTCGGCGCGGACGCCGACGTGGGGGCAGCCCCGGTCGACTCGTGGTCCCGCTCCTCGGAGGCGGTCTGTTCCTGCGAAGGAACCTGTTCCGCACCCTCTGCCTCGGCGGCCCGCTCTTTGCGTGACCGTCCGAACGCGTTCCGCAGGAGAGTGAGAATGCCCATGTGCGCAACCCTTCGCGTGAGTTGAAGCCCGTCAATCCCTGGCCAGGACGGACACGTAAGGTTAACGGCCGCGGATGGTGATCTTGGGCAGGGGTGAGTGTAAGGAATCCAGGTGTGTCAATACCGCCTCGGCACCCCCTCCGCGCAAGTCCAACACCCTTGTGGCTGCCCCGGATTCACTCTCCGTTCATCCCACGGCAGCGCCTCCGCACATACGTGCCCCTAACGTCACGAGCACACCAAGGGCACGCAAGGGGAGATTAAAGGTGCGCAAGCTTCTGCCGCTGATCGGAACGCCGTCCCAGTCCCATCCCGGCGGACGCTCCGCCATGACCTGCCGCTTCCGGTGCGGCGACGCCTGCTTCCACGAGGTGCCCAACACCAGCGACAACGCCTACGTCGGCGAGGTCATCGCGGGAGCGATCGGCCGCCGCGCGATGGTGCGCGCCGCCGCGGTCGTCACCGTCGCGGCCGCCGCCGGCGCCGCGGGGGTGGCCGGCGCACTGCCCGCCGCGGCCGCGCCCGGCGACATATCCGGAAACGGCTCCGGGAATTCCGGGGGCGGGAATTCCGCGAATTCCGGGAAACCGGGCGGCAAGGCCGCACGCGGGCTGCGCTACAGCTCCGTCGCTCCCAACACCGCCGACGCCGTCACCGTTCCGGACGGGTACGGACAGAACGTGGTCATCCGCTGGGGCGAGCCGATCCTGCGCGGCGCTCCCGCCTTCGATCCGGACAAGCAGACCGCCGCCGCCCAGGCCGGACAGTTCGGTTACAACAACGACTTCCTGGCGTTGCTGCCCATTCCGGGCGAGTGCGACCGGCAGCTGCTCGTCGCCAACCACGAGTACACCGACGAAGTGCTCATGTTCCGTGGCTACGATCCCGCCAACCCGACCCGGCAGCAGGTCGAGGTCGCCTGGGCGGCGCACGGGCTCGGCGTGGTCGTCGTGCAGGAGGACCGCAGGACCGGCAAGCTGACCGCGGTGCCCCGCCATCACCTCAACCGGCGCGTCACGGCCACCACCGAGTTCCGGCTCACCGGGCCCGCCGCCGGCTCCCACCTGCTGAAGACCACCGCCGACCCGACCGGCACGAAGGTGCTCGGCACGCTCAACAACTGCTCCGGCGGCACCACCCCGTGGGGCACCACGCTGCACGGCGAGGAGAACTTCAACCAGTACTTCGCCAACAGCGGCCGCGCCACCGACAAGCGGTACGGGATCGGGACCGGCGCGACCGAGCGCAAGTGGGAGCGGTTCGACAAGCGCTTCGACGTCGCCCAGGAGCCGAACGAGGTGCACCGCTTCGGGTACGTCGTCGAGCTCGACCCGTACGACCCGGCCTCCACGCCCCGCAAGCACACCGCCCTCGGCCGGTTCAAGCACGAGGCGGCGACCGTGCGGCTGACCGAGGACGGGCGGCCGGTCGTCTACTCCGGGGACGACGAGCGGTTCGACTACTTCTACAAGTTCGTCGGCAGCAAGCGTATGAAGAAGGGGTCGAGCCGGGCCGTCCGCGAGCACAACCTGTCGCTGCTCGACGAGGGCACGCTCTACGTCGCCAGGCTCACCGGCGACTCCCCCGCGATCGAGATCGACGGCACCGGCAAGCTGCCCGCCGACGGGGAGTTCGACGGGAGCGGCGAGTGGATCCCGCTCGCCACCGCCACCGCCCGGGGCTCCGTGTCCCACGTCGAGGGGATGAGCGCCGAGGAGGTCTTCGTCTTCACCCGTCTCGCCGGTGACAAGGTCGGCGCGACGAAGATGGACCGCCCCGAGGACATCCAGCCCTCGCCCGTCACGGGCAAGGTGTACGTCGCCCTCACCAACAACACCAACCGCGGTGTCGGCGCGAACGCCAAGGCCGACGAGGCCAACCCGCGCAACGCCAACAAGCACGGGCACATCCTGGAGCTGACCGAGCGGCTGGGCCGTCCCGAGAGCACCGCGTTCGCCTGGTCGCTGTTCCTCGTCGCCGGTGACCCCGACGACCCGGCGACCTACTTCGCGGGCTTCCCGAAGGACGACGTCAGCCCCATCTCCTGCCCGGACAACGTGGCCTTCGACCCCTACGGCAACCTGTGGATCTCCACCGACGGCAGCCAGCTCGGCTCGCACGACGGGCTGTTCGGCGTGGCGACGCGCGGGGCGCGGCGCGGTGAGCTGAAGCAGTTCCTGACGGTGCCGACGGGCGCGGAGACCTGCGGTCCGATCGTCCAGGAGCGGCGGGTGCTCGTCGCCGTGCAGCACCCGGGCGAGGTCGACGGCGCGACGGTGGAGACGCCGGCGAGCACCTGGCCGGACGGCGCCGGGAAGATCGTCCGCCCGGCGGTCGTGGCCGTGTGGCGCAAGGACGGCGGGGACATCGGCGTCTAGTCGCCTCGGCTAGCCGCGCCGGTCGTCCGCGTGCGGCGAGGCGATCGCCCTCGCCGCCGCGACCTCCTGGCGCAGCGGCTCCAGGACGCTGCCGGGCGGGCCGGTCAGGTCGGTGCGCACGGGGTACAGCACATCCGTGTCGCGCAGGCCGTCGGCCAGTTCCCGCAACTGGAGCGTGACATGACCGACCTCGCGCGACGACGGCGGTCCGGCTCCGTGTTTCACCCGGACCCGGGCCGCCGTCGTCGCGTCCACGATGCGTTCCACCGCGACGACCAGCGGCCACCAGGCCGCCGCCCGGCGTCCGGTGGGCGGGGGCTCGGTCAGGGCGCGCTGGAACTCCGTGCGGATGACGGACAGGTCGCGGTAGAGACGGCGGCGCATCCGGGCGCGTGCGGCGGGGTCGACGGCCGGGCCGAAGGCCGCGTCGACGTAGCGGGCCGTGTCGGCGACGGCGTCCGCCAGCCGGTCGCCGACCCTGGTGTGCCAGCTCTCCGGCCACAGCAGGTAGCCCGCCACGAGCGCGATGCCGCAGCCGATCAGCGAGTCCAGCAGGCGGGGGAGCAGCAGGGCCGTGCCCTGGTGGTTGAGGACGTCCGACAGCAGCAGGATCACCGGGGTGATCGCCGCGGTCTGGTAGCCGTACCCGCGGGGGGTCAGGGCCGGGATCAGCGAGGCGAGCAGCAGCATCGTCGGCACGTCCCAGTAGCCGCGCGGCACCTGGGACAGGACCGCCGCCGCGACCACCAGGCCGGCCACGGTGCCGAGGGCGCGCAGCAGCGCCCGTGAGAACACCGAGCCGAAGTCGGGCTTCATCACGAAGGTGATCGTCAGGGCCACCCAGTAGGAGCGCGGCACCGGGACGATGGAGACCAGCACCTGGGCGAGACCGATGCACAGGGCCAGCCGCAGGCCGTAGCGCCAGGACGCGGCGGAGAGGGCGACGTCGCGGGTGGCGCGGGCGGCACGGACCCGCAGGGCGGCCGGACGGCCGAGCCGGTCGTCGGCGCCGCGGGGATCGGGGTCGGGGGCGGCCACCACCTCGGCGGCGTGCCGCAGGGCGTGGTCGACGGCGCGGGCGGTCTCGGAGCCGGGCTCGGGCAGCCGGAGCCCTATCGGCCCGGTGAAGCCGGTCTCCACGGCCCGCGCGAGATGGAGTACGGCCTCGGGGACCTCCGGCGGGAGCGGGCGGCCGTCCAGATGGGCCGCGGGGGCCGCCTCCACCACCGGGGTGATGGCGTTCAGCTCGGCGACCAGCACGGTCAGGTCGGCGCTGCGGCCGTGCTGGCCGGTCCGGCGGGCGAGGACGAGGTCGTAGGACTGGTTGAGGGACTGGGTGACGGTGTGCCGGGCGTCCTCGTACGCCCCGGGGACCCGGCTGCCGCAGGCGGCCAGCAGATCGGCGACCGCGCGATAGGCGGCGGCGACCGCCGTGCGTTCCGGCACCCCGGAGCGCAGCGGCCAGGCCAGCAGGGCGAGGAGCAGCACGAGCAGCCCGCCGCCGGTCATCAGGAGCGGCGCGAGCCACCACTCCCCCGGCATCGACAGCCCGGCTCCCACCACGGAGTTGAGCAGGAGCAGCAGCCCGGACACGGACGCCACGGCCCCGATCGTCGAGATCATCCCGGAGACCAGTGCCACACCGGTGACGACGGCCACCGCGAGCCACCCG
The DNA here is from genome assembly GCF_031456635.1 of Streptomyces sp. 3330. Lineage (NCBI taxonomy): Bacteria > Bacillati > Actinomycetota > Actinomycetes > Kitasatosporales > Streptomycetaceae > Streptomyces > Streptomyces sp. 3330. The sequence continues at coordinate 18,541 of NZ_JAVDVA010000025.1, forward strand.
CGCCCGTACACGAGGGATCCCAGGGTGACGCCGACCGCCCCGAAGAGCTGCGGGATCGCGATGTTCATGATCCGCATGCGGTAGGCGTCGGCGGTGTCGCCGATGACACCGGACAGGGCGCCCATCGAGGCGAGCGCGCCGTACGCGGGGTGCCCCGCGGCGAGGCCGATCAGCAGCGGCAGCGTCATGGCGAGCGCGGCGCGGGCGACGGCGGGCCGGTTGACGGCGGACTGCTGGGAGCGGAGGTTCCGGACCAGCCAGTCGGGAGGGATGAGGCCGATGGGGAACTCGCGGGACATGCGCTCATTATGGGCACCCCGCCCCGGGCGCCCCGCCCCCGCACCCCACCCCGCACCCCACCCCGGCCGGTCGCCCCCGGCCGCCGCCCCCGGGCCGTCAGCGCTGGTGGAGACGTTCGACGTCAGCCCCGCAGCCGCGCGAGTACCGGCCCGTCCGGCTGCTCCGCCGTCCCGTACGGCGTGGCGCACCGGGCGATCAGCCCGAGCGCGACCGTCCCCAGAGCGTCCCGGCCGGCGGGCGGTTGAGCAGCGAGAGGGCGACGGCGGCCCCGGCGGGCACGGTCAGCCTCGGCAGGAAGGCGAGCAGCTGCGGTACGGGGGTACGGCGCCGGCGTCGGCGATCCGGCAGCCGACGACCACGCCCACCCCGGCCGGCAGCAGCCCGGCGCACCGGGCGCCGAGGAGTCGTCCGCGCTCGGCCTCGTCCCGGCGACGGCTACGCCCCGGTCCTCGCCAGGAACTCCGCGAGCACCCGGTTGAACTCGTCCGCCCGCTCCAGGTTGGGCAGGTGGGCCGCGCCCTCGACGATCCGCAGCTCGGAGTGCGGGAGCGCCGCGTGCATCGCCTCCGCGTCCGACACCGGGGTGTACTCGTCGTCCGCGCCGACCACGACCAGGGCGGGGACGGCGACGCGGGTCAGCAGGGGCCGGTAGTCGGGGCGTTCGGCCCGGCCCCGCAGTGCGGCGGCGGCGCCCTCGGGAGACGTCGACGTCATCATCCGGTGGACGTGGGCCTTCACCTCGGGGGCCGCGTACGGGGCGACCATCTTCTCCAGGACCTCGTCGGCGTAGCCCCGCATGCCCTCCGCGAGCAGGCGGTCGGCCATCTCGTTGCGTGCCCGCCTGCCGCCGGGGGGCTCCGGGGCCGGGAAGGTGTCGGCGAGGACCAGGCCGCGGACGCGGTCGGGGAACTGCCGGCAGAGGTCCATCGCGATCTGGCCGCCCATCGACAGCCCGGCCAGCACGAACGTGTCCACCTTCAGTTCGTCCAGGAGGGCCGCGATGTCCCCGGCGAAGTCGGCGAGCGGCGTGATGCCGGGGACCACCGGGGACGCGCCGTAGCCGCGCAGGTCGGGGGCGATCACGCGGCGGGTGGCGGAGAACGCCTCGATCTGCGGGGCCCACATGGTGCGGTCGAAGGGGTGGCCGTGGACGAGGACGAGGGGGAGCGCCGGGGGCGTATCCGTGCCTTTGTCCTCGTATGCGAGGAAGGGTGCCATGGGGCCGACAGTAGGGCGGGCCGACTTCTCGGTGCAATAAGATCTTTGCCCTCGGTGCAATCCGGATCGGGGCACGGACGACGGAAGGGTCCCGGGACCTCATGGCCGACTTCCGGCGCATCGCCGACCGCATCGCCGCGGACATCTCCGACGGGCGGCTCCGCCCCGGCCAACAGCTGCCCCCGCAACGGTGGTTCGCCCGACGGCACCGCATCGCGCCCTCGACGGCCGGACGGGTCTACGGCGAACTCGTGCGGCGCGGACTCGTGGTGGGCGAGGTGGGGCGGGGGACCTTCGTGCGGGCCGTGCCGGCCGTCGCCCAGGGACGGGCGCTCATCGAGAAGGCCACCTCGGCGCCCGTCAACCTCGAACTCAACTACCCCTCGGCGGAAGGCCAGTCGGAGCTCGTCGCGGCCTCCCTCGCGCCGCTGCTGCGGGCCGACGTGCTGACGGACGCCCTGCGTCCGGGGGCCGCCGACGGGACCGCGGCCGCCCGCGAGAGTGCCGCCCGGCTCCTCGCGCTGCCCGGCTGGCGGCCGGACCCCGCCCGGTTGCTGTTCACCGGCAACGCCCGGCAGGCCATCGCCGCCGCCCTCGCGTCCCTGGTCAGGCCGGGCGGCCGGGTCGGGGTGGAGGAACTCACCTATCCGCTGGTCAAGGAGATCGCCGGACGGCTGGGGCTGGTGCTCGTCCCGCTCGCGGGCGATGCGGAAGGGGTGCGGCCGGACGCCCTCGCCGCCGTCCACCGTGCCACTCCGCTCTCCGCCCTCTACCTCCAGCCGACGCTCCACAACCCGACGTCCTCGACCATGAGCGAGCGGCGGCGGCGCGAACTGGGCGCTCTCGTCGACGAGTGGGGGCTGCCGGTCGTCGAGGACCGCATCTGGTCCTTCCTGTGTCCGGACGCCGCCGCCTTCGCCGCGCACGCCCCCGGGCTCACGCACGTCGTCGACGGGCTGTCCAAGCGGGTCGCGCCGGGACTGACCGTCGGCTTCCTCGTCGTACCGGAGGGACGGACGGAGGCCGTGGGCGCGGCGGTGCGTTCCGGTGGGTGGAGCGCGGGCCGGTTCGCGCTGGAGGCGGCCGTGCGGTGGACGCGGGACGGGGTGGTGCGGCGGCTCGTCGAGGCGAAGCGGGCGGACGCCGCCCGCCGGCAGGCGATCCTCGCCGAGCACCTCACCGGGCGGCTCGCCGAACGCCTCGGCGCGGAGCGCGCGGCGAGCACGGTACGGACCGATCCGCGCGCCTGCTTCGCCTGGTGGGAGCTGCCCGCGCCCTGGCGGGCCGACACCTTCACGGCCGCCGCCGCCGCGCACGGCATCGCGGTGACCCCGGGGACCGCCTTCGCCGTCGACCCGCACCGCACCCCGGACGCGGTCAGGCTCGGACTCGCGTCGGCTCCGGAGGCGGAGCTGGCACGGGCGCTGCGCACACTCGCCGCCGTCGCAGCAGCCGGGCCGCCGGGGAGCGCCGGCGGATGAGCCAGGTCGCCGCCGCCACCGTCAGGCCCAGCGCGAGCAGCAGCCAGGAGGCCGTCCGCAGGGTCGCGGTGAGGGCGTCGTACACCGCGCCCGCGGCCGGGCGGTGGGACGCGTCGGGGAGGTCGGAGAGGGTCAGACGGCGGGCGATCGCGACGGCGAGACCCAGCAGCGCGCCGCCCAGGGCGATGCCGAGCGCGGTCGCCGTGACCGCCCGGCGGCGGGAGACCGCCACGGAGACACCGGCGATCGCGAACACGACGGCTGCCAGGGGCAGCCAGAATCCGGCGAGGTCGAGCACGTGATAGCCCTTCCGGAGAGCGGCCAGTCCGGCCGGCGGGAGGAGTGCGACACGGGTGTGCTCCACCGGCACACGGTCGGCGAACGGCATGTGGTCGGCGGTCAGTTGCCGCTTCAGCGGAGCGGTGACGGCCGCGATGTCCACGGTCACCGGGCGGGCGTCGCGATCGGCGCTCTCGTCGTTCAGCGCGCTCATCACGGCCGTGTGGGCCGCCTCGTTGCCCGCGTCCCAGGCCGTGCGGTAGGCGCGGGTGGCGGTGAAGGAGCGGACCGCGTCCCGCAGGAAGAGCGGGTTCATCCCCGCCTCGCGTGCCACTCCGTCACCCACCGTGTCCGCGACGGCGTTCCGTACGGCGGGGTCGGAGGCGAGCGGCGCCATCGTGGCGACGTAGCCGCGGGTGTCGGTGAGGCCGTACGCCGCCCAGGCCGCGACCGCGCCGAGCGGCACGAGCAGGCAGGAGAGCGCGACGAGGACGGCCGAGAGGGCGGTCCGCAGGCTACGGGACACCCCTCCAGGCAACGGGGTCCGGGCCGGGAACGCGAGCCCATGACGGCCGTCCGGGTGGCGTCCGGAGCCGTGCCGACGACGGCCTGGCGACGCCCTCCGGTGGAGGGTTCACCCGAACGGGTGTTTCCTGGTTCTGGGGAGAAGGAGGTCGATCATGCGCACCACTTTGGCCCTGCGGACTCTGGCCGCGGCCCTCCTCGCCGGTGGCACCCTCGCCGGCGCGGCACTGGGAACCACCGCGGCGGCAGCCCCTTCGACCAGCGGCGACGACGGGAACGGCTCGATCCGGGGCACCGTCGTCTCCCGCTCCGACCTGAGTGTGCGACAGGAACCCACCACCCGCTCGCCCGTCGTCGCGACGCTCGCGCCCGGCAGCCACGACCGTGTGCAGTGCAAGGTCAAGGGCCAGAGCGTCAACGGCGACCCGGACTGGTACTGGCTCTTCGGCGCCCAGGGCTGGGCGAGCGCCGTCTTCGTGGACACCGGCGGCGCACGGGTGCCCGACTGCGCCGACCCGTGCCCGCGCTGGAAGGACGGCGACTGGACCAACTGGGACGACCCGTTCACCAACAGCTCGTTCGGCGTCTCGGCCTCCGGGACGTTCAGCTTCTCCGGCTCCTGGAGCTTCAGTGCCACCGGCACCACAGGAACCTCGTCGGGTGACTGGGAGTGGGTCCCGGTCGGCCGGTGAGTGGAGGGATGAGGGAAGGCACGGGCCCCGGCGTACAACGCCGGGGCCCGTGTGCGTCCTGGGGCGGACGCTGTCGTCGGGCGGATCAGCGGATACGGTGTCCCGCCGCGTCCTCCTGCGTGTAGAAGCGGTAGAACAGCGTGATGAAGACGCCTGCCGAGACCGCGAGGGACATCCCCACGGAGCGCAGGATGCTCGCGCCCGTCTCGCTGTAGAGGAAGCCGAAGGCGCAGCCCGCGAACGCCGTCCACAGCAGGGCGTGCAGCTCGCGCCGCATGTGCGGGGCCAGGGCGTGGATGCCCATCCACAGGGCCGCGAACACGATCGCGCTCACGAAGCCGAGCAGGAGGTTCCAGCCGGTGATGGGGCCTCCGGAGCGGTTGTTGGCCGCGACCCAGTAGCCGTAGACGAGCCCCAGCGCCACGGGTGTCGTCCACTCCGCGGCCCGGTGGGCCCGTTCGCTCAGGACGTCGGGTGTCCGGGACCGTGCCGACGGTGTCCGTACACCTGACGCGGGTGCCGCATGAGCCATGAGAGCACTCCTCTCTCCTCGCCCCCCGCCTTCCAGGGCACACCTGGCCGGGGGCGGTGGCAAGTCGGGTGCGCGGGATTCCCGCGCCGGGTCCGTCCGCCGGTTCCCGGATGCGGGCGCCGCGCCGCCGTGCTTCGCTGACCTCATGGAGTCCGGCGGTCACGGCCTGCTCGACCGCTATCCGCGGGCCCGGCGACGGGACGTCCTCCAGCGGCATCAGCTGCTCCAGATCCGGGGCCGCAGCGTCACCTGGCTCGTGCCGCTGGTGGTGCTCGTCGCCATCACCTACGCCGACTTCAACACCACCGGCGAGTTCCGCATCGTCTCCTGGTGCGTGTTCGTCGCCGCCATCGCCGCCGCGCTGTGCGGGGTGTGGACGACGGCGCTCTTCGCGGCGCTCGCCCTGCTCACCTACGCCACCAGCGACGCCGCCTGGCCGTCCGAGTACCGGGAGGGCCCGGCCGACTTCGTGCTGGTGCTCGTCGGCGGCGCGCTGTCGGTGCTCGCCGCGGCGGTCCGGGTGCGCGGCGAGCGGCGGATGGTGCACATGATGCACATCGCCGAGACGACCCGCCGCACGGTGCTGCGCCCGCTGCCGCCGCGCTGGGGCGGCCTCGACCACGCGGCGGTCTACCTGGCCGCCGACGCGGAGGCCCGGGTGGGCGGCGATTTCTACGACATCCAGCCCGGCCCGCACGGCACCCGGGTCCTCCTCGGCGACGTGCAGGGCAAGGGGCTGGGCGCGGTGGAGGCGGCCGCCGCACTGCTGGGCACCTTCCGCGAGGCCGCGTACCACGAGGCGGATCTGGCGACGGTGGCCGGCCGGCTGGAGACCCGGATGCGACGGCACCGTGCGCACACCGCGGCGCTCGGCCGGGCGGACGGCGACCGGTTCGCCACGGCCCTGCTGATCGGTTTCCCCGGCCACGGAAATGGCGTGGGCGGGCCGGACGGGACGACCGGGAAGAGTGAGACGGACGGGGCGGACGGGTCCGACAGGTCGGAAGGGGCGGACGGGGCCGACAGGTCGGCCGCAGCGGAGCAGGGCGTGGTCGAGATCGTCGGGTTCGGGCACGAGCCGGCGCTCGCGGTCGGCGGGGCGGAGGGCGTACGGACCCTGCCGAACGGCGAGGGCCTCCCCCTCGGCCTCGGTGAGCTCGTCGCGCGGAACGCGGGACCCCCGCCCGTGCTGCGGGTGGCCGTGAGCCCCGGCGAGACGCTGCTGCTGGTCACCGACGGGGTGACCGAGGCGCGGGACGGCGCCGGTGAGTTCTATCCGCTGGCCGAGGAGATCGCGGCCGGCCTCGCCCGGGACCCGCGGACGGCCGAGCCGGGCCGGCTGGTGGCCTTCGTACGGGACGGCACGCTGCGGCACTGCCGCGGGCGTCTCGCCGACGACACGACGGTCTTCGCGGTGCGGCCCCTGACACCTGTGACGCCCGGGGCGCCTGTGCCGCCCCTGCCGCCGTGGCCGCCCGACGAAGGCCCCGTAGAGGGACGTTTGCAGGCCTGAGGCTCCCCTGTGCACCCGCAGCGGTTACGGTGCTGACGTACGTGATCGACAGGGGAGGGGACCATGCGGGAGGGGACCATGCCCGGAACCGTGCTGCTGCTCGCGGCCTCGCCCATGGGCAAGGGATGTCTGGTGGACGCGGCCTCCGTGCTCCCCGTCCTCGCCGCCGTACCGCCTCCCGTGCTGGCCGGCACCGACACCGCGAACGTCGTCGAACTGGCCGATCCGCTGGACCCGCAGGCCGTCCTCACCCGGCTGCGGGCCGCCGCGGTGGCCCCCGGGCCGCTCACCCTGTTCGTCGCCGGTCAGCTCCAGCTCGACCGCCGTCAACGGCTCCCCCACCTGGCGCTCGCCCGTACGACGCCCCCGACCGTGCGGTACACGGCGTTCCCGTGGCACTGGTTCCGGGAGGAGCTGCGGCTGCGGGCGCCCGGTTCCACGACCGTGGTGCTGGATCTGCGCGCGGACCCGGAGACCTGGGACTGGCTGCGGGCGAACACCCTGGACTGCGGGCCCGCGGTCACCGTCTACGGGCGGATCGCGCCGCCGCCGGGCCGCCGGGCCGTCGCCGTGCCGTCCTACATGCGGGCGGTCGCGACGATACTGCGCAGCGGAGGCCGTCCGGCGCTCGACCGGCTGCACCAGGCGGCGCTGGCCCGCATCGCCACCGACGGCGAGGTGGGCGACCTGGTGCTCACCCCGTGGCACACCCCCACCGCCCCGGCCACGCCGACCACCGCAGTCACCCCTTTCACCCCCGTCGAATCCCCCGCCCAGCCCGCCCCGCTCCCACCCGCGGCCCCCGGCCCCCTTGCGGCCCCCGGCCCCCTTGCGGTCCCTGGCGGGCCTGCGGTTCCCGGCGTGCTCGCCGTGGCCGGTGGGCCGGTGGTCTCGGGTGCCCGGCTCGCTTCGCTCGCCCCGGCCGGCTTCAGCGTGCCTGCCGGGTCCGGCGAAGCCGTCGGCTCGGGCGCCCCGCTCGCGTCGGTCGCTCGGGGGACTTCCGGCGTGCCGACCGGGTCGGGCGGGCCCGTGGCCTCGGGGGCGCTTCCCGCCCGGGCCGTGTCCGACGCTTCCGGTGTCTCAGCGGTCACCGGAGATCCCGGCATCTCGGCCCTGCCCGCGCCTCGCGGCGAATCCGCCGCCCCGGACGAGACCAGCGGCTCCGCTTCCCCCGACGTGACCGCCGCCCCCGCCGCGACCGCTTCCCCCGACGTGACCGCCGCTCCCGAAGCGACCGCCGCTCCCGCCACGCCCATGACTCCCGGCCTGCCCGCCGACCCCCATGCCGCCATCTCCACCGCCGTGCGGGCCGGGCGGCACGGTGATGCCGATGCTCTCGCGGCCCGCCTGGAGCAGGCGGCGGCCGTTTCGTGCGGGGTCGGGTCCGAGGAGGCGCTGCACTGGGGTGAGGTGCGGGCGGATCTGGCGATGTTCGCGGGGGACGCCGAGCGCAGTTGCCGGACCTGGATGGCGGTCGCCGTCGCTCGGCTGGAGGCCGGGCAGCCGGTCGACGCGCCCGCCGTGGAGGCGGCGGTCGACCGTGCGCACCACCAGTGGGGGCGGATCCCCGAGGTGCGGCGGGCTCGCGCCCTGGGCCCCGCGATCGCGCAGCTGCGCGGCCGGGTACCGGGCCGTCGCGAGGGCGCGCTGGACCATGTCCGGCAGCAGTTGCGGCAGCTCCAGACGCAGGGCTGAGCCGCCGGGAAGGAAGCGGCGCGGATCGCGACGCCGTTCCGGGGGCGGAGGTGCGGGCGAAAGCCCTGGGGCGGGTCCCCGGGGAGGGCGTCCGAGGCGGCTGCCCGGGGAGGCGTCCGAGGCAGACGCCTGAGGCAGACGCCCGAGAAGGAAGCCCTGGGCGGATGCCCGAGAAGGAAGCCCTCGGTGGATGCCCGAGAAGGAAGCCCTCGGTGGAAGTCCAGGGAGGGCGGAAGTCCGGGGAGGACGCGCCGCCGTACGTCCTAGCGGCCTTCCGCGGTCTCGTGCCGGGCCGCCGGGGAGGGGGAGGCCGGGCCCGCGTCGTCCGTCGCTCTGGCGGGACCCGCGTTGGCCGCGGTGATCAGGGCCGTCACGGCCAGGACCGCCGCGGCGACGGCCCTGACAAAGGGCGCGGAAGGTCGTGCGGATGTGCGTCCGGGCACGGCTACCTCGCAACGTCTGCGACTGCGAAACTCACGTCAGCCAGCTATTAAGCATGCTTAACTCGCCGTTTAACCTAGGGGCTGAGATAGTCCAACGGCAAGAGGCACAGGGGTAGTTGGGGGAGCCGGGCGTGGGAGAGCGGGACGAGCCGGAGGTCGTCGGTCGGCGAGTACAGCGGCTGCGGGTCGAACGGGGCCTGACACAGCGGCAGTTGGCCGAGCCGACGTACACCCCGGCCTATGTCTCGACGTTGGAGGCCGGCCGGGTGCGGCCCTCCGACGAGGCGCTCAAGCACATCGCCGAGCGGCTCGGCGTCGACTTCGAGGAGCTGGCGACCGGCCGGCCCGCCCGCCTCGTCACCGACCTGCGGCTGCGTCTCACCGAGGCTCAGCGGGCGCTGGCCACCGGGGCGGCCGAGGAGGCGGCCCTCCAGTACACCGCGCTGCTCGCGGAGGCGCAGGAGCACGGGCTGGCAGAGGAGCAGGCCACCGCGCTGCTCGGCCTCGGGGAGTGCGGGATCGACACGGGGGACCTGGACACGGCCCTGCGCTGCTTCGAGCGCGCCGAGGCCGCCCTCGCGCACGCACCGCTCCCCGCCCGCGTCCCCGCCCTGCGCGGCCGGGCCGTCGCCCACTACCTCACCGGTGAACTCCGCTACGCCGTCTACCTGCTCGAGTCGACCCTCGACGAGCTGAACCGGGGCGGTCTGCACGATCCCGACGCGCTGCTCCTGCTCTACGCCTCCGTCATCGGCCCGTACATGGACATGGGAGCCCAGGCCCGCGCCGCGCAGGCCGCCGAGTTCGCCCTCGCCCTCGCGCCCCAGGTCGGCGACCCCGCGCTGGTCGCCCGGATGCACCGGTCCGTCGCCCGCACCCTGCTCGCCGAGGGCCGCCTCGCGGAGGCGGACGCCTCGCTGGCCAAGGCGTCCGAGCTCTACCGTCAGCTCCAGCTCCGCACCGAGCTCGCCAACTGTCACTGGATGCGCGGCTACGTCTCCGCGCAGAACGGCGAACTGGAGCGGGCCGAGGACGAGTTGAAGCAGGCCCAGGCCATGCTCTCGGCGCAGCGCGCCGCCCTCTACAGCAGTCAGGTCGCCGTCGAGCTGGCCGACGTCCTGCACCGGCGGGGCAAGTCGGAGGAGGCCGCCGCGCTGCTGCACACCGTCCTCGGGGAGCTGTCGCCCGAGCGCGGCGCCGTGCATTCCGCGGGGGCGCACCGGCTGCTCGGGATCATCGCCGAGGACGCGCGGGACACGGAGGCGGCGGAGGAGCACTACGTGCGCGCGCTCAGCCTGCTGGAGCGGGCGGGGGCGGCGGGGGATCTCGCCGACCTGTGCCGGATGCTGGGGGATCTGCTGCGCCGTACGGGCCGGGTGGAGGCGGCGCTGGACGCGTACCGGACGGGGCTCGGGCACCGGACGGCGCCCGGGACCACGACGCTGGGGCCGGCCCCCGCGCAGCCGCCCCTGTAGGCGCGAGCCCTCGCCCGGGAAAGCCGTGGTCCCGGCCGTCGCCGGGGGAAAGCCGTGGTTCCGGCCGTCGCCCGGGCGAGCCGCCGTCACCGGTGGTCGCCGCCTTCGCCCGGGAGAGCCTCGGGCAGTCACAGCGTTCTCCTGGGAAAGCGGACGGTCGGGCACAGGCGTCGCCGTTAGTTTGCGGGGCGTGGAGAATCAACGGACTGTGGCCGACGGCCTGCGGGTCGTCGTGCGCGCGTCCGTGTACGCCGTGCTCGGCGGCGCCGCGCTCGCCGCCATCGCGACGGTCGTGTCCGTTCTCGGGCCGACGCTCGCGCTCGACCTCTACACCCCGCCGGTGGCCGCCTGGTGGACGGTGTTCACCGCCGTCGCCGTCCAGGGAGTGCCCTTCCTCCTGCTGGGCACGGTCGTCTCGGCGGCGATCGGCGCGTTCGTGCCGGACCGGGTGTTCCAACGGGTCCTGCCGCGCAACCCCGCGCTCGCCGTGCCGGTGGCCGGGCTCGCCGGGGTCGTGCTGCCCGGCTGCGAGTGCGCTTCCGTGCCGGTGGCGGGGAGCCTGATGCGGCGCGGGGTCGCCCCGGCGGCCGCCCTCGCCTTCCTGCTGTCCGCGCCCGCGATCAACCCGGTCGTGCTCGTCGCGACCTCCATCGCCTTCCCGGGCCGGCCGGAGATGGTCCTGGCCCGGCTGCTCGCCTCGCTCGGCACCGCCGTGGTGATGGGCTGGCTGTGGGTGCGGTTCGGGAAGGAGAAGTGGCTGCGGCTGCCGGGGCGCGGCGCCCCCTCGGCCCACACCACCGGCGTCCGCGCCTTCCTCACCGGCCTGCAGCACGACTTCCTGCACGCGGGCGGCTTCCTGGTGCTGGGCGCGGCGGCCGCGGCGACCTTCAACATCGCCGTCCCGCGCTCGGTCCTCGACGTCTTCACCGGGTCGCCCTGGCTCGCGGTGGCGCTGCTGGCGGTCCTGGCCGTCGTGCTGTGCGTGTGCAGCGAGGCCGACGCCTTCGTAGCCGCTTCCCTGAGCGCCTTCCCGTCCACCGCGCAGCTGGCCTTCATGGTGGTGGGCCCGATGGTGGACCTGAAACTGCTCGCCCTCCAGGCGGGCACCTTCGGCCGGTCCTTCGCCGTGCGGTTCGCGTCGGCGACCTGGGTGGTGGCCGTGGCCGCCGGCGTCCTCGTGGGGTGGTGGCTGCTGTGAGGCGGTACGGACCGGCGGCGCTGCTCCTCCTGACGGGTGGCGCGGTCCTGCGCATCACCCTCTTCGGCGACCTGTACCTGCGGTATGTGCAGGCGGGCCTGCGGCCGTACCTGATCGTGTCCGGGGTCGCCCTGGTGCTGCTGGGCGCCGTGACGGCGATCCTGCGCCACCGCCCGCACGGGGACGCCGACGACGGGCACGGGGACGACGAGGACACCCCTCACGACGGCGTCCCGCACGACGGCGTCCCGCACGAGGACGACGACGGCTTCACCGGTCACGAGGGGCATTCCCACGGTCCCGCCGGGCCCCGCGTCGCCTGGCTGCTCGCCCTCCCCGCCCTCGCCCTCCTCCTCTTCCCGCCCCCGGCCCTCGGCTCCTACAGCGCCGGCCGCGAGGCCGCCCAGCGGGCCGCGCAGGGCGTCGGGGCCTTCCCGGCGCTCCCGGCGGGGAACCCCGTCGAGCTGACGGTCGCCGAGTTCAGCTCGCGCGCGATCTACGACAGCGGACGCTCGCTGAAGGGCCGTACCGTCCGCCTGACCGGCTTCGTCACCCACGGCGACGACGGCGCCTGGTACGTCACCCGCCTCCTCGTGACCTGCTGCGCCGCCGACGCGACCACCGGCAAGGTCGAGATCCGGGACGCGGACGACGACGTCCTGCCCGCCGACACCTGGGTCACCGTCACCGGCACCTGGCGTCCGAAGGGAAAGCTGGGCTCCGACGCGGCCTGGCCGCCGGCCCTGGACGCCACCACGGTCACGCAGGTGGAACAGCCCGCGGATCCGTACGAGAAGGCGTAGCCGAGGCGGGTTCTGCCGTTGAGCGGGGGGTACCCGGCGTGCCACGAGAGGTGGGCCGAGCCCTTCGCCCGAGGTGATGGCAGGTGATGACCATGGGCCGCCGGGACCGGGAGCGGGTCGCCGAGGTCATCGCCGAGGAGATGCGGGGCGCCGGTCCGCGGGAGGTGCCGCAGCGGCTGTGCGACGCCGTGCTACGGCTGCTGCCGGTGAGCGGGGCGAGCGTGTCACTGCGCGGCGACGGCATTCCGGTGCCGCTGAGCGCGAGCGGCGAGCGGGCCGCCCATGTGATGGAGATGCAGGTCAGCCTGGGGGACGGGCCCTGCTTCGAGGCGGCCGACACCGGTGCGGTGGTCGCCGCCCCGGACCTGATGTCGATCCGGGACGCCTCCCGCTGGCCGGTGTTCGCCCAGCAGGTCGCGGCCCTCGGGGTGCGGTCGGTGTACGCGCTGCCGCTGGGCCACCCGGCGGTGTGCGTGGGCACCCTGGATCTCTACCGGGACGTGCCCGGCGAGCTCGCCGCCGAGGAGGTCCGCACGGCGCGGGTGGTGGCCGAGCTCGTGACGGACGCGCTGGTGGCGCTCCCGAGGGCCGGGTCGGACGACCCGGACGACGTCGGCCGCTGGCTCAGCCCGCTGGCCACCGATCACGACGACGTGTACCGGGCCGTCGGGATGGTGATGGCCCAGCTCGGCGTCGCCGCGGACGAGGCGCTGTCGCTGCTGCGCGGCCACGCCTTCGCGCGGAGCCGCACGGTGCTGGACCTGTCCCACGAGGTGGTCGCCCTGCGGACGCGCTTCGACGACCCGCTCCTGTGAACCGCCGGGCACCCGCACCGGGCAGGTGAGGAGCGGCACCGCAGGTGAGGAGCAGCACCACCCGTCCCCCTGCCCGGCGCTCCACCTCGTGCCCGGACCCGTACCGTCGCCTAGACCTGCACCTTCCCCTGCTGTCTGACGTCCGCCAGCCGCCGGACGCCGAGCTGGACGGCGGCCTGGGTCGCCGCGTTCGGCGCGTCGTTCAGGCCGCCGTTGGTGAGGGCGAAGGAGTCCTGGCCGACCCGGACGGCGGCGACGTCCAGGGTGAGGGCGGTCGGGTCGCCGCCGGGGTTGTCCTCGGCCGTCGCCCAGATCGTCAGGGTCACGCGCAGGCCCTGACGGACGTCGCCCACCTCCGGCAGCGGCAGCTCGGAGACCTGTGCGTCCAGCACGGTGTCGCCGGTCGCCTTGGCGGCGAACCGGGCGCACTTCTGCGGCAGCGTCTTCAGCCAGGTCAGTCTGGCGTCGACCTCCGCCGGACGGCCGCCGCTGAGCTGGTAGCGCAGCTGGGCGCCGGCGTCCGGGTCGTCGAGTCCGACGACCGCGCGGGCGGGGGCGCCGAGCAGCTCGTCGGCGTAGAGGGCGTCGAGGAGCTTCTGGCAGTCGGGGGTGGAGGTGGTCGCCTTGAGCATGCCGTCGCGCCAGGTGGCGGCGCCGCGGGTCGGGGTCCAGGGCGCGCCGAGATCGGTGTCGGTGATGAGGGCGGCGCGCGCCTGCGCCTCGGTGAGGACGGGCGAGGTGGTGGGCGCGGTGGGCTTGGCCGACGACCGCTCGACCGTCGGGGTGGCCGGGGCGGCGGTCGGCGGGTGCTCCAGACCGAGGGTGGCGCAGCCGCTGGTGAGGGTGGCGGCGGTGACGAGGAGGAGCGTGGAGGCGAGGACGGTGGGACGGGCCATCGGGGGGTGCCTCCAGGAGTGCGCGCGGATGCCTCCTCTCACGGCAACACCGGTGCCCCGGGCCGACCAGCGCGGCGGGCCGTACGGGTTAACGGCGTTGGTGCGGGCGGGTGGTGGGGCCGTGTCGCGGGCGGGGGCCCGCGCGGGAAAACGGATCGCGACGGGCGGGATCGCGTTGCTACGGTCGCCGGTATGCAGCGCGCCCAGCCGTCCCTCACGACGACGCCGGACCCCGTCCCGGCGCGCTGATCCACGGACTGGAAGTCCGAAGCCCCGGGGCGAGTGCCCCGGGGCTTCGCCGTGCCCCGGCCCTCGCCCCGCCCCGAGCGAGGGAGCCCCCGTGAACGACCCGATCCAGAACCAGAACCCGGCCCAGGCCCACCACCCTGCCCCCGCCCGGTCCCATACCCAGGACCCGGACCAGGACCAGGCCGATGCCCAGGCCCGGCACCGGGCCGATGCCGGGAGCCAGGACCAGGCCGATGCCCAGGCCCCGGTCCGAGAACGGGGCTCGGAGCAGGGGGACGGGCACGGCCGTGACCACCGGAGGCTGGGCCGCGAGCTCGGCCTCTTCGACACCGACCCCCTGATGGGCGCGGGCCTGCCGTACTGGCTGCCGGACGGCGCGATCGTGCGCCACACCCTGGAGGAGTACGTACGGCAGGCCGAGCGCGCCGCCGGCTACCGGCACGTGTACTCGCCGGTCCTCGGCAAGCGCGAGCTGTACGAGATCTCGGGTCACTGGGACCACTACAGCGAGGACATGTTCCCGCCGATGGAACTGGGGGCCGAGCAGGTCGTGCTGCGCCCCAGCCTGTGCCCCCACCACGCGCTCATCTACCGCTCCCGCTCCCGCAGCTACCGCGAACTACCGCTCCGCATCGCCGAGTTGGGAGGAATGTACCGTTCCGAGCCGTCCGGTGTGCTCGGTGGCCTGACCCGGGTACGGGCCATCCAGCTCAACGACGCCCATGTCTTCTGCACCCTGGAGCAGGCCGTCGAGGAGGCCGGGTCAGCCCTGGAACTCATCGGCCGGGCCTACGCGGACCTGGGGATCCGCCCGGCCCGGTACCGGCTCTCGCTGCCGGGCGAGGGCGGCAAGTACGTCGCCGACCCGGAGCTGTGGCGGCGTGCCACCGACCTGCTCCGGGAGGTCCTGCGGCAGGCGGACGTCGCCTACGAGGCCGTCGAGGGCGAGGCCGCCTTCTACGGTCCGAAGATCGACGTGCAGATCACCGACCGCGCGGGCCGCGAGGCGACCCTGTCCACCGTCCAGATCGACTTCCACCAGCCCGAACGCTTCGACCTGCACTACATCGGCGCCGACGGGGCGAAGCACCGGCCGGTGATGGTGCACCGCAGTGTCATCGGCAGCGTGGAGCGGGCCGTGGCGCATCTCCTCGAGGAACACGGCGGCGCGTTCCCCGTGTGGCTGGCGCCGGTCCAGCTGGTCGTGCTGCCGGTGGCGCAAGCGCAGGAGGAGCAGGCGGCGGAGCTGGTGCGGCGGGCGGTGGCGGCCGGGCTCCGCGCCGAACTCGCCGGGCCGGACCGGGGCAGCCTGGGGGCCCGGGTCCGGGCGGCGCGGCTGGTGCCGTACCAGGCGGTGATCGGGGAGCGGGAGGCGCGGGGCGACCTGGCCGCCGTCCGGCTGCGCGACGGCCGCCGCCCCGGGGCGCTGGCCGCCGGCGAACTGGTCCGCCTGATCGGGCAGCGGGTGGCGGCGCGCGGCACCGGGCTGTGGGTGTGATCGCCCCCGCATAGGGTCGGGGACGACGGCGAACGCGGTGCGGAAGGAGTCCCGAAGGTGACCGAGCAGCCCATCCCCGTGATCATCGACTGCGACACGGGTGTCGACGACGCCCTCGCCCTGCTGTTCGCCGTCCGCCATCCCGGCCTGGACGTGCGGGCGGTGACGTGCGTGGCCGGGAACACGGACGTGGACGGCGTGGTCCGCAACACGCTGACCGTGCTGGAGTACGCGGGCGCCGGGGACATCCCGGTCGCCCGGGGCGCCGAGCGGCCGCTGATCGAACCGGTCCGCACGGCGGGGCATGTGCACGGGCAGGACGGCATGGGCGACCTGGGTCTGCCCGCCCCGACCCGCAGGCCGGTCGACGTGGACGCGGTCACGCTGCTGCGCCGGGAGATCCTCGCCTCCCCGCGCCCGGTCACGCTCGTCCCCACCGCCCCGCTGACGAACATCGCCCTGCTGCTGCGCACCCACCCCGAGGTGACCCGCAACATCGAGCGGATCGTGTTCATGGGGGGCGCGGTGACGACCGGGAACGCCACGCCGGTCGCGGAGTTCAACGTGTGGCACGACCCGGAGGCGGCCGCGATCCTGCTCACGGCGGGCGTGCCGATGACCATGTACGGGCTGGACGTCTTCAAGCGGGTCCTGGTGCCGGCGGCGGACGTGGCGCGGCTGCGGGCGAGCACGGAGCCCCGGCTCCGGCTGGCCGGCGAGCTGCTCGCCCACCGCGACCCGGCCACCTCCGGGGACCCCACGCCCACCGGCGGCCTCGGCGACGCGGGCGCGGTCTGCGCGGTGGCCGATCCGGCGGGCCTGACCACGGAACTCCTCCCGGTGGAGGTCTCGCTGGCCCCCGGCCCGGCCCGCGGCCAGACGGTCGTCGACCGCCGCCCCCGCCCGGGTGAGTCCGAGATCCACGAGGGCGTACGCGAACAGACCCTCGTGGACGTGGGGTTGGACGTGGACGTGGAGCGCTACGTGAAGCTGTGGCTGACCGCGGTGGAAGGCTGACCCACCGGGTCCCAGGGCCCCCTCGCACTTCCCGGGCCCCGTCGCGCTTCCCGGCCCGTCGGACTCCCCGACCCCCCGATGGAGACGGACCGCGGGCCCGAGGACATCCCCCGGGCCCGCGTCACATCGACCGAATCAGCCGCTCAGCAGCTCAGCCACAGAGCCGCTCAGCCGAGCAGGCCGCTCAGCCGTGCAGCCCGCTCAGCCGGGCGCGCAGCTCGGTCGGCAAGCCGTCTCAGCCGCGCAGCGCCTTGCGGCGTCGCGTGGCGACGACCATCGCCGCGCCGCCCGCCAGCAGCGCGGCCGCGCCGCCCGCGATGAGCGGGGTGTTGCCGTCAGCGCCGGTCTCGGCGAGGTCACCGCCGCCGCCGTTCGGCGTCGGGGCCGGGGCGCTCGTCGACTCGGAGGCGGACGGCGTGGGCGTGCTCGACTCCGACTCCGGCGCGGACGGCGACGCGGACGTGCTCTCGGACGCCGACGCGGAAGGCTCCGACGGCTTCGACGGCTCCGACGGGGTGGAGGCGGACGGCGACGGCGACGATCCGCCGCCGGCCGGCGGGGACGACGGCGGCTGCTCGGTGACCGTGCAGTCCTTCGTGCCGCCGTTCCAGGCAGCGATCAGCTTGTCCTTGATGACCGGACGGTCCGGCCCCTTGGGCAGGTCCCCGTGGACGAAGCCGTCCTTCGCGTCGAGGTCGCCGTCGAACTTGACCGCGCCCCGGTAGAGGTCGATCTGCGCGAAGCAGCCCGCGTCGGGCACCGCGATGTCGAGGGTGTCGGTCTGGCCGGGCTTGACCGTCACGGTGTCGAAGTCGAGGAAGACCTGCTCGCCGGAGGTGCCGAAGCTGGAGCCGTGGGCGAGGTAGGAGGCGAGGGAGGCGGTGCACGTGGACGCGTCACCGGCCGCGCGGACCTTGACGTGGATCTTGCCGTCCTCGCTCGGCTTGAGGTTCTGGTCGTCGACCCGGACGGAGTCGAAGAAGTGCGCGCCGTCGAGGGAGAACTGGCAGCGGTCGGTGCCCGTCTCGGTGCCCGCGCCCGTCCCCGGCTGGTACTGGCCGCCGGACTTCCAGCCGTCGCCACCGGGCGTGCCGGTACCGGCGAAGGCGACGGAGGCGGCGGCGACGGAGGCGGCGCACAGGGTGAGCGAAGCGGCGCCCGTCCCCAGCAGGCGGCGCACGGTGACACGTCTCGCTATGGACATGCGTATCCCATTCTTGGCGAGTGCCAGGACTGATCGGCCAGAGCGGAATGGCCGGGGCTGATTGGTCAGATCAGAAGAAGAAACACCAGGCCCTCCGGTCACAGGGGCCACAGCGTGGGCCCATCGTCGTGCGGACCACAGACCGCTGTCAACCTGCGTCAAACCTTGGGGAGTTCAAGCTTCCGTCACATCTCCCTCACGTGCGGAATGATCCACTCCGAACGGCTCGCACGTTCACTTTCCGGGCAACATGGACAGACATGGGCTCATGACCGACTTCTCCTCGCACCGCGCCGACTGGTGGCGCCAGGCCGTCGTCTACCAGGTCTATCCGCGCAGCTTCGCCGACGCCGACGGCGACGGGCTCGGGGACCTGCGCGGCGTCACCGACCGGCTGCCCCACCTGGCCGGCCTCGGCGTGGACGCCCTCTGGCTCTCCCCCTTCTACCCCTCCGAGCTGGCCGACGGCGGCTACGACGTCGCCGATCACCGGGACGTGGACCCGCGCCTGGGGTCCCTGGCCGACTTCGACGCGCTGGCCGCCGAGGCCCACCGCCTCGGTCTGAAGGTGATCGTCGACCTGGTCCCCAACCACACCTCCCACCGGCACCGGTGGTTCGAGGAGGCGCTGGCCGCCGGCCCCGGCTCCCCGGCCCGCGAGCGCTACGTCTTCCGCGACGGACGCGGCCCGGGCGGTGAACTCCCGCCCACCGACTGGCAGTCGGTCTTCGGCGGCAGCGCCTGGCAGCGTGTGCCCGACGGCCAGTGGTACCTGCACCTGTTCGCGCGGGAGCAGCCCGACCTCAACTGGGACCACGAGGAGGTCCGCGAGGACTTCCGCACCACCCTGCGCTTCTGGTCCGACCGGGGTGTCGACGGCTTCCGCGTGGACGTGGCCCACGCCCTCGCCAAGGACCTCGCCGAACCCCTGCGCGACCTGGGCGCACCGGAACTCGTGGGCGAGGACGCCCTCGCCCACCTGCCCCCCGGCACCCACCCCTTCTACGACCGCGACGAGGTCCACGAGATCTACCGCGACTGGCGCCGCGTCCTCGACTCCTACAGCCCGCCCCGCACGGCCGTCGCCGAGGCCTGGGTCCCGGGCGCCCGCCGCGCCCTCTACGCCCGCCCCGAGGAACTGAACCAGGCGTTCAACTTCGAGTATCTGCAGGCGAGCTGGGACGCCGAGGAGATCCGTACGGTCGTCACCGACTCCCTGGCCACCGCCCGCGCCGTCGGCGCCTCGGCCACCTGGGTCCTCTCCAACCACGACGTCCTGCGCCACGCCTCACGCCTCATGCTGCCGCCGGGCACGGACGACAACGCCTGGCTCCTCTCCGGCGGCCACGCCCCGCGCGTCGACGAGGCGGCCGGTCTGCGGCGGGCCCGCGCGGCGACGCTGCTGATGCTGGCGCTGCCGGGGTCGTCGTACGTCTACCAGGGGGAGGAGCTGGGCCTGCCCGAGGTCGCCGACCTGCCCGTGGAGGTGCTCCAGGACCCGCTCTGGGAACAGACCGGCCGCGTCCGCAAGGGCCGCGACGGCTGCCGGGTGCCGCTGCCGTGGACGACGACGGGCGCGTCCTACGGCTTCGGCGCGGCCGGGGCCTGGCTGCCGCAGCCGCCGTACTTCGCGCGGCACGCCGTCGAGGCCCAGGAGGGCGTGCAGGGCTCCACCCTGGAGCTCTACCGCACCGCCCTGCGCCTGCGCCGCAAACTGCTCGACGGCGAGGAGCTCACCTGGCGGCAGGACACCCCGCCGGGCGTGCTGGCCTTCGCCCGCCACGACGGCTGGCGGTGCGTGACCAACCTGTCGGACGCGCCGGTTCCGCTGCCGCCGGGCGAGGTGCTGCTGAGCAGCGTGCCCCTCGACGGCGACGGGCGGCTGGGCCCGGACACGACGGTGTGGCTGGCCTAGAAACCGTGTGCGGCTAGCCGCCGGACACGGCGCCGCCGATGTCCACCGGGGTGGCCGTGGCGGTCGGCGGCGGGGTGAGCACGACGAGCGGCTGGCCGGCGGGCGGGACCGGCGGGGTCATGTCCGACTTGGGCAGCTTCGGCGGCGTGGTCTGGGTGAACAGCGTGGTGTCGAAGTCGACCAGACCGGTCTGCTCCATCACCGTGATGTGGTCCAGGACGGTGTCGTTGGCCTGGTCGGCCAGCGCGCGCACCAGCGTGTTCTTCGTCGTCGAGCGGACCTTCGCCACCGTGTTGAAGATCGAACCGTGCGTCATGCGCAGGATGTTGGCGAAGTCGACGTCGAACTGCTTGCCCTGGTCCGCCTTCAGCGTGTTGACGAACCCCTCCTGCTGCGGACTGGCCACGTTGGGCAGCGTGATGTTCAGCATCGGCGCGATCTTGCGGCACGTGGTGTCCAGCGCCGCGTGCCCGTCGATCAGGTGGTTGCTGGCGGTGATGACGCCCTTGCTCTGCCCCTTCTGCAGCCCGATCTGCCCGACCGGGTACTCCCACAGACCGGCCGCGCGCACCGCCACGACGAAGGCGCGGTCGCCTTCCGTCAGGGGGCCCCACTGGGTGTTGGCGATGATCCGGTCGGTCGAGGTCGACACGGTGTCAAGTCCGAGCATCGATGGGTAGGCCAGCGCGCTGAGTGTCAGCGTCAGCGCGCCTCCGACGAACAGGGTTCCCATCATGTTTCGCGAAATTGGCACCGTGCCTCCTGCCCGGTCGGGGATTCCGCCGATGTGTCGATGTGCTGTGCCCGGTGGGGGGCGGACGCACAGGAGTACGGACGCGGGACCGTTCTTGCTCAACGTTCCGGGTGAAAAGTTGATGGACTCGGCAGGTGGACCGGGGTAAGTTCCCATAGGGAACGCACTCGGACCGTGCAGGACTGACGAAGGGAACCCCTGGTGCAGCGGACCTGGACCGCCGTCGACGACTACTTCAACGGCCTGCTGGTGGAGGAGGACGAGGCGCTGCGGGCGGCCGGTGAGGGCAGCGAGGCGGCGGGCCTGCCGCCGCACCAGGTGGCGCCCAACCAGGGCAAGTTGCTGCACCTGATCGCCCGCGTCCAGGGCGCCCGCAGCATCCTGGAGATCGGCACGCTCGGCGGCTACAGCACCCTCTGGCTCGCCCGCGCCCTGCCCGAGGGCGGCCGCCTGGTGACGCTGGAGGCGGACGAACGGCACGCGGAGGTGGCGGCGGCGAACATCGCGGGCGCCGGCCTGGACCAGGTGGTGGACCTGCGGGTGGGCAAGGCGTCGGACACCCTGCCCGCGCTGGCCGCCGAGCTCGGTGGCGCGCGCTTCGACCTGGTCTTCATCGACGCGGACAAGCCGTCCAACCCGCTCTACCTGGAGTGGGCCCTGCGGCTGACCCGCCCCGGCAGCGTCATCGTCGGCGACAACGTGGTGCGCGACGGCGCGGTCACCGACGCCGACAGCACGGACCCCCGCGTCCAGGGAGTCCGGAAGTTCACCGAACTGGTCGCGGAACACCCGAAGTTGACCGCGACAGCCGTGCAGACCGTGGGCGGGAAAGGGTACGACGGTTTCGTACTGGCCCTGGTGACGGACTGACGAGAGGGCGTGGGGGATGACGGTCGCGCGATTGGTCGGCATCACGTACTACCCGGTGAAGGGATGCGCGGGCACGGAGCTTTCGGAGGCGGTGCTGACGAGCACCGGCCTGCCGCACGACCGCGCGTACGCGATCACCGACGAGAAGGGTGAGCCGCGCTGGCAGTGGGGCGACCCGAGGCTGGCCCTGATCACCCCGGAGCCGACCGAGGACGGGCTGACGCTGCGGGCGCCCGGCCGGGAGCCGGTGCGGGCGGACGGCGCGGACGTGCACGCCTGGCTCACCGACGTACTGGGCGCCCCGAGCACCCTGGTCCGGTCCCCGGACGGCAACGGCGGCCGCCTGCACGTGGTCTCCCGGGCCGGCCTGGACGCCCTGAACCACCGGATCACCGCCCGCGGCGCCACCCCCGTGCCGATGGACCGCTTCCGGCCCAACCTGGTCGTGGACGGCTGGGACACCCCGCACACGGAGGACGGCGCCGCCCGCCTGGCCATCGCCGGCGCCGAGCTTGCCTTCACCGAGGACACGATCCGCTGTGCGATCACGATGGTCGACCAGCGCACCGGCCGCCGCGCGGGTCCGGAACCCCTGCGCACCCTCGCGGACTACCGCAGGGCGGACGGCGGCGGAGTGGCGTTCGGCGCCTACTTCGCGGTGCGGCGGGCGGGGAGGGTGTCGGTCGGCGACGCGGTGACGGTGACCTCGGGTGCGGGTGCGGGTGCGGGTGCGGGTGCGGGTGCGGACGCCGGTCCGGGGGCGGGTGGCGGGGCGGGCGGCGGCGCGGCTTCCAGTGGGACGTCCCGCCACAGCGCGCGCACGGCGGAGGCGCCGTCGTCGGACAGGTGATCGTCCGGCACGGCCCAGACCTGGACGGTCGTGCCGTCGGCGGTGACGGGCGGCCAGCCGGGGTCGCCGCAGGCGGCGAAGTCGGCCCAGGCCCGGAGCATGCGCCGGGACAGGGCCCGGTCCTGCGCGTCGGGGGCGCCGCCGATGAGGAAGTCGGCGCCCGTCGCGTCCAGGTTGCCGAACGCGAAGGGGATGTCGGCGGTGTGCCAGGGCCGGGCCGTGCCACCGGGACGCGGACGCCGGCGGGCGAACCGTGACAGGAACGCCCGGCCGCCGGCCCGCGCGTGGTGCTCGGCGAGCCGGTTGCCGTACTCGCCGAACACCGCGTCGCCGAAGATCGCCAGATAGCGGTCCAGCACCGGAGCGCCGGGCATCAGCGCGCGGTACCCGGCGAGCAGCCGGGCGGGCAGGGCGAGGGCGTCGGCGAAGGCCGCCAGCTCCTGCTCCGAGGTGATCTCCCGGACCGCGCCGACCTCGTGCAGGAACCAGTACTCCTCCAGGGTGTGGCACACCAGGAGGTCCACCTCGCGGGCGGTGCCGGAGGCGAGTGCGCGGAGCGGATCCACGGGCAGCACCTCGCCGTCGATCACGGGCTGGAAGACGACCGGGTCGAAGGCCTGCACCGCCGTCACGGGGTCTTCCTCGCACCGCCGGGCGACCTCGTCGGCGGCGGCCACCAGGGCCTGCGGTGGCGCGGAGAGCAGCCCGGGGCCCGTCGCGGCCACCCCGGCCTCGGCCGCGATCCTCGACGTGATCGCGGCGGCGGCCTCGACGCCGAAGAAGCCGAGCGGCACGCTGTGGGCGACGGCCCTGCGGAACAGTCCGCGCGCCTCCTCCATGGCCATCAGACAGACGGCCGAACCCGCTCCGGCCGAGTGCCCGGCGACCGTGACATTGCCGGGGTCGCCGCCGAACGCGGGGATGTTCTCCCGGACCCAGCGCAGCGCGGCCACCTGGTCGAGCAGCCCGCGGTTGTCGGGGAAGCCCGGCACATGGCCGAATCCCTCGAAGCCGACCCGGTAGTTGCAGCTGACCATGACCAGTCCGGCCCGGGCGAGCGCGGCGCCGTCGAAGTCGGGCTGGGCGGAGGAGCCGAAGGTGTAGGCGCCGCCGTGGATCCAGAACAGCACCGGCAGCGGGCCGTCGTCCGACGGCGGCACCCACACGTTGACGGTGAGCACCTCCTCGTCCCCGGGCCGCCAGACCGGCGCCCCGGGCAGCTCCGCGGACTGCGGCGCGACGGGGCCGAACGCCGTGCAGTCACGCGACCCGCTCCAGCCTGCGGCGGGCCGGGGCGCACGGAAGCGGTGCGCGCCGAAGGGCGCGGCGGCGTACGGGATGCCGAGCACGGCGGTGACGCCGTCGGGCGACCGGCTGCCGCGGACGGCGCCGCCGGCCGTCCGGAACCGGGTCTCTGCCCGCGACGTCCTCGACTGTTCCCCCATGGTCCGGGAGCCTGCCACTCGGGGCCCGCCCGATCCACCGGATAACCGCCGGGCCCGCGGCCGCCCCGGGACCGTCCCCGGGACCTCCGCCGCGCCCACCCCGGAACCGGCGGCGGGCGCGGGCTTTCGGAACCGTCCCCCGGACCCCTGCCGAACGGCCCCTCGAAGCGCCCCCGGCCGCTGCCGCCGCCTCCCGGCCGGTCAGAGGGTGCGCAGGAAGTCCGCGACGGCAGCGGTGAACTCCTCGGGCTTCTCCATGTTGGAGTAGTGCGCGGTGCCCTCGATCAGCACGGACCGGCCGTTGCGGACGCCGTCGGCCAGGCGCTGTGCCGCGGCGATCGCGTCGGGGGTGTCCAGGGCGCCGTTCACCGTGAGCACGGGGACGTCGATCTTCGGCACCCGGGACCAGGTGTCGGTCACCCGGACGAGCTGGTCCCGCTCGCCGGGCGTGTGCTTGGACAGGGTGTTCAGGGCCATCTCGCGCAGCCGGCGCGGGATGGCCGGGTCCACCTCGTCGAGAGTGCGGTGCGGCCCGGGCACATAGCTCAGGAACGCCTTCAGCCAGCCCTCGATGTCACCGGCGGCCAGGGCGCGGGCCAACTCGGCCTGGATCGCCCGGTGCCAGGGGTCGGAGTCCTGGAACTCACCGGTCGACGCGCCGCTCACGACGGCCGCCCGGACCAGCTCCGGGTGTTCGAGCAGGGTGTCGCTGACGATCACGCCGCCCATCGAGACGCCGACCAGCACCGCCGGGCCCGCGTCGAGGTGGCGCAGCAGCGCGGCGACGTCGTCGGTCCAGCGGAAGGGCCGGGTCGCGTTGGCGGAGGCGCCGTGGCCCCGGACGTCCGGGGCGACCACCCGGTGGGTGGAGGCGAGCGCGGGGATCACCGCGTCGAAGACCCGGTGATCGACGAATCCCGAGTGGACGAGGACGACGAGCTCTCCAGCGCCTGCCTCACGGTAGGCGAGGTCCCCGTCGGCGGAGGCGAAGTACTTCATGTCCGAAGCAGCAGTCATGACAACCAAGGTGTCATCTTGCTCGGTTTTTGGCAACCAAGGTGTCATGTATCCGGGTGCATCATGTGGGGGTGAACGACACCGACCCGACTCTCCCCGCCGGCGCGCCGCTCCCGCCCGACGAACTCGGCCGACGCCTCACCGAGGTCTTCGACCTGGTGGGCCCCCTCTACCGCCGCGCCCTGCGCAAGGTCGAACAGGGCGAGGCCGTCGAGGGGGCCTCCGTCGGAGTGCGCTCCGTGCTCGATCTGCTGCGCCGCAAAGGAGACATGACGGTCCCGCAACTGAGCCGGATCCAGGCGCTGAGCCGGCAGTTCGTGCAGCGCATGGTCAACGAGGCGGCGGCGCACGGGTGGGTGGAGATCGTGCCCAACCCGGCGCACCAGCGCTCGTCCCTGATCAGGATCACCGGGGAGGGCCGGAGTCTGATCGCCGCCGTCCTGGACCGTGAGCACACGCTGAACCGCGAGGTCGGGGGCGAGCTGACCGACGCCGAGGTGCGGGCCTGCGTGCGGGTGCTGACGGAGATGCTGAGGACGTTCGACCACGTCGAGGTCGACGACTGAGGGGCCCCCGCGGCACGCGCTCCCGCGTTCCCCTGGTGTGCCCCCGCGTCCCCTCGCGTCCGTCCGCGCCCCCGGGCGTTTCTAGATGCCCTCGATGCGCTTCATGCCCTCCATGGCCTTCTCCTGGCGCCGGGTCTGGAGGGCGCGCCTGATCGTGTGGATGCGGACGGCGGTGAACACGGCGACGGCGGTCCCGAGGGCGGCCCCGATCCACTCGCGGTCCCGGATGGCGGCGTAGAAGAGGAGGACGCTGAAGGGGACGCCGACGACGACGAGCAGGGGCTCGCGCACCCAGAACGGGAGGGCGCGCACGATGAGACCGATCATCCGGTCACTTCAGCAGGCGCGGCCCGTGCGGGCTGTGATGGAGGCCACAATTCCGGGAGTTCCTGTGTGTATGGCATGCAGAAACCGGGCGAGCGGGACCGCGCCGGTGGTGAGGACGGCGCCGGGGGCGTCCGACTCGCGGAGGTGGAGCGCGGCGGGGGTCGAGGCGACCTCGACGCAGTCGTTGCCGTCGCCGCCACCGGAGAAGGAGGACTTCTGCCAATTGTCGGGGGTCATGCTGCGCCTCACAGTTCCTCGGCAAGTCTGTGGATGAAGTCACGCGACCTGGCAGGTTCGAGCGACACTGCCTCCACAGTATGGAAGAGCGCCCGGAACGCGCTGAGTTGGGACTCGTGGTCGATGAAGACCGTGCCGTGCGGGGCGTCGCGGACCACCGTGTCCAGTTTCGGGACGGCACCGCCGACGTAGGTCATGGAACTACCGGCCCGGGAGAAGCCGTCCAGGTCGAAGGGGATGACGCGCAGGGTGATGTGGTCCGCCTCGGAAAGCTCGACGAGACGCATGAGTTGAGCCCGCGAGTCCTTGCGGTCGCTGACCCTCATGCGGAGCGCCGACTCATGGATGACCACCTTGTACGGGACGGCGATCTCCTGGCGCGCCATGCGGTGGCGGACACGCAACTCGAGCTCTCCGGGTGTGAGCTCGGGCAACCGGGACGAGAAGACGGCGCGAGCGTAGTTCTCCGTCTGCAGCAGGCCCGGCACGTACAGGACGGCCACCTCGTCCCGGTACCTCGCGTGGTGGTCCAGCTCGGACAGGTCCAGGAACGACGTGGGCAGCAGTCCGCGGTACTCCTCCCACCAACCCCGTGTCCGTTCGGTTGCCATGACGACCAGCGCGTCGACGAACTCGCTGTTCGTGCAGGCGTAGTGGGAAGCGAGTCGACGCAGTCGCTCCTCGCTCACGCCCGTGGCGCCGGACTCGATCTGGCTGATCTGGACGTTGCTCACGCCGAGGAGGGCGGCCGCCTGGCGGGCGGAGAGTCCCGCCGCTTCGCGGAGCCTGCGCAGTTCCACCGACAGGCGCATCTGACGTGCTGTTGGTTCGCGCCTGGTCGTCATCGACACCCCTTGTTCAACCCGCGTGCACGTGCGCCCCGTTCGGGGTCAGATTACGCGATCGGCTTGCCGCACCGAAATATTAAGGTCTACGGTCGGTGACGTACCGCGCACTCTGCGGAAGCGCACCGCTCCGTCCTGCCAGGACGGCTGAGGCATGCCACCGCGCGCTCATTCCACCCCCACCCGTGGAGCTGACCCATGCCCGAAGCCGCCCCGGAACCCGATTCCTGGGAGTACTCCCTCTACATCCCCGGCGACCCCAGAGCCGTGACCGTCTGCCGCCGCACCCTGCGCCTGATCCTCACGTTGCACGGCCTGATCCACCTGGTCGACACCGCGGAACTGCTCGCCTCGGAGCTGGTCTCCAACGCCGTACTGCACACCAAGGGCCCCGCTTGTCTGCGGCTCCGCTTCCGGGACGGGGTCCTGCAGATCGGCGCGTGGGACGCGGACCCCGAGCCGCCCGAGCCGCCGGGACGGCTGGAGGACCTGGCCGCCGCCGAGAACGGGCGCGGCATGGCCCTCGTCCGGGCCTGCTCCGACCTCTGGCACTGGCAGCCGCTGTCGCGCATGGGGCATCGCGGCAAGCTCGTGTGGTGCGAACTGAACGCGGCGTAGCTCGTTGATCACGTCGGACAGAAAGGAGGGCCGATGGTCGGCTCGTCGCACGAGGCGCTGCACCGGATCTTCCAGCGCTGCGGCGCTCGTGCAGTTCGTCGACTCATGCCTGACAGACCCTCAGGCGCAACAGGTGTGGAGGGACCTCATGACCGCGATGCAGTATTTCTGGCGACACCCCCTCGCGCAGGAGGTACGCGAAGAAGGGCGCGAAGAAGGGCGGGTCGCGGAACGGGCCGATATGACCCTTCGCATTCTGGAATGGCGTGGCATCTCCGTGCCGGACGCCGTCCGTGAGCGAGTCGAGTCCTGCACCGATCTCGACCAGCTCACCATCTGGTCGCAGCGCGCCGTCCACGCCACCGCCGCCGACGATCTGTTCGCCGATCCGAACGGATGACACCCAGGCCTCCTCCATTGGTGAACCGTTGACCGGCTCGATGAAACGTTGACCACTTCGCGGAGGAGTGCGGACGAACGGAAGGGCGAGTCGTGAGGATCACTCGACCTACATTCGCCGCATGTCCATGCCACAGCGGCCCCACCAGCCCGCGAGGGCTGCCGCCACGCTTCCCGTGCTCCCCTACCGCAAGCCCACCGAAGGCCGTGACTACTGGATCGTCGACGACGTCTTCCCCGAGGCCGACGTCACCGCGATCCGTGAGCGCTGTCTCGCCAAGGACGACTGGGTCAAGGGCTACCCGTACACCGACGAGAGCTGGCCGGGGCTGCGCACCATGCCCGGTCTCGAACCCGGTGAACTCGGCCGGGTGGAGCGGCTGGTGAGGAAGGCGACGGGGGCCGGGAAGCTGTGGGTGCAGCGGGCGCCCGGCGGCGGGACCCTCAACCACAACTGCGTCCAGGTGGTGGGGGAGGGCGAGAGCACGCCCCGGCCGCACTCCGACTCGCGGGCACTGTGCCGGTACGCGGCCGTGCTGTACCTCAACCCGGCGGTCCCCAAGGACTGCGGGACCAGCTTCTACCGGCAGTCGTTGCCCGGCGGACGGCTCGGCGGCAACGTCGTCCAGGCTCCGCACCACAACCTCGTCGAGGCGCTCGGCACCCGGTTCGTCGCGCCGGACGCCTTCGAGGAGGACGTACGGGTCCCCCACAAGCGCAACCGGCTGCTCCTGTACCACGCCAACCTCGTGCACAGTGCGTCCGGTTACTCCGGTACGACGCTGGAGGACAAGCGGATGACGGCCGTCTTCTTCTGGATGGCCTGAGCCGCCGATCGGACGCAGCAGGTCGGACGCAGCCGGTCAGACGACGTCGTCGCGCCGGCCGGCCAGCGCCGCGCCGGTCACCGGGCCGACCGCACCCAGCGTGCGTCCGCGCGGATCCGGCCGCACTCCGGGTCGCCGTACGGCACGCCCCGTCACCTGAACGGCCTACCCGCCCTGCGCGCCGCCCCCGGCCACCACAGGCTGGCGGGAGACCGGACCGCACCGCAGGGAGGGCGCATGGCCTCGATGGACGTACCCGCCGGTCGGCAACCGTCGGCCGCGGCGGAGAAGACCCGGGCGAGAGTGGTCGACGCGCCACGGCTGACCTGGCTCACCCTGGCCCTGATGACGACGGCCTCCGTCGCCAGTCTGCGTGCCGCCCCCACGATGGCCGTCTACGGCCTGGCCTGCGTGTTCCTCTACCTCGTACCGGCGATCGTGTTCCTGCTGCCGACCGCGCTGGTGTCGGCGGAACTCGCCTCGGGCTGGAACGGCGGCGTGTACCGCTGGGTGAGCGAGGGCCTGTCCAAGCCGCTCGGCTTCCTCGCCGTGTGGTGCCAGTTCGCGATGACGATCTTCTACTACCCGAGCCTGCTGGCCTTCGTGGCGAGCACCCTCGCGTACATCATCGATCCGTCCCTCGCCTCCAGCGGCCTCTACACGGCGATCGTAATCATGGTCCTGTACTGGACGGGCGTGTGGGTCTCCTCGCGCGGCACCAAGGCCCTGGCCGGGCTGTCCAGCTGGGGCCTGGTCATCGGCACCCTCGTCCCCGGCACGATCCTCGTCGTCCTCGGCATGGTCTTCCTCGCCCAGGGCAACCCCTCCGCCGCGCCCATGACGGCGAGTCACCTGCTGCCGGAGTGGACCGGCCTGGCCAGCCTGGTGCTGATCGTGAACAACTTCCTGTCGTACTCCGGCATGGAGATGAACGCCGTCCACGTGTCCTCGCTGAAGAATCCGGCGAAGGAGTACCCGAAGTCGATGTTCCTGGCCATGGGCCTGGTGCTGCTGATCTTCATCCTGCCCGCGCTGGCCATCAGCTGGGTCGTCCCGGCCGACCAGACCAGCCTGACCGCCGGGGTGATGCAGGCCTTCGACTCCTTCTTCTCGTACTTCCACATCGGCTGGATGACGCCGATCGCGGCGGTCATGCTGATCTCCGCGTCGCTGGCCGGGATGCTGACCTGGCTCGCCGGACCGTCCAAGGGCCTGCTGGAGATCTCCCGCAGCGAGGGCTATCTGCCGCCGTTCCTGCAGCGGCTCAACCGGTTCGGCGTCCAGCAGAACATCCTGGTGACGCAGGGCGTCGTGACCACGGTGATCGCGCTCGGGTACGCGTTCATCCCGAACGTCTCCAGCGTGTACTGGATCTTCTCGACGATCACCACGCAGGTGTATCTCATCGTCTACCTGCTGATGTTCGTCGCGGCGATGCGCCTGCGGAGGAACCAGCCCGACCATCCGCGCGGCTACCGCGTCCCCGCCCTCAACGTGCTGTGCACCGTCGGTCTGCTGGCCTCGGCCGCGGCCATGGTCATCGGCTTCGTGCCGCCCTCGCAGTTCGGCGGCGGCAGCGTGTGGTCGTACGTCCTCATCATCGGCTGCGGCCTGGGCATCCTCGGCCTGCTGATCCCCTGGGCCTTCCTGAAGTTCCGCAAGCCGGACTGGAAGACGGAGGCCGCGCGCGAGGAGGCGGCGTCATGAGTCCCACCCGGTTCGCTTCCGAGCACAAGTGGATCTACGTCGGCGCGATCGTCGTGCTGCTGGCGTTCGTCGTGATCGGCCTCGTCAACTACGAGACCGTCAGGAAGACCAACAAGGCCACGGACAAGGCGAACCAGCTCGCCGACGCGGCCGTCGACGCGGGATACCCGCGCCCCGACACCGACACCATCGTCCGCGCCCTGGGCACCGACGGGGGCATCGTCTGCGAGAACCCCGGCGGCGCCCTGAAGTCGGCGCTGTGGAAGATCAACGTCTCCAACGGCGCCGCGTTCGTCGGCCAGCGGCCGGTCGTCGGCGACACCAGGGCGCTGCGGGCCGAGGCGAAGATCATCGAGATCTACTGCCCGCAGAAGCTCGACGACTTCCAGGACCGGCTGGACGACCTGGAGACCGACGACACGGTGAGGCGGTGACGACGATGACCTCTTCCGCATCCGAAGCGACCGGACTGGCCGCGCGCATCGCCGCGTTGATGCCCCGGGCGAAGGCCGACCTCGCCGAGCTCGTCGCCATCCCCTCCGTCGCCGACCCCCGCCAGTACCCGCCCGAGGAGTGCACGCGGGCCGCGCAGTGGGTCGCCGACGCCTTCACCCGGGCGGGTCTGCGGGACGTCCACCTCGCCGAGACGCCGGACGGCAGCCACGCCGTCCTCGGCCACCGCCCGCCCCCGCCCGGCGCGCCCACCGTCCTGCTGTACTGCCACTACGACGTGCAGCCCCCGCTCGACGACACCGCCTGGAACAGTCCGCCGTTCACGCTCACCGAGCGGGCGGACGGCCGCTGGTACGGGCGCGGCACCGCCGACTGCAAGGGCAACATCGTCATGCACCTCACCGCGCTGCGCGCACTCGGCGAGGACGTGCCGGTCGGGCTGAAGTTCGTCGCGGAGGGCTCCGAGGAGCAGGGCACCGGCGGACTGGAGGCGTACGTCGGCCGGCACCCGGAGCAGTTCCTGGCCGACGCCCTGCTGGTGTGCGACACCGGCAACGCGGAGGTCGGCACCGGGACCGCGACCGTCACCCTGCGCGGCCTCGCCAACCTCGTCGTCACCGTCCGCACCCTGGAGGGCGAGGTGCACTCCGGCATGTTCGGCGGCCCGGCTCCCGACGCCCTCGCGGCACTGATCCAGATGCTCTCCACCCTGCGCGACCCGGTCACCGGTTCGACCCGCGTCAACGGCTTGGTCTGTGACGGGACATGGGAGGGCGCCGGCTACCCCGAGGACCGGTTCCGCGCCGACGCCGGTGTGCTGGACGGCGTATCGCTCACCGGCACCGGCACGGTCGCCGACCGGCTGTGGGCGCGGCCCGCCGTCACCGTCCTCGGCATCGACTGCCCGCCGGTCGTCGGCTCCGCGGCCGCCGTCCCGGCCACCGCCCGCGCCCGGGTGAGCCTGCGCGTCCCGCCCGGCACGGACGCGGACGCCGCCCGCGAGGCACTCAAGCGGCATCTCACCGAGGCCGCTCCCTGGGGCGCGAAGGTCACCGTGGAGCCGGAGGGCACCGGATCGCCCTTCCGCGCCGCGACCGACGGCCCCGCGTACACCGCCCTCGGGACGGCCGTGCGGGAGGTCTACGGCAAACCCCTCGCCTTTCTCGGCCAGGGCGGATCCATCCCCCTGTGCAACGTCCTCGCCTCCGCCTTCCCGCGCGCCGAGATCATCCTCATGGGCGTGGAGGAACCCCGCTGCCTCATCCACGCCCCCGACGAGAGCGTCGACCCGTCCGAGATCGAGCACATGGCCCACGTGGAGGCGCTGTTCCTGAGGGAGTTCGCACGCGCGAGGAGCGCGCGGAGCCGCTAGCCCGGCCGCCGCCTCCGGTGCCGGCGCCACAGCCACACCGCTCCCGTGCCCAGAGACGCGGCGGTCAGGACGAGGGTCAGGACCGGCCAGTTGCCGCCCGCGATGCGCAGGTCGGAGGCGAGCACGCCCACGGCCAGGGCCGCAGGCACCAGCAGGGACAGCAGGGCGCGGCCCGCGCCGGCGAGGGCGGCCGGGTCGGGGCGGCGCCGGGTCCGGGGCGGGGACGCGTCGTCGTCCGCCCCGGCCTGCGGGAAGTAGAAGCGGACGGCGCGGTCGTTGAGCCGGGTGGTGGCGCGGTCGTAGGAGTCGGCCATGTAGGGCAGCCAGACGAGCGGGGCGGCCATGCCGACGACGATCACGGCGGCGAGCAGCAGCCAGCGCGCCGCGCGCACCGACCGGCGGGGCGGACCGCCGGGGCCGGTGGGCGTCAGGAGGCCGAGCAGCCGGGCCATGCGCAGCGTGAGGGTCCACAGGGCGGCCGCGCGGCCGCGACGGCCGGTCGAGCCGGGCGGGCCCGGGCGGCCGGGGTGGTCGGGGCGGTCGGCGGTATGGGCCGCCAGGCCCGCGCGGGCAGCGGGGACGTCGGCGTACACGCCCTGCAGGACCAGGAGTTCCGCCGCGCGGTCCCGCTCCGTCGGGTTCCGGCCGGTCAGCGCGGCCAGTTCCAGGATCGTGCGGGCCTGGCGGAGCAGGGCGGCGCAGAACGCGACCGGGATGAGCACGAGGAACGGGCCGCCCACGAACGCGCCCTCGGTGACCGTGGCGCGGCGGCCCCGGGAGAGCACCCGCGCCCGGGTCGGAGGGGGTTCGGTCGCGGTCGTGCGGTACGCCACCGGACCGAGGTGGCGTACCGCGAACAGGGCCAGATGTTCGGGGAGACGGTGCGGGTCGGTGACGATCTCCCGCAGCAGCAGGCCCGCGACGGACGTCTCCGCGGTCCGCGTCAGTACCGCACCGCCCGGGCCACCACCGCCTTCACCTGGCCGGACAGGGTGCGGTTGCTGTGGGCCGTCTCCTTGCCGGTCTTGCCGGCGGCGACGTCGGAGACGGTGGTGACGACCGTGTCGAGCCGGTTGCCGGAGGCGTCGGTGAAGTCGATCTGGACGGCGAAGGACTTCGACGCGTCGGTGGTGTTGGAGACGGTGACCTCGACGGTGGCCCGGCCGTCCTTGTCGGTGCCCGGGGTGCCGAGTCCCACGTCGGACTTCACGTCGACGCCGTCCTTGATCTCGCCCAGCTCGCGGCCCGCCTCCGCGGTCGCCGAGGCGAGCGCGGACGCCGCCCCGGTGGCGAGGTCGGAGGCGAAGTCCGAGGCGAGGGAGGACGCGGCCGCGGTGGCTTCCCTGCCCAGCGACTCGGCCGCCGAGGCGGCCTTGCTGGCCGCGGACGACACCGACGAGGGGGTGTCGTCGTCCGAGCAGCCGGTGAGCACGGTGGCGCAGCAGATCGCCGCCGCCGTCAGCAGCACGCCCTTGGTGCGTGGCATCTTGTCTCCTCCTGAGAGGTCCTGCGGGCCTGCCTCCAGTGAAGGCGCGGTCCCGTCCGTCCGCATGCCGGGTCACCCGTACGGCGCACCCCCGTGGTGGCGGTCCCCGTCCGGACGGAGGGTCGGTGCAGTGCAGGACACCGACACAGAGACGGGGTGGCGCCATGAGCGACCAGTCGCACTCCCAGCCGTCGCAAGGGCCCCGGGTGTGGGACCCGTCCCACCAGGGCACCGGCTCGCCGGGCCCGGTCTCGCCCCCGCCGACGGGAGGTGGGCTGGTCACCGGCGGGGTGGTCTTCGGCGGGGTGCTCATGTTCGTGAGCGGCTTCCTCGCCGTGTTCCAGGGCATCGCCGCGATCGCCGAGAACGACGTGTACACCCGGATCGCCGAGTACGCCTACGAGATGAACCTCACCGCCTGGGGCTGGGTGCTGGTGATCGTGGGCGTCGTGGCCGTGCTGACCGGCTACGGGCTGCTCAGCGGTGGCGAGTGGGCCGGGTGGGCCCGGATCAGCGGCATCGCGCTGGCCTCCCTGAGCCTCATCCTCCAGTTCCTGTTCCTGCCGTACGCGCCGTTCTGGGCGGTCATCCAGATCGCCATCGACGTGTTCGTGATCTGGGCGCTGTCCGCCTACCGCCCCCGGCAGGCGTAGTCCGTCCGTCCCCGGTCGCACCCGGCCGCCGCCCGCGGTCAGGGCAGCGCGGGCGCGCCGGTCACCTCGACGTCCTTGCGGCGCAGCCAGGGCAGGGGCGGCACGGCCGATCCGGCGTACGGGGTGATCCGCACCTCGAAGTGCAGATGCGGGCCGGTGACGTTGCCGGTCGCGCCGGCCAGGCCGATGCGCTGACCGGCCGTCACGCGACCGCCCTTGCGCACGTCGATGCGCGACAGGTGGGCGTACTGGGTGAAGTAGCCGTCGCGGTGGCGGATCACGACCTGGTTGCCGAAGCCGTCGCCGCAGGTCGTGGCGCGGACGGTGCCGGAGCCGACGGCGTACACGGGGGTGCCGGAGTCCACGGCGAAGTCCTGGCCGGTGTGCCGGTGGGCCCAGCGGGAGCCCTTGGCGGCGTAGCCCGCGGAGAGCCAGTAGCGGCGGGTCGGGGCCGTCCAGGAGTGCGCGCGCCGCTCCGGCGGGCGGCTCCGGTCGCCGAACGGACAGCGGCTGCCCTGCCCGGACGGGTCGACGGCGACCGGGTCGCCGGAGCTCCGTCCGCCGGCCCACAGCAGGTCCCACAGTCCGGCGCGGACCGCCTTGCGGCGCCGCTCGGCGTCCTTGACCTCCGAGGGAGAGGCGTCGGACTCGCGCAGCCGGTCGACCCGCTCGCGAGCCCGCTCGTGCGCGCGGACGGCACGCGCGGCCTCCTTGCGGAACCCGTCGCTGCGGAATCCGTCGCCGTGGGCCCCGTCGCTCCTGGCTCCCGCGGGCACGGCGGCGAGCGCGAGCAGCAGGAGGGCGAACAGGGCGGCCCCGGTCGCGCCACGGAGGCGCGCCCGCGTGCGTGGGCGGCGCGCGTGGTGATCTCGTCCCATCTTGGGATCATCGGACCGGTGGGGCGGCCGACGGCGGCACGCGGCCCGCGTGGCGGCCGGGTTCAGCCGAACGGCCCCCCGACCAGCGACCGGTAGACGGCCGACGACCGCGGATTGCCGGAGCACCGCCACACACCGTGCGGGCAGTAGTCGCTGATGGTCTGGTACAGCGGCCGGTGCTCGGCGAACCAGGTCAGCATGCCCCGCACGTACTCCGGGTTGTCCCCGTTGCGGTAGAGCCCCCACTCGGGATACGAGACCGGCTTGCCGTGCGCCCGCGCGAACCGCACGTGCGCGGCGAGGCCGTACGGCTCGGCGACCTGTTCCTCGAAGGACATGCCGTGCGGCTGGTCGTAGGCGTCCATGCCGATGACGTCGACGTACCGGTCCCCGGGATAGCACTCGTTCCAGGGGACGGCGTCCGGCCCGCGGCTGGGCGTGAACTCGAACCGGAACCGCTGCCCGCCGTCCACCGACCGCACGGCGTCGACGATCCGCGCCCAGTACCGCTTCCAGGCCTCCGGGTCGGGCCCGCACCGGTGGGTGTAGGTGATGCCGTTCATCTCCCACCCGACCACCAGCACCGCATCGGGCACCCCGAGCGCCACGAGCCGCCGGGCGAGCACCCGGAAGTGCTCGTCGTACTCCCCGCGCGCCCCCGCGCGCAGCTCGTCCCGCACGACCTGGTCGGGCACGTGCTCCTCGGTGCGCTCGAGCATCGGCACGTTGAGCACGAACATCCGGTCGGCGCGCTCGCGCCGCCACCGCGCCCAGTACTCCAGATACCCCGGCGCCCCCTCGATGTTGCTCCACCGGTCGCCCGGCAGATACGCGTGCCCGACCCGGGGAGTTGCCGCCCCGAGCCATCCGTCGAGCGCCGCGATCCGCCGCACACCGGCGTCGTCGTACCCGACGTACGCCCCGAAGGCCCCCGGCGGCGCGCCGACCCCCCGCCCGACGGGCACGGAGGCGGGCCCGGCGACCAGGGCACAGGCGACGAGGAGCGCGGTCAGCGGCGCCCGGACGGCACGAGGGGAGCGAAGGAAGCGGAACACCGGCTCATGATGAAGCCGCCCGCGCCTCCCCGCCCCGAACCCGCCGAGGAACCACCCGGACCGGGGACGGCGCCGGGGTGTGGGGGGTGTCAGGGGCGGGGTGCGCGCACCAGGACCACGTCCACGGCGTCCTCGTACTCGAAGGTGAAGCCGTGCCGTTCGTAGAGACGGCGGGCCGAACTGCCTTGGAGGACGTCGACGCGCAGCCGGAGCGCCGACCGATCGGCCGTCCCGACCAGGTCCCGCAGGACGGCGGTCCCGATACCGCGCCCCTGGGCGTGCGGCGCGAGATAGAAGTGCTCCAGCCAGTGCGCTTCGTCCGCCGGACGCAGGGCCACGCACCCGGCGAGGACGCCGTCGAGCTCGATGATACGTGTGTGCGCGGGCACGAACCCGTCGCGCAGCCGCTGCCGCACCCGGTGCTCGTCGTAGCGCCCGAGCCGCTCCAGATCGGCCCGCATCGCCACCGCCCGCACCTCCGCCACGGCCTCGACGTCCTCCGCCGTGGCCGGCCGGGTCACCCAGTCCGCCATACGGCAGATGCTACGACCGAGACCCGCAACCCGCCCCGACCCCACCGCCGGCCATCGACCGCCGTACGCGAAGGCCGACGCACGTGCCCCCACCCGTGCCGCTTCCCGATGAACGCGGACACTCCCTCCCCGTTCGCCGGCTCCCGCTCCGCACGGCTTCAGCCTCTCCGGCCGCCCCGAGCGGATTTCCGGCGGATCGACCCGAGATCCACCCTCCTGGCACTAGAGTCTCACCGTGCGTCACATGTGGCGCGCGTCACATCGGTGTGGTCGCTAGGGGGGCTAGTGCACGAGATGGTCAAGGGTGCCAACGTGGGGTTGGCGGCTCTGAGCGAGAACACGGACTCGGTGGTCGTGAGCCTGGGGTGGGCCAGTTCGACCGGCGAAGGCGACGCGGATGTCTCCGTACTTCTGCTCGACGAGAAGGGGAAGGTGCGCAGCGACGCCGACTTCTACTTCTACAACCACCCGGTCGCCCCGGACGGCAGCGTGCAACTGCTGGGCAAAGTGCCCTCGGGCGAGGGCAGTGAGGACCGGATCGGGTTCGACCTGACAGCGATCCCGGCCGAGGTGGAGCGGATCGTCGTCGCCGCCAGCCGGTACGAGGGCGCCCGCTTCGGTGAACTGGAGGACCTGCGGGTCACGGTGGCCGACGGAGCGGGGGAGGACTTGTTGCGGTTCGCCATCGAGGACGCCGGCTCGGTGAGCGCGTTCATCTTCGGTGAGCTGTACCGGCGTGGGGACGAGTGGAAGTTCCGCGCGGTCGGGCAGGGATATGACACCGGTCTGGCCGGCCTTGCGATGGACTTCGGCGTCGACATCGACGACGACGCCGACGAGACGGACGCCACCCACGCCGAAGCCTTGTCCGCCCTCGGCGGCGAGTCCGACACCGATCCCGCCTCCGAACCCGTTCCTGCCTCCGCGTCCGGCGTCGCTGTCTCGGGCCCGTCCGTCTCGGGTGGGGCCGACGGTTCCGCCCCGGTCGCCCCCAACGTCGAGGTCACCCAGTTCACGCCCGAACCGCTCCCGGCCGTGCCCGCCCCCCGCCGAGCGGCCGACGACGCCGAGCCGGACAGGGCCACCGCGCGGCCCCGCACCGCCAAGAAGAAGATCACCCTGCCGAAGACGCCGAGGAAGTCCCTGGCGGAGAACGAGTCGTGGAGGGGCGCTCGGCTCTTCCCGGTCTCCGCGCTCAAGAACGACCGGGACCGGGAGACCCGCGCGACCTCGGTACTGCTGTCGGTGATGGCGCAGGTCCCGGAGTTCGGGCGGCGGCTCACAGCCGCCTTCGGTGCACCGGCGGGCCGCATGGAGACCTTCACCGAGGTGTCCCTGCCGCACGGCGACACCCCGCGGCGTCCCGACGGCGTCATCCGCGTCGAGCGCGCCGGCAAGTTGTGGACGGCGCTGGTCGAGACCAAGACCAATGGCAACGCACTGCGCCCCGAGCAGGTGCAGGCCTACATGGACATCGCCACGCGGCGGGGCTACGAGGCCGTGATCACCATCTCCAACGACGTCGCGCTGGAAGGCAGGCCGCTCGTCGACGTCAAGATCGACGGCAGGCGCAAGCACAAGGTGGCCCTCCGTCATCTGTCCTGGGCCGAGGTGGCCCACCAGGCGCAATTGCTCATCCGGCACGAGGGCGTCGGTAACAGCGCGCACGCCTGGCTGCTCCAGGAACTCCTGCATTACCTCCAGCACGACAACTCCGGCTGCCACGGCTTCCAGAACATGGGCGCGGCCTGGGTCCCCGTGCGCAAGGGCATCGACGACGAGACGCTGTGCCCCGGTGACGTGCGGGCCCTGGAGGTCGTCGAGAGCTGGGAGCGGCTCATCCGGCAGGTCTGTCTGGGTCTCGGCGGTGAGCTCGGGCAGAAGGTGTTGCCCGTTCAGCGCGCCCGGCGGGGGGCCGACCCCGGCGCCCGCCGCGCGCGCATGGCCGACGAACTGTGCGCGGAGGGGAAGGTGCAGGCGGAACTACGGATCGAGGGCATGTCCGGGGTGCTGGCAGTCGGCGCGGACCTGCGCACCGGCAGGCTGCGTACGTCCGTGGAGGTCCCCGTCCCCGACCAGGGCTACCCGCTGACCTGGGTCAAGCGGCTCCTCCGGCGCCTGGCGGAAGCGCCGGCGGACCTGCACGTGGAGGCCCTGGTCGAGGACGGACCGGGCGGGCCGCGGGGCACTCTGGAGCGGCTCCGCCCGGAGCCGGCGGACCTGCTGCCCAAGAACGGGGCGCGGATCACCGGATTCCGGCTCACCCTCGTCAAGGGCATGGGCAGCGGTCGCGGCAACGCCGAGTCCGGATTCATCCGCAGCGTCGACGACGCCGTACAGCGCTTCCACTCCACTGTCGTGGTTCATCTCTGACACCCGGCGCCGTGCCGTTCCGCGGACGGGGCGGGGGTGGTCGTGCGGGTGGGGTGCCGTCGTCGCCGGGCCGCGGGATCTGCCTGGGTTCTTCGGCTGATTCGCAGCAACAGGCAACCCCGGCAGGTCATTTGGGGCTCTCACAGGGTGCTCACAGTTCCGGCCGGGGCGCGTGGGGTGCGTCTGCAGTGCCGGTCGGGTCGTGGGCTGTCCAGTCCGATGCCACTGACCATGGCACTCGCAGACGAGGAACCGATGACCAGATCGCATCACCGCAAGGGCCTCAAGCGCGCGGCGTTCGCCGCCGGGGCCGCGCTCACCGTCGTGGCCGCCGTCGCCGGGTCCGCTCCCGGCGCGGGGGCCGCGCCCGCGAGCCCGGCCGGGACGCCGAAGCTCAAGCTCGTCGCCGCGTCCAAGGCCGTGACCGCCGAGCGGTACGAGGGGAACTCCGGGGTCTACCTCGACCTCGGCACGTACGTCACCGTCGACAACGCTCCGCTGGAGCTGAAGGTGACCCGTAAGTCGTACAAGGACCCGATCGTCGCCCAGCAGATCCTGCGCAACGGGACGAAGGTGACGACGAAGACGCTGCCCGCCGGGCTCGTCAAGGACTTCGGCGGCCTCCCGGACTTCCTGGAGGTCTCCATCAAGAACGCGGCCGGGGTGGAGGTGCAGAAGAGCAAGAGCACCTTCTGCCTCAACAACGCCTCCGGCCGGCTGCGTCCGGACGCCCCGGCCACCTCGCACTATCCGGAGAGCTGCTCCACCAACCCCTTCACGCTCGGCTCGGTGTGGGGTGTGGAGAAGGGCTGGGCGGCCAACACCTCCGCCTTCGACTACGACCGGCCGGTCGACCTGGCCGCGGGCGAGTACACCGTCAAGGTGGGAGTCGCGAAGAAGTACCGCGACCTGTTCGGCATCCCCGACGACCGCCCGACCATCGCGCTGACCGTCCGGGAGGTCAGCGACGGCGAGGGCGGCGGCGCGGGCGAGGGCGGCGGCGCGGGCCTCACCTCCCACGGTGCCGCCGCCGGCGGCCACGGCGCGTCGCACGACATGGCGGGCATGCACGGGTCGGCGGGCATGCAGGGCATGCAGGGCATGCAGGGCATGCAGGGCATGCAGGGCATGCAGGGCATGGCCGGCACGGGGGGCGGTCATCACTACGGACCCCGTGGCGCCGACGCTCCCACGCCCTCCGCGCTCTCGCACGCCCTGGAGGCCCGCGGCCTCGCCCACCACCTGGGCGACGGCGCCGGTCACACCGACGGCTCCCGGATCGCGCCCGCGCTGAAGTCCGCCGCCGCGCGGCCCACCGGGCGCGCGGGCGTGCCGGCCAACGTGCCCAAGCCGGACCTGCGTTCGCTGCCGGCCTGGGACATCGCGGTCACCGACGGCGAGGACGGCGACGTGGCGGGCAAGG
This sequence comes from Streptomyces sp. 3330, assembly GCF_031456635.1. Lineage (NCBI taxonomy): Bacteria > Bacillati > Actinomycetota > Actinomycetes > Kitasatosporales > Streptomycetaceae > Streptomyces > Streptomyces sp. 3330. The sequence goes on from NZ_JAVDVA010000025.1 coordinate 58,977, forward strand.
ACTACCTCGCCTTCAGCGCCAACGTCTGGAACGCCGGCCCCGCACCGCTCGTCGTGGACGGCTTCCGCAAGCCGGGCGCGGACCTGATGGACTCGTACCAGTACTTCTACGACGCCAAGGGCAAGCAGGTCGGCTACGCGCCCGCCGGAACCATGGAGTGGGACCCGCGCGTCGGCCACGAGCACTGGCACTTCACCGACTTCGCCAGCTACCGGCTGCTGGCCGCCGACCAGAAGGAGATCGTCAAGAGCGGCAAGGAGGCGTTCTGCCTCGCCAACACCGACGCCATCGACTACACGGTGAAGAACGCCAACTGGCACCCGTACAACACCGATCTGTCGACCGCCTGCGGTCAGCAGAACTCGATCTCCGTGCGGGAGGTCCTCGACGTGGGCTCCGGTGACACGTACACCCAGTACCGTCCCGGCCAGTCCTTCGACATCACCGGCCTGCCGAACGGCACCTACTACATCCAGGTCATCGCCAACCCGGCGCACCGCCTCCAGGAGACCGACACCAAGAACAACGTCTCCCTGCGCAAGGTCGTCCTGGGCGGCACCGAGGGAGCCCGCACGGTCTCGGTCCCGCCGGTCGACCTGATCAACGCGCCGTAGTCCACAGGGGCGTCGGCGACGCCAGGGCAGGAGGGCCGGCGGTGTGCCTCCCTCCTGCCCCACCCCCGGGCGGCGGCGGTCGGGCCGCCTGCCCCCGGGGGCAACCCTCGGGTGGCTCTGTGAGTCTCCTGAGTCATCTGTGCTTTTCAGACGTATTCCTGCACGCGTGTAGGGTTCCGACGTTCGGCGGCGACCACGCCGACGATCCGAGCACGGTGTACGGGGTGAAACAGCCGAGACGGAGGAGCGAGCGCCGGTGAGCGGGACGAGGAGGCGTGGGCGTACTCCGCTGGAGGCGGCCGGCCGCGGCGGCAGGGGCAGGACGGCCGGACCCGGTGGCGGGACGGGCGGACCCGGCCGGACGCGGCTCACCAGGCGCGGGCGGATCGTCGCGTGGGGCGCGGGCGTCACGTCCGTCGTCGTGCTCGCGGTGGGCGGGGTCGGCGCCTGGGTCTACAACGACCTGAACAACAACATCAACTCCGCCGACGTGGACGACAAGCTGGGCGAGAACCGGCCCGAGAACCTCAGCCCCGGTTCCAAGAACATCATGATCGTCGGATCCGACAGCCGCGACGGCGCCAACGCCAAGTACGGCAAGGACCTGACCACCATGCAGTCCGACACGCTGATGGTGCTGCACATCCCGGCCGACCGTAAGTGGGCCTCGGTCGTGTCCTTCCCCCGCGACTCGTGGGTGCAGATACCCAGTTGTGAGAAGGGGGACGGCACCTCGTCCTCGCCCCACCACTACAAGATCAACGAGGCCTTCGCGCTCGGCGGCAGCAACGGCAAGGTCGGCGAGGCCGCCGCGTGCAGCATCAAGACCGTCGAGGCCAACACCGGGCTGCGCATCGACCACTTCATGTCGGTCGACTTCTCCGGCTTCAAGGGCATGGTCGACGCGCTGGGGGGCATCGAGGTCTGCCCGAAGCAGGCCATCCACGACGAGAAGTCCCACCTGGACCTGGAGGCCGGCTGCCAGACCGTCAAGGGCGAGAAGGCGCTCGGCTACGTCCGGGTCCGCTACAGCGTGGGCGACGGGTCCGACATCGGACGCATCGGGCGCCAGCAGGAGTTCATGGACGCCCTGGCCAAGAAGGCCAAGTCCAAGCTCACCAGCCCCGACGCCATGTACGGCTTCCTCCAGTCGATCACCAAGTCGCTCACCACCGACCCCGACATGGCGGGCATCAAGCCGCTGTACGGGCTCGCCGACGAGCTCAAGGGCATCCCGAGCGACCGGCTGAGCTTCCTCACCGTGCCCAACTACGGCCGTGAGGCGGACCAGCCGACCGACAAGGCCAACGTGGTCTGGCAGTACCCGCAGGCCGCCGACCTGTTCACCTCCCTGGCCAAGGACAAGGAGGTCACCAAGCCGCAGTTGGAGGCGGCCAAGAAGAACGTGGTGTACGCCTCCAGCGTGCGGGTCCAGGTGCTCAACGGCACCGGCGTCTCCGGACGCGCGGCCGCCGTCGCGGAGAAGCTGAAGGACGCCGGATACACCGTCACCGGCACGGGCAACGCCCCCGGGACGGTGACCAGGACGACCGTCACCTATCCGACGGGCCTCGACGCCCAGGCCGCCGTCCTCGCCTCCCGGCTGCCCGGCCGGAAGGCCACCGCCGACGCCTCGGCCGCCCCGGGCGTCGTCACCCTGGTCGTGGGGCCCGAGTTGAAGGTCGGCGACGTCGCCTGACGGGCCGTCCGGCCTGACGATGTACATGGTCAAGAGCACCCCGGAGATGGGGTAAGCTTGATCTTGAGCCGGTCACCGGAAACAAAAACGGTGAACGAACTCTTGCGTTGGTCGTCTAAGGAAAGACGCCCCGCTTCCTGCGGGGAAATGCAGGTGCAAGGCCTGCCCGGCGCTCCAGTTCGATCGAGTCCCATCCCGTGTCACACGGGGTGGGACTCGTTCGTTTTCCGGGTGCGCCCCGCGATGCGGTCCGCTCACGCCCTTGTCCGCCGGGTGGGGATGTCACAGGCGGAGGCGCTGTTTCGTCCCAGGAGGTGCGGGAAGAACCGAGCCTCGATCAAGGAGTGGACGATGGACCTCGCGCTGTGGATCGCCGCCGGACTGCTGGCCGCGGTCGCTCTGGCCGGTGGCCTCACCAAGACGTTCGTGCCCAAGGAGACGCTGGCCGCCGCGCACGGCGGGGGGTGGACCGCGGGCGTCGGCGTCGCGTTCGTCAAGACGCTCGGCATCCTGGAACTGCTGGCCGCGGCGGGCCTGATCCTGCCCGCCGCGCTCGGCATCGCGCCGATTCTGGTGCCGGTGACCGCCGCCTGCTGGATCGTGCTGATGGTCGGCGCGATGATGACCCACGGCCGCCTCGGCGAGACCGGGTTGGTGCTGCTGAACCTGGTCTATCTCGCCTGCGCGGCGTTCGTCGCGTGGGGCCGCTCCGGCCTCTGACCGCCCGGGTGACCAACGGAGGAGCCGGCATGGGCAGGACCGAGGAGTTCCAGGGGCTGCGGCCGCTGCTGTTCTCGATCGCCTACCGGATCCTCGGCAGCGTCGTGGAGGCCGAGGACGTCGTCCAGGAGGCCTGGCTGCGCTTCGAGGCCTCTGCGACCCCGCCCAGGTCGCCCAAGGCCTTCCTCTCGGCCGTGGTGACCCGTCTGTCGATCGACGTGCTGCGCTCGGCCCGCGTCCGGCGCGAGGAGTACGTCGGCCAGTGGCTCCCCGAGCCGCTGATCGACGACCCCTACGAGGACCCGGCGCGGTCGGCGGAGCTGGCGGACTCGGTGTCGGTGGCGGCCCTGCTGCTGCTCGAACGGCTCAGCCCGCTCGAACGGGCGGTCTTCGTGCTGCGGGAGGTGTTCGCGTTCGGCTTCCCCGAGGTCGCGGTGGCCGTGGGGCGGTCGGAGTCGGCGTGCCGCCAGCTCCTGGTGCGGGCCCGGCGGCACATGGCCGAGGGCCGGCCCCGTTTCGCGGCGGACCGCAGGGAGCGGGAGGAACTGGCGTCCGGGTTCTTCGACGCCCTCCGCGAAGGCGATGTCGCGGGCCTGCAGAAGCTGCTCGCCGCCGACGTGACGATGGTCGGCGACGGCGGCGGCAAGGCCCCGCAGCTGGCCAGGGCCGTCAGCGGCGCCCAGAACGTGGCCCGGGTGCTCGCCACCGCCGCCGTGCTGGTGGCCCGCGTCGACGTGACCTTCGAGCCGCACGAGATCAACGGCCAGCCCGGCGCGATCTTCCGGGACCGGGACGGCAGGGTGCTCCACACCATGGCGCTCGACGTGCTCGACGGGCGGATCCGGGCGGTCCGGCTGGTGGTCAACCCCGACAAGCTCGGGCACCTGGGCCCGGTGGCGGACGCCTGGGCGGTCGACCGTGCGGCGAGGAGGGCGCGTCGCCCCTCGCGGTGAAGGGTGAGGCGCGGCGCGCCGGACCGCCCCGGTCGGCGGGGGCCGGGGGTCGGCACGGGCCGGGGGCCGCCCCGGTCGGCAAGGGCCTGCGGGGTCGGCACCGTACGCGCCGCCCGGCGTGGCCGGTGCCGCGCGCCAGGACACGCCCGAAGGGAAGGGCCCTGGCCGCCCGGGAGGGGAGTCTCCCGGCCGACCAGGGCCCTGAAGTGCCAGGTCAGGCCGTCACGTGGAGTTCGCGCTCGACCGGCCGAAGAACTCGATCTCGGCTATCGAGACCTGCTTGCTCGCGGAGGCCATGTACGACGACTCGATGGTGAAGCGGACCTTGGTGACGTCACCCACGCGGAACGCGCGCCGCTGACCGCCCGAGCTCTGGTCCAGGACGATCTCCCGGGTCGTCGTCTTCCCGTCCTTCAGGGTGATCGTCGCCTTGATGCGGTGCGGCAGGGCCGACTTGCTGAGCTGGTCGGGGCGGACCGACGTGCCCGAGGTGATGATCAGGTCCAGCAGGCGGGTCGGCTCGTCGAAGCGGGCCTCGATCCACTCCCCCTCGCCCGACTGCGAGACGCCGGGTCCCCACCAGCTGTTGTTGATCTTGTCGAAGGCCAGCTCCGGCTTGTGCCCCGGGTAGGAGCGGGATGCCGCGAACGAGTCCGGGGCGACCGGCGCGCGCTTGGCGAAGTGGTCGCGGGTGGCCTGGATCGCCGCCGGCGTGTTCACCCCCGCGATGATCAGGAGGGTGAGGACGACGGCCGCCACCACCCAGCTGAGGACGCGGTCGAACGTGCGGCGCAGACGCGGGCGGTCGCCGGCCCAGGGGGTCGCGCCGTTGCGGTTGAACAGGCGGCGCCACCAGGGGAGGCGGGTCGAGGAGCGGTCCTCCAGCGTCATCGGCATCGCGCAGCGGACGCAGAAGTGCCGGTCGGGATTGTTGGGGGTGGCGCACCAGGGGCACGCGACGCCGTACTGCTCGCCCTGGACCGGGCCGGGCGCGCGTACCTGCGGCCGGTCCGCGACCGGCCGGCCCGGCAGCACCGGCGCCACGGACGGGGGCGCGGCGGGGCGTGGCTCCGCGTCGGCGACGGGCACCAGGAGGGAGCGGGCCCGGGCGGCCATCGTGTCGCCGAGGGCGGGAGCGGGGGCGGCGGCCGGTACCGGTGCGGTGGGGGCGGTCGCGTCGGGCTGGGCGTGCGCGGGGGCCGGTGCGGTGCCCGACGGAGCGGCGGCGCCGTCCTCCGGCGGGATGACCGGCAGGGGAGTTTCCGTGGTGTCCTCGTCGTCCGGGTCGTAGTCGTCGTCGGCGGCGGCCGGGGTGGCGGCCTGGGTGGGGGCCTGGGTGGGGGCCTGGCCCGTGGGTTCAGGGGTGGCGTGGGGCGCGGCGTGCGGCGCGGGGGGCGCCGACGCGTTCGCCACCGCCGTACCGGAGCCGGCGGAGGGAGCGGGGGCGGCCGCGGGAGGGGCGGCGGGCGCGGGGGCGGGCGCGGGCGCGGCGGGGGCGGGAGCCGTCCGGGAGACGGCACCGGCCTGCGGCGCCGCGGCGCCCGACGGCTCCCGCGTGCCCTCCGCGGAGCGGTACCCGGCCCCTGAGCCGCCGCTCACGGCCCCGGAGTCGGCGCCGGTGACCGTCCCGGGCCCGGACGCCGCGCCGGAGCCCGAGCCGTATGCGGACCCGGAGCCCGACCCGGTTCCGGTTCCGGCTCCGTGAGCGGAAGCCGTAGCGGCCCCGTGAGCCGCCCCCGTCCCGGAGGCGGAGCCGTGGGCCGAGCCCGCCCCGGCCCCGTCGCCCGTCGCGGACCCGGCATCCGGCCCGGGGACCGACCCCGAGCCCGACCCGGACCCCGAGCCCGGCGCGGACCCCGAGCCCGACCCGGTGCCCGCGCCGGTGCGGGCCGAGGGGCGGTCCGTCCAGCTCAGTACGGCGCCGCAGGCGTCGCAGAACGACTGGCCGGGCTCGGCCCGCGTGCCGCACTCGGCGCAGTTCAGGGTGGTCATCTCTCCGGGGTCCTTTCGGCGGCGGTCACCTTGACCGTGTACGGCATGTGGGCGGGGCGGGCGGCGGCCACGAGGGTGTCCAGGCGGTGCTCGTCCGCCGGACCGGGGTCGGGCAGCCGGATCGTGACGTGCAGGTGCGGCCGGGGTTCGCCGGGGACCGGGCCGAGCGGCCGGGCGCTCCACTCGGCGCCGCCGCTCTCGGAGATCTCCGGCTCCACGCCGAAGGCCAGCCGGACCGTCTCCGACAGGCCGCGCCGGGTGCCGCGCACCCGGTGCAGGTACGCGGCCGCCGCGACCGCGGCCCGCAGCCTCGGTTCGGGTTCCGTGCCGTCGGTCTCCGCGCCGACCCAGCCCGCCAGCCAGCGGGTGAAGTCGACCGGGGCCAGGGCCGGGTCGAAGTAGGCGGGCAGGCAGTCGAGGACGTTGAGGATGGGGGCCATCACCTCGTCCAGGCCCCCGACGAAGCGCTGTGCCAGGTCGTCGTCGGCGAAGACGGCCGGGAGCATCGCGCCGATCGGGACGGAGGAGCCGAGTCCGTCCACCGAGCCTCTCAACGTGCCGTTCCCTTCCGTGCGTCCGGGCCGCTCATGCGCCGTCCCCGATCACGCGCACCCGGTGGTCGTAGGAGAACACCAGGGCGGGGGCGGCCAGGTCGATGCGGTCGGTCGCCTCGCCGCGCTTGCCCGTCAGCGGGTCGGCGGGGTGCAGCATGACCTGGTCGACCAGCTCCACTCCCGGGACGCGTTGGAGGACGGCGAAGACCTCGCCCGACTGCACCGGGCGGCCGAAGGGCCAGCCCTTGCCGTCCGCGCCGCCGGTCAGCGGGTCGAGGTGGCGGTAGAGGGCGTCGTGGGCCTGGCGGCGGACGCGGTCCGTGTCGACGCCCCGGAAGGCGTGCACCGTCGCCACCACCGTCACGCCCTGGTAGTACGGCGGGCCGACGGCCAGTCGGGTGCCGATCAGGCGGCGTTCGTCGAGGTGGCGGGTGATGCGGTCCAGCAGGGAGTCGCCGGGCACCAGCTGCTCGAAGCGGAGGCGGCCGCCGGGGTCCGGTACGGCCTGCGGGACGACGAGCACCCGTACCGCGTAGGAGCCGTGCTCGTCGGGCTGTCCCTCCAGGCAGGTGATGCGGGCGGTCTCGGGGGCCGCGCGGCGGGCGAGTTCCTCGTAGTCGCGCAGGGTCACGGCCCGCTCCTGGGCGCGCAGGGTGATCGGCGCGCGCAGTTTCGCCTCCTCCACCGTCTCGCCGTCGACCCCGCCGCGCGCGGCCTCCCGGTTGACGACCTCCGAGACGTACGGGACGGAGGTGCGGAGCACCTGGACCGCGCCCCGGGCCACGTTGCCTGCGCGGCCGCCGCCCGTGCGGTAGCGGCGGGCCCGGATGACCGAGCCCTTGGGGGCGACGGCGCCGTACTGGCGGAGTTTGCCGTCGGGTTCGCGGACGGACGGGCCGAAGGCGATCTCGCCGGTGGCCGCGTCGAGGGTGACATGGCGGTCGTCGGGGCCGGAGGCGGCGAAGTGCGGGACGACCTGCCAGTCGGACCAGCCCTCGTGCTCTGCGGTCTGCAGCAGGAGCGGCGGGTCGTCGCCGACGACGGGCGCGTGCGCGAGGGCGAGATGCTGGCCGGGGAGGCCCGTGGACTCGCCGAGCGCCTCGTCGTAGACGGTCTCGGCGTGCACGGCGGGGGCGGTGCCGCCGACCGTGAACACCTCGGCGGACCGCACGGTCGGGGAGGTCGTGTAGAAGGGCTGGCCGGGGAGGGGCTCGGTGACGCGGCAGCGCAGCCAGCCGGCCTCCTGGCCGCCGGAGCGGGACAGGACGTGGCCGCCGGTGATGTGCAGGACGACCTCGCCGGGCCGGTTGAGGCCGCCGGTGCCGTCGCGGTCGATCTCGCACTCCTGCCAGCCGTCCTCGGTCCACGCCTCCCAGACCAGCGGGGGCTGGCGCGGGTCGACGCCGACGCCGTCGACGCGGCTGTCCAGTTCCAGGACCACTGCGCAGTGCGGGACGGCCGCGCTCAGGCCGAACAGCATGCAGTCGCCGGGCTGCGGCGCCTCGGCGAAGCAGAGCAGGTCCTTGCCCTCGGCGAGGTCGGTGGTCCTGTCGGTGACCGGCTCGCCCCGGTGCTGCACGACGAGATGACTCAACTGGCTCGGCACGACGGTGAGTTCGCGTTCCGTGGCGAAGACGACGGCCTCCTCGCTCTCCGTGCGGACCGTCGCCACCTCGGTGCCCACCGGCAGCAGCACCGGCTCGTCCTGCGGCGCGGACAGCCAGAAGGTGACCTCCGTGCGGGCGGCGGACGGCGGGAAGAGGCGGATGCCGACCAGGTCGAGGAAGGCGAGGTGGTTCTTGTCCGGGACGCGGTTGAGGCGGTAGACGATCTGGTCGGCCATGTGGGCGACCGTCTCGACGAGCGTCACGCCCGGGTCGGAGACGTTGTGGTCGGTCCACTCCGGTGCGCGCTGCTGGATGTAGCGCTTGGCGTCGTCGACGAACTGCTGGAAGCGGCGGTCGTCCAGGTTCGGGGAGGGCAGGGCCATCAGCGGTCGCTTTCGGAAGCCGTACCGGACGGACCGGGAAGACCCGGCTCGTCATGGGACGGAATGACGTAGAAGGGGAAGACGAGACTGCGCGGATTGTTCGTGCCGCGGATCGCGTACTGGACGTCGATGAAGAGCACGCCCTGTTCGGCGCCGGCGGTGACCTCGACGTCGGTGACCTCGATGCGCGGCTCCCAGCGGTCCAGGCTGGTGTACACCTCGTGCTGGATGCGTCCGGCCGTCGCCTCGTTGACCGGGGCGAAGACCAGGTCGTGGATGGCGCAGCCGTACTCCGGGCGCATCGGACGTTCGCCCGGCGCGGTGGCGAGGATCAGCCGGATGGCCTCCTCGATCTCGCGCTCCCCGCTGACCAGGGCGATGCCCCCGGTGGGGCCGATGCGGAGCGGGAACGCCCAGCCCGATCCGACGAATTGCTCGGCCATCAGAGGGCCACCTGCCTTTTCCTGATTCTCACGGCGTGCCGTCCGCGCGTCACGGCAGCGGGTACGGCTTGGCGTTGACCATGACCATGCCCTGGAGCATGAGGGTGGCGGCCCGGATGCCCACGTTGGCGGTGGAGTTGATCTGGACGGTGGCTCCCGCGCTGAACGTGGCGGCGCCGCCCGACTTGAGGTTGAGCAGCCCCGCCGCGTCGACCGACACCATGCCCGTCATCGACCTGATGTTGATCAGGTTGCCCCGCAGGGTGAGGGAGCCGCCGCTCCTGATGGCGATGTTGCGGCCGGCGGTGAGGGTGAGGTCGGTGCCCGCCTTGACGGACACCGAGCGGCTGCCCGTGATGCTGACGGCGCCCTTGCTGTCCACGGTGATCTCGGTCTGCGCCCGGTCCAGGTTGATGACGAGCTTGTCGTCGCCGCTGGTCAGCCGTACGCCCTGTTTGCCGCCGGTCCGCTGGCTGAGCAGGTCCACCCGGTTGCCCTCGCGGTCGGACAGGGTGTGCCGGGAGGCCCGCTGGCGGGCCCCGTCGTGCAGGGGCACGTCCTTGACGGGAGTCGGCTTGTCCCGGCCGTTGTACAGGCCGCCGATGACGTAGGGGTGGTCGAGGGCGCCCCGGTCGAAGCCGACCAGCACCTCGTCGCCGACGTCGAGCGGGAAGATCGAGCCGCCGCGCTTGCCGCCCCACTGCACCACGCGCGTCCAGTCGCTGACGTAGGCGTCGTCGAGCCAGGGGAACTGGAGCTTGACGCGGCCCTGCTTGAGCGGATCGCTGACGTCGGTGACCAGGGCGTTGGCGGTGCCGGGGAGGTTCAGGCCGTTGGAGGCGTTGCCGCCGCCGGAGGAGAGCCCGTACAGGGACCGCCACTGCCGTCCGCTGACCGTCACCCAGGCCTCGTAGTGCTTGCCGTCGCCGAAGACGTGCCGGACGGAGGTCGCGGTGTACTTGCCCTCGAAGGGAGCGCCGACGTCGGCGAGGGTGACGGGCAGCCCGGGCCGGAGCTTCGGGGTGCCGCGCGCGATGACCTCCAGCTCGGCGAAGGAGCCGGTGACGTCGTCGGCGAGGGCCTCGGCGGCGAACCGCACCTCCGACTGCCGGTCGTACGGCGTCTGCGCGTCGACCAGCTTGGCCGGCTTGAACTTGGCGGCGGCCTCACCGGGGGTCGTGCCGATGCTGATGCCCGGGTTGCTCGTGGCGGGCGCGGTCGCGGTGAGCTTCTTCTTCGTCGTCACGTCCCAGCCGCGCGCCTCGACGGTCGCGACCTGCTCGGCGGCGGTGACGGCGGCGCGCAGCCGGAGGATGTCGGTGCCGGCCTCCAGGACGAACGGGCTCTTGTCGCCGGGGGTGGACGTGGGCGGGGCGCCGGACGCGGGGTCGGGCTTGACGAACTGGAACTTGCCCTTGGCGTCCACCGACATGACCATCTCGTTCTCGTCGGCCAGCCGGGCGAGGAAGTCCCAGTCGGTGACGTTGGCCTGGCTGATGAACTCGTAGACGGTCTTGGTGGACTGGATCTTCCCGACCGGGACGCCGTCCTGGGCGGCCAGCTTGCGGGCGATGTCGGAGGCGCTCTGGTTGCGGTAGGCGGCGACGCGGCGCTGACGCATCAGACGGTGGCCGAAGTCGTAGCCGCGGATGACGGTGAAGGAGCCGGTGCCGTCGTAGTCGGCCTCCAGGCCGCACACCTCGCCGGTGAGGAGCGGGTCGGAGGCGCCCTTGCCGTCGGCGATCGGGGCGAGGACGACGGGAGTGCCGAACTTGACGCCCAGCTTGCCGAGGACCAGACGGCCGGGGTCGCGGAAGGTGAGCCGGAACGCGGCCGGCACCCCGAGGCCCTGGTCGACCCAGCCGTCGACGAGGAGCGGCGCGATGTCGACGGGCAGGGGGCCGCCGCCGAGGGTGACCTGGATGACGCTGGAGAACGCGGACTGGACCACTAGTGGCGCACCTCCTCGGTGGCCGGCAGGACCAGCTCGATGCCGGTCGGCAGACGGGAGGGGTCGTCGATGCCGTTGGCCTCGGCGATGGACCGCCACGCGGAGGCGTCGCCGTACTCGCGCCAGGCCAGCGACTGGAGGGAGTCACCGGCGACGACCCGGTGCACGCGCTGCGCGGTGAGGGCGCCGGAGGTCGGGTTCTGGCCCTTCGTCTTGCTCGGGATCTCGTGCAGGCGCACCTGGCAGGTGGCGCGGATCGGGACGCCGGTCGTGCCGAAGAGCGAGTACGTGACGTCGATGCTGCTCACGTAGGAGGTGAAGCGGGCCGTCGAGAACGAACCCCACTGGAAGACCACCCACGGCGGCGAGGGCTGCTTGGCGGCGATGCTCTTGGTGGTGACCTCGCAGCACTCCAGCAGCGACTCGACCTTCTTCAGGACGGTGTTGCTGCCGGGCTGGTCCGAGGTGTCGAGGAAGATCTCGACGGTCATCTCGCGGGGCTCGGGACCCATGAACTCCGGTACGGAGCCGTCCCGGACGGCCGCCGTGGGGGTGACCTTCCACTGGGCCCGGCGGCCGAGCTGGAGCTGCGCCGGGTTGAAGTCGAACCCGAAGGATTTGATCAGCCCGCCGGGGGTCGTGCTCGTGCCCACCGGCGGTTCGTGGATCGCGAGGGTGGCACGGACCAGGCTCTTGCCGGCGCCGCCTTTGCTTCCCTTGGCCATGGCTTGTACTCCCTGCCTCGTCCTGCTGGTCCCGGTCCCGTCCTGCCGCTCAGTCCGTGAAGCCGTGGTGGGTGATCTCCAGGACCTCGGTGGCCACGCCCGGGCTGTCCGGGCTGAGGGACGGCCCCTGCCAGCTGACCGGCAGCACGTCGATGAGCCCCCACCGGGCCACCTCCGAACCGTCCGCGCGCAGTGCCGCGATCTGCGCGGTCGGCCGGGTCACCCCCGTGGTGACCGACGAGATCCACTTGGCGACCTTGGTGGTGTCCGGGGTGAGCGGACGGGTCAGCCGGATCGTGGAGAACGTGACCCGGGAGGGCAGCTGCCAGACGAAGCCGTTGTTGCCGCCCTCCTGGCGGTGCTCGATCTCCACCTGGGACGAGAGCCCCTCACACCCGTTGAAGAAGCCGAGGCTCTCGCCGTCGATGGTCAGGGTGAAGAAGATGGTGGAGCCCGGGTCGAGATCGGAGGGCATCGGGGCCTGGCCTTTCCGGGAGAGGGGGAGTCGGGGGCGTCGGAGGAGTCGGAATCGGTGGCGCTGCGGTCAGTGGCGGGGGTCGCGGAGTCTGCCGATGCGTTCACGGTCGAGCCGCAGTTCGGTGCGGAGCAGCCGCGTGATGCGACCGGTCAGACGGTGCGTCAGCTCGTCGAGCTGGAAATCGGTGAGCGCGCGCGGATCGAAGCCGGGGTGCGCCTGCGGGTGAGCCGTGTCCGCCGCGCCCCGGTCGGCGCCGGGCGGGGGTCCGGCGGCGCCGCGGTGCGGCTTCGGCGGCGGCGGGAGGGGCGGCGCCGCGGCCCGTCGCTGGACCACCGGGGCGGCCGGCGGGGGAGCCGCGGGCAGCGTCCGCGGGGCGGTCGCCGGGACCGGCGGGGGGGCCGCCGTCGGGAAGGACGGGGCCTGGACCGGCGGCGCGAGGGGCGACGGTGGCGCGGCGGGGCGGACGGGCGCGGTGGCCGCCGGACCCGGGTCGGGCAGCGGCCGCCGCTGCACGACCGGCGCCAGCGGGGTCTGCGTGGCCTCGGCCGCCGCCGTGGGCGCGGACAGGGGCAGCAGGCCGGTGGTGGGGTACGGGCGCGCCACGGGCCCGCCCCCGGTCGCGCCGGGCGCGGTACGGCGCAACGGCACGGGCGCCGTGAGGGCCTGGCGCTGCACGGGCGCCGGGGACGCCGGGGACGCCGGGGACACCGACGGCAGGCCGGGACGGGCGACGGCGACGGGCGGCGCGGGGCGGTGGTGTCCGGCCGGCGCCGCGGGACGGACCGCGCCGGGCAGGGCGTCGGCGGGGGCGGCGAGGACGGTGCCGGGGGTTTGCGGGAGCGGGGCCGGGCGGGGCGTCGGCGTGCCGGTGCCGTGGGGGGACGGCGGTGTGGGCGACGGGAGTCCGGGGGCGCCGGGCGTCGCGGCGCTGCGCTGGACGGCGGGAGGGGTGAGCGGCGCCGAGGAGGTGCCGCCGGGAGCCGTGGCCGCGCGGGGGGCGTCGCCCCGGGGCCCGATCGGGATGCCGCCGGGCGCGTGCAGCGGCGCGGCGTCGGCGGGGCGGGTGGAGAGGGGGGCGCCCAGCGCGGGGCGTGCGGCCGCGGGGCGCGCGGGCTGCGCGGCCTCGGTGACCGGCACGGCGGCCCGCTGGACGGGGGCGCCGAGCGGGGTGGAGCGCCGGGCCGGCGCGGGCGGTGCGGGCGGTACGGGGTGCGCGCCCGGGGCGTCGACGCCGTGCGCGGACGCGGCGGCGGGGCGCGTGCCGACCGGGGCCGCGGTCGCGGACGGCACCGGTGCCGCCGCGGGAAGGCCGAGCGGCGTCGCCGGACCCGGACGGCCCGGGGGAAGACTCGTCGGGGCGCCGAGCCCCGCCCGGCGCCGCGGGGCGGTCGCGCCGGAGGCGGCCCGCTGGACGCTCGTCGCGGACGGGGAGGCGGAGGCGGGCGCGGGCATGGAGGCAGGGGTGGCCGTGGGCGCGGAACCTGTCGCGGGCCCCGGGCGCTCGGCGGCGGCACGCGCGGGAAGCGCCGGACCGGTGCGCACCGGCGCCGAACCGCTCACGCCGCCCGGAGCGGACGTGGCGGGGAGCGCGGGCGGGGTGACCGGAACAGGGGCCGAAGCGGCACGCTGCACGCCGGTGGACGCCGTGGGACGGCCGGTGGGCGTCGGCAACGGCGTGGGTGCGTGCGCGTGTGCGGTCGCCGGCCGGGACGGTGTCGAGGCGGGGGCCGGTGTCGTCGCGACGCGCTGCACGCCCGGGGCCGGTGCGGGGCCACCGGCGGCGGAAGCAGACGCGGGACCGGGGGCCGGGGCGGAGCCCGAGCCGGGCGCGGCGCCGGGAGACGAGGCCGGTGCCGTCGCGGCGCGCTGCACGCCCGGGTCCGGCGCGCGGCCGACGCCGGGCGAGGACGCGGCGGGACCGGCCTCCGGGGCGGGGACCGCACCGGAGGCGGCGCTCGGGCCGGTGGCGGCGCTCGGGCCGGTGCCGGTCCTGGATGCGGCGCCGGAGGCCGAAGCAGCCGCCGTCGTGGCGGGTCGGACGCCGGGCGTCGAGGCGCGGCCGCCGTCACGCGGGGTCGCGGAGGAGGCCGGGGCCGGACTCGGAGCCGCCACGGCCCGCTGCACGGCGGGAGACGACGTACGGCCACCGGAGGCCGGGCCGGAAGGCGCGGGCGAACCGGCACCGGCGTGCGGGCCGGAGCCCGGCGCGGAACCGGAGTCTCGCGCCGGGCCGGAAGCGGCGGCGGGTGCGGCGGGGCCGGAAGCGGGAGTGGCGGCCGGGCCCGGGGAGGCCACGGCACCGGAGCCGGGCACGCGTCCGGCACCGGCATCGGCACCGGAGCGGGAAGCGGGGCCGGGACCCGAACTGCGGGCGGCCGACGACCCGGTGGGGCCATCGGCGGAGGGAGTGGAGCGCGCGTCGGCGGCGAGGCGTCTGCTCACGGTGACCGGCGCGGCCGGGGCGGAGCGCGGCGCGGGCGGGCCGGGCGAAGGCGTCGCCGACGGGCCACGCTCCGTTCCGCCCGGTCGAGGCGCCGCCGGGCCGCTGCCCGGGGAGCGCGTGCCGGTGCCTGCGGGGGCCGCACCGGGAGAGGAGACGGGCGCGGTACGCGCCGCAGCGGCACGCTGCACGCTGGGACCGGCGCCCGCCGCGGAGGACCCGGCGGAGCCGGTCGGCCGAGCCGTCGCCTGCCCCGACCCACTTGCCGGACCCGAGCCCGCAACCGGACCGGGACCCGCGACCGGACCGGGACCCGCGACCGGACCGGGACCTGAACCAGCCGACACGGCAGGCGACTTCGCCGACGGCGGCAGGGCCGAGCCGGTCCGCGCGGCGGGCGTGGCGCCGCCCACCGCCGACGGCCCGGGGACGGCCGCACCGGCGTCCCCCGCGCCCGGCACCGCGCGCTGTACCCGGACCGGGGCGCCACCGGCCGCCGGGCCCGCGTGCGAGCTCACCGCCCGCTGGAGTCCGACGGGCGGGAGGGAAGCCTTACGGGCCTCCCCCGCACCGGAGTTGCCTCCCGCAGCAGGGGCAGCAGGGGCAGCAGGGGCAGCCGGGGCGGCCGGGGCGGCAGGGGTGGCCGGGGCGGCCGGGGCGGCAGGGGTGGCCGCGGTGGCGGCTCGTCGCGGGCCCGGGGCGGGGTCCTTGCCGCCCGCCGGGCCTCCGCCGTCCGGGTCCGCACCCCGGCCGGACGGCCGAGCCGATCCGCCGTCGGCGGACGAGGCCGCCGCCGGAGCCGGGGCCGGGGAGGCGCACGCGGATGCCGGTCGCGCGGGCAGGCTGCGCCGCTGGACCGGCGCCGACACGGACCTCGTCAACGGGGCCGGGCCGCTCGACGGCACCGGGCCGGCCGGGGACACCCGGATGCCCCGCGCAGCGAAGGCGGCCGGAGCGGACGCCTCCGTCGGACGGGACGGCACCACGGGCGCCGCCGGGGCGGCCGGAGCCGCGGAAGCCGTCGGACGGGCAGCCGTAGCGGAGGCGGGAGCCGCCGGGCCGGACGGGCGCGCCGCCGCGGCACTCGTGCCACCGGAACCGGCCGCCGGGCCCGGACCGGCCGGAGCCGGACGGGGAGCGACCGCCGGGGACGCGGGGACGGCACGCTGCAGGGGCGTCGGCCGGGGCGGTGCGGCCGCCCGCTCGGGTTCGGCGACCGGCGGAGCCGCCCGCAGGCTGCTCATCAGGCCGCCCGGCGCCGCGTCCAGCACCGCGTGGAAGCCGGTGCCGGTGAAGGAGGGGTTCTGCCAGGTGGCCAGACGGCCGCCGAACCCGGCGTCGGCCACCCCCGACGGGCCCCCGGCCGCCGCGCGCTGGATGGGCGGAAGCGTCGGCCAGGCGGCCGCGACGACGGGCGGCGCCGGCGCGGCACCGGGCGCCGGAGCGCTGCTGCCGCCGGTCGCCGCCGGGCCGCCCGTCGCGGCCGGCGCACCGGTCGCCGGCGTGCCGGTGACGGTGGCGGGCGGTGCGCCCGGGCCGTCCCCGCGTCCCCCGCCGCGGCCGCCTCGGAACCGTTCCAGGAACCCCATGCCTCAGCCCTCCGCCCCGCCCCGGGTCACCAGGGACGCGATCTGGTCGGCGTAGCGGCGCCGGTCGTGGTGTTCCAGGTCCAGGATCTCGTCCTGGCCCCAGTGGAAGTGGTAGGCGACGTACGCGATCTCCTCGTGCAGCCGGTCGGTCGCGTACGTCACGATTCCCCCAGGCGGCTCCCGCCGAGTTCCACCTCGAAGGGCTCCGAGCAGTGGGGGCACTGCACCGAGGCGCGGGTGTGCCCCTCGGCGTTGACCTGGCGGTAGAAGTCCTGGAGGAACGCCAGGTCGGAGGCGAACATGTTCTCCACGACGCCGTCGTGGACCAGCGGGAGGCTGCCGAGCCGGGTGATGACCCGGCCCAGCAGCACCACCGACAGGTACGCCGGGTTCTCCTGGACGCGGATGTCGCGGAGCGGGACCAGTTCGTCCCGCGCCGTCGCCAGCCGCATCACGCCGTCGCGGTGGACGGTGCCCGCCTCGTCGACGTACCCGCGCGGCAGCTCGAAGGGGAACTCCGTCTGGAGCCGGTACGGCGCGGGGGCCGGGGCGGCGGCCGCGCCCGGCGCGGAGAACGCGGACGCGGCGCCGGACAGGGACTCGGACTCGGGCACGGCGGTGGCCGGGAGCGCCTCCTGCGGCTCCCCGCCCGCCGCCGCTGCCCGGACAGCCGTGCGCCGCATTACTCGATGACCAGTTCTTCGAACGTGATCGTCACGGTCTCGGTCAGCGCGGAGGCCTCGCCGGCCTTCACCGAGCTGGTGTCGATCTTGCTGCACCAGGCGTTGCGCATGTTGTACCGCTTGACCGGGTTGTTCTGGTAGTCCATCACCATGATCGTGGCGTTCTTGCGGGCGGTGCCCATCACGCCGTTGATCGACTCGGTGATCCACTGGTTGAACGCCGCGGACTGGGTCATGCCGCGCACGACCGTGCAGGTGCCCGCCTTCTTGACGCCGGGCAGCTTCTTGGTGACGGGCTTGCCCTGCGCGGAGACCTGCTGGTACTCGATGACGTCCTGTTCGAGGCTGAGGCCGCTGACCTCGGCGAGGTACTCGACCATCACACCGTCGATCTGGAGACCGAAATTGTGTGAAGTAAGGGCGTCACCCGGCTGGAGACTCATCTGGCTTTCCTTCTAAAAGTGGTGAGGAGGGCGGTACGAGGACGGAGGGCCTGCTCCGGGCCTACTCCTCCAGCTCTCCGTTGCCGCTGGAGAACTGGGCCAGCCGGAAGATCACGAACTCGGCGGGCTTGACCGGCGCGATGCCGATCTCGCAGATCACACGGCCCAGGTCGACCGACTCCGGCGGGTTGGACTCCTCGTCACACTTGACGTAGAAGGCCTCCTCGGGACGGGCGCCGAACAGCGCGCCCCCGCGCCACTCGTTCACGAGGAACGCCGAGACGTTGCGCCGGATCCGGGCCCACAGGGCGTGGTCGTTCGGCTCGAACACCACCCACTGGGTGCCGATCAGGATCGACTCCTCCAGGTAGTTGAAGTACCGGCGGACGTTCAGGTAGCGCCAGGCCGGGTCGGAGGAGAGGGTGCGGGCGCCCCAGATGCGGATGCCGCGGCCCGGGAACGCCCGGATGCAGTTCACGCCGATCGGGTTCAGCAGGTCCTGCTCGCCACGGGTGATCTGGATCTCCAGGTCCACCGCGCCGCGCACGACCTCGTTCGCGGGAGCCTTGTGGACACCGCGCTCGGAGTCGTTGCGGGCCCACACGCCGGCCACGTGACCGCTCGGCGGGATCAGCCGGGCCTTGCCGGCGGACGGGTCGAAGGACTTGATCCACGGGTAGTACAGGGCCGCGTACTTGGAGTCGTAACCGGCCGTCTCCTGGCGCCACACCCGGATCTGACGGGCGTTCAGACCCGGCGGCGGGTCGATGATGGCGACGCGGTCGCCCATCAGCTCGCAGTGCGCGATCAGGCCCAGCTGGACGGCCTTGACCGACTCCAGGTCGATCGCGCCGCGCTGGTAGGCGGCCATCAGGTCGGGCACCGCGACCATGGACACCTCGTCGACGGCCTCCAGGCCGCCGAAGCCGGTGCGGTCGGAGCTGTCGCCCAGGTACTGCGCGGGGCCGACGGGCTGCGCGGTCTCGACCGCGTCGGTCGGCGCGGCGGCCGGCGGAGCGGCCAGCGCGACCGTCTGGTTCTCCGGGCGGGCCAGCTGCGCGGCGGGCGCGGCCTCGGCCACGGTGATGAGCTTGGAGCGCTCCTTGACCTGGGTGACGACGTAGGAGCGGTTGCCCTTCTTCGCCGACACGTCGAAGGACTCGACGGCCTTGTCGCCGTCCTTGACGATCAGCTTGAAGCGCTCGGCGGGGCCTTCGCCCTCCGCGTCCGCGACCTCCACGCTCAGCGGGCCGCCGTTCTCGCCCGGGGCCACGGCCGTCACCGTGAACGTGCCGAGCTGCTTCGGCTCACCGGCCGGCAGGGCGGCCGGAGCGGAGCCCGGACCGGTCACCGCGGCGGGCGACTTGGCGTCTCCGGCGGCACCCGCCGAGGAACCGCCGACGCGGACGACGTACGCCGCCGAGCCGCCGTTGTTGAAGAACCCGTAGACGGAGTGCGCCAGGTAGTAGCCGTCGGTGAAGTCACCGAAGGCGGCCACGTACTGGGTCCAGTTGGTCACCAGGGTCGGCTCGTTGAGGGGGCCGGTCGGGGCGAGCCCGACGAAGGCCGCCACCGAGGTGCCCACCCCTTCGATCGGGCGGGAGCCGCTGGCCACCTCCTCGACGTATACGCCGGGCGACAGGTAGGACGGCATGCTGTGCTCTCCTCGGGGTACGCGTCAGGACGTCTTTCACCGTCACGCGCGAAGCGCGTCTCTCGAAACGGCTTCCGGTGCAGGGTCCGGGGCACGGCTGTTGCCCTCGGGGGCAGTGCGGGCCGCCGGGACCCGTCCGGGCCCTCCTCCCCGCCGCCGGTACGGCGGCGGCCCCGGTGGGAGCGCGGCGGCGGCGCCGGGGGCGGCGCCGGGCCGCGGGGTCCCCTCGGGCAGCCGCTTGCGGCCCGGCAGGGCAAGCACCCTGCCCCGTCGCCTCTGACCCCGCCCGCCGCCCTCCCCGTAGCGTCGGCGCGTGAGCCTGTGGACTTCCCTCGAACCCGCCTCCGTCACCGTCGACCCCGGCAGCCGGGCGACCGTCCGGCTGCGGGTGCGCAACACCGGTGACGTCGTCGACGAGTACCGCTTCGAGCCGGTCGGCCCGACCGCGCCCTGGACGGCGGTGGAGCCGCAGACGCTGCGGTTGTACCCGGGCACGACGGGCACGGTCGAGCTGACCTTCGCCCCGCCGCGCACCCCGGACGCGACGGCCGGACCCAACCCCTACGCGGTGCGCATCACGCCGACCGAGCATCCGGAGGCGGTGACCGTCCCCGAGGGGAACCTGACGATCACGCCGTTCACCGAGATGCGGGCCGAACTGGTGCCGCCGACGGTGAAGGGACGCTTCCGCGGGCGGCCGCGCCTGGCGATCGACAACATCGGCAACACCAAGCTCACCGCCTCGCTGAGCGGCAGCGACAACGGCGACCGGCTCTCGTACGAGCTCCAGCCCGCCAATGTGCAGGTCGAGCCGGGCCGGGCGGTGTTCGTGAACACGACGCTGCGCCCACGTCAGATCATCTGGTTCGGCTCGAAGGAGGAGCAGCGCTACAGCCTCGCGGTGCGCCGCTCGGGCGCGCAGGCGCTGGAGGTGGAGGGCACCTTCGTGCAGCGCGGGTTCCTGCCGCGCTGGCTGGCCACCGCGCTGAGCCTGACGGTGGCCCTCGCGATCGCGTTCGTGATGATCTGGCTGGCGTACAAGCCGCAGGTCAACACCAGCGCCAACGAGAAGCTCGCGGAGGCCGGCGTCAGCACCCTTGCGCCCAGCCCCTCGGCCACACCCAGCGCCCCGGCCCTGGTGCCCACCCCGACCGCCCCCGCCGTGGTCGAGGCGCCCGCCACCAGCCAGGCCCCGGCCGACGGCGGCGGGAGCGGCGGGGGCGGCGGCACCGAGTCGAAGGCCCCCGTGAAGCCCAAGCAGGAGACCGCGGCCGTCGCCGTGAACAAGCTCGCGGCGCGCAGCGACGGGCGGCACATCTGCTACCGGGCCTACGTGGCGGACAAGGGCTGGCAGGACCCGGTCTGCGACGGCGCGATCGCCGGTACGACCGGCAAGGACCTGCCCATCAAGGCCCTCAACATCGCCACGGCGAGGACCGGCGGTGTCACGGGCAACGCCGCCCATGTGGTCGGCGGCTGGCTGACCGGCGACAAGTGGTCCAAGGCCGGCGACGGCGTCGACATGTACATGGGCTCCAGCAAGCCGGCGGTCGCGGCGATGGAGGGCTACACGATCAAGACGATCGAGGGCTCCGTCTGCCAGAACCCGCACATCAAGGACCGGGGCTGGCTGGGGAGCGGCTGCACCAAGGACGGCGACTGGATCTACGGCGGCAGCCCCATGGAGCAGAAGCTCCAGCTGGAGGCCGTCCGCTTCACGGTCTGACACGCGTGACACCCGGTCCGGAACCGGGTGGACGGGCACGGCCGCTCGGCCCTTTCGGGCAGCGGTCGTGCCCCAGGGCTTCCTGACGGGCCCCCGTCCCGCGTCGTAGCGTCGACAGGTGACTCTGTGGACCTCTCTGGAACCGGCCGCTGCGACCGTGGACCCCGGCGGCACTACGACCGTACGGCTGCGGGTGCGCAACACCGGTGACGTCGTCGACGAGTACCGCTTCGAGGCGGTCGGCGCGGTGGCGCCCTGGACGGCGGTGGAGCCGCAGACGCTGCGGTTGTACCCGGGCACGACGGGCACGGTCGAGCTGACCTTCGCCCCGCCGCGCACCCCGGACGCGACGGCCGGACCCAACCCCTACGCGGTGCGCATCACCCCGACCGAGCATCCGGAGGCGGTGACCGTCCCCGAGGGGAACCTGACGATCACACCGTTCACCGAGATGCGGGCCGAACTGGTGCCGCCGACCGTGAAGGGACGCTTCCGCGGGCGGCCGCGCCTCGCGATCGACAACATCGGCAACACCCGTCTGACGGCGTCCGTCGCGGGCGCCGACATGGGCGACCACCTCGGCTACGAGTTCCGGCCGGCCAGTGTGCAGATCGAGCCGGGCCGGGCGGTGTTCGTCGACACGACGCTGCGCCCCCGTCAGATCATCTGGTTCGGCTCGAAGGAACAGCGGCCGTACGCGCTGAGCGTGCAGCGGTCCGGGGCCGTGCCGTTCTCGGTGGACGGCACGTTCGTGCAGCGCGGGTTCCTGCCGCGCTGGCTGGCCACCGCGCTGAGCCTGACGGTGGCCCTCGCGATCGCGTTCGTGATGATCTGGCTGGCGTACAAGCCGCAGGTCAACACCAGCGCCAGCGAGAAGCTCGCGGAGGCCGGCAGCACCGCGCTGCCCAGCCCGTCCGTCTCCGCGCCGTCGGCGCCGAAGGTGGACGCCTCCGCCGCACCGCTGCCCGAGCAGCAGACGTCCTCCGCCCCGGCCGAGGAGGAGGACGGCAGCGGCGGTTCCACGTCCGGCGGCTCCTCGGGGTCGGACAGCGGCGGCGGGAGCGGGTCCAGCGGTTCCGGTGACACGCAGACGGCGGCCCCGGTGCCCGGCGCCGTGATCATCGGCCAGGGCTCGGACCGGTGCATCGACATCACCGGCGCCCAGAACGGCAAGGGCAAGGACGGCACCCCGCTCCAGCTGTGGGACTGCGCCGGGTCGGCCAATCAGAAGTGGGTGTTCAAGAGCGACGGCACCGTGCGCGCGCTCGGCCTGTGCATGGACGTCGCCTGGGGGTCGAAGGACGACGGCGCGGTCATCCAGGTGGCCAACTGCTCCGGCAACCCCGCCCAGCAGTGGGTGCTGAGCCAGTACGGCGACCTCGTCAACCCGCAGGCCGACAAGTGCATCGACGCCAAGGACAACGGCACCGGCAACGGCACGAAGCTTCAGCTGTGGACGTGCTCGGGGACGCCCAACCAGAAGTGGCGCGCCCAGTAGGCGGCGGCCGACGGGGCGCTCCGGCCTACCAGTTGGCCTCGCCCGGGACCAGACGGCCCGCCTTGCGGTACTCGCGGCGGGCCCCCTCCAGCAGGTCGCCGTCGCCGACCGGCTCGTCGCGTCCCGCGGCGAGGTAGGCGGCGGTGACGACCGCGCTGCGGATCGAACCGCCGGCCAGCTCGAAGTCCCTGGCCAGCGGCGCGGGATCGACGCCGGCGGCGCACGGCACGTGGCCCAGCCCGTGCCGCCACAGCGCGAGCCGCTGCCCGGCGTCCGGGAACGGGAAGTCGACCACCAGGTCCAGGCGCCGGGTGAACGCATCGTCGATGTTGGCGCGCAGGTTGGTGGTGAGCAGCGCGATGCCGTCGAAGGACTCCAGCCGCTGAAGCAGGTAGGCGCTCTCCATGTTGGCGTACTTGTCGTGCGCGTCCTTCACCTCCGACCGCTTCCCGAAGACGGCGTCGGCCTCGTCGAAGAGCAGCACGGCGTCGGTGCGGTCGGCCTCGGAGAAGATGCGCTCCAGGTTCTTCTCGGTCTCGCCGACGTACTTGTCGACGACCGAGGAGAGCTGCACGACGTAGAGGTCGAGGCCGAGTTCGGCGGCGACCACCTCGGCGGACAGCGTCTTGCCGGTGCCGGACTCGCCCGCGAACAGTCCGAGCACCCCTCGGCCGCGCCCGCCGCCGGCGCTGAGCCGCCAGTCGCCGAGCACCCGGTCGCGGTGCCGGGCGCGCAGCGCGAGCTCGTGCAGCTGGGTCAGCGGCCGCTCGGGCAGCACGAGGTCCTGCCAGCCGACGTCCGGCCGGATCCGCCGCGCGTGCCGCTCGAGGCCGGACGCCGACTGCTGCCGCGCGGCCAGCCGCACATGGTCGGCGGTGAGCGGCCCGCCCTCGAAGGCGGCCAGGACGGAGGCGGCCCGCGCGGCCCGGGCGACCCGCTCGCCGCCGAGGCGGTAGGGGGCGACGGTGGCGGCGAGGTCGAAGCCGGGGGCGGCGTCGGGGGTGCCGGCGGAGTCCAGCGCGGCCGCCCAGGCGGCCGTCCCGCCGGCCCGGCGGCGCGGAGCGTCCAGGACCAGCGGATCGTGGGTGGACCAGTGCGGGTCGTAGGGGCGCGGGTCCGTGACGAGGACGGTGACGTCCGCCGCGTCGGTCAGCGCGCCGATCAGATGCCCCGGCTGGTCCGGCAGCCCGGACAGCACGACCGCCCGGCCGCCGAGCCGTGCCTCGCGCAGCAGGCCGGGCACGCGGTCCTCGGGCCCGGTGAAGCGGAGGGCGCCGACGCCGGCGGCGCGCAGGGCGGAGGTGATCGCGGCGAGGCCGTCGCCCTCGCGGTGCTCGCGCAGATAGGCGGTGAGCGGGCCGCCCTCCCGTATCCGGTGCGCCAGCAGCCGGACGAAGTCCGCGTCGTCCGCGGGCAGCTCCGGGGGCAGCGGGTGCAGGTGCCCGTGCAGGGCGGCGTCCGGGGTGTCGTCGCCCAGCAGGTGGGCGAGCAGCCGGTCCGGCACGCGCAACGAGCGCGACAGGAAGGGCCGTTCGGGTTCCTCCACGTCCAGCAGCCCGTACGCCCGCAGCGGCGCCGCGGAGTGGAAGCGGGCGCGGGCCGCGGCCCGGTGGGCGGGGATCCCGCACAGCTCCAGGGCGAGGCCCACGGTGGCCCGCCGCCTGCTCACGTCGTCGTTGAGGTAGCCGTAGAGCGGTTCGAAGGCGCGGTCCAGGTCGGGCGCGAGGGCGACGAGCAGGATCGCGGCGTCCAACTCGGTGAGTCGGAGCCGGGCGGCGAGGGCGCTGAGCGAGTCGGCCGGGTCCGGGTCCGGGGTCGCGGCGTCGGCGCGCACGGCGGCCGGGCCGCCCCCGAGCAGGTGACGCACCGCCTCCTCGGAGAGGTAGAGGCCGCGCAGCGGATCGGCGGCCGTCGGATCGACGGCGGCCCGCCGGTCGACCAGCGCCCCGACCCGATCGCGCAGCGCCCCGAGCCGCACGAGCAAGGCGGCGGCCCCGCCCCGCAGATCGGGCCCGCTGTGCTCCGCGCACTCCCCGTCGCCACCCGGGACGCCCTCGCCACCCAGGGCAGCGGCGCCGAGGGTGTCGGCGTCGGCCGGGTCGGTGCCGGGCGCGAGGGTGCCGGTGTCGGCCGCGGACGGTCCGGGGTCCCGGTGTGCGCCGTGGCCCGAGGGGCCGGACGGGGGCGTACCGCCGTCGGTCACGACCGGGTCCTGGGCGGGCGCCGGTGTCGAGGCGGATGCCGTGGGCGCCCCCGTGTACGCGCCGTTCACCGCTGGTCCGGGTGGCGGGCGCCGGCCTCGCGGGCGGCGCGGGCCGCCGCCACCTGGTGGGGCCGGTGGGCGCGCTCGCCGGACTCCGGCGGGTCGCCGTCCATCCCGCGCAGGCGGACCGCCGCGCCCTCGGTGACCGGCGGCCCCGCGTCGTACTCCGGGTAGGCCGGGAAGGGCGCCGTGACCACCAGGTCCAGCGACGGCTTCAGCTCACCGCCCAGGGCGGACCAGATCTCGGCGAGGGAACGCGACTCGGTCTGGATGCCGGCCACCGTCACCGGCATCGACAGCCCCAACGCGCCGAGCGCGCCCGGGAGCTCCTCGGCCGGCAGCATCTCGCGCGGCAGCAGCGTCGCCAACACGGCAGACAGCAACCGGTGTTCGTCCTGCGGGGTGCGCGTCCATGCGGTGACCAGGTACGACAGCCGGAACCAGCGCGGCGGTTGGCGGCGCTTCACGACGACGTCCCGCTCGTCCCGCACGGCCATCTGGCCGCGCTGGCGACGGGTCACGTCCTCGCGGATGTCGTACAAGTAGGTGTTGATCACAGGGGCGTTGCGCCGGGCCGCCCAGTCCCGGGTCGGCGCCTCGAAGGAGACGTCGATCCCGGACCCCGCGAGCGCGCCGCCCCCGAGCAGCCCTTTGAGGACCTCGTCCACCTCGTGGATCACCGTCGTGCTCCTCAACTTGCCGTGCCACACCCACTGTCCGACGATCGTGCCCCGGACGGGCCCCGATCCGCAGGAGCGACGGGGTCGGCGGCCGGGCAGGGCATCCTGCCCGCGTGTCCGCCTTCGATTGCCCGTTCGGTCAGATGTAGCCTTCCCGTAGGGCATATGCCACAGCGTGCGCCCGGTTGCGCAGATGCAACCGCGTCGTGAGTCCGTGCATGACGTTCTTGACGGTTCGTTCGGAGTAGGACAGCTTGCTGGCGATCTCTCCGGTGTCCAGGCCCTCGGCGACCAGCCGCAGGACGTCCACCTCCCGCGGCGCGAGCCCCAGGGAGGGGGCGCCGGGCCGGCCCGCCGCTCCGCGGTGCAGCGTGCCCACCTGGCTGATGAGCCTGCCGAGCAGGTCGGCGGGCAGGTCGCCGTCGCCGCGGTGGGCCGCCAGCACCGCCTGCACCAGCCGGTGCGCGGTGGCCTCGCGGCGCCAGACGATGGCCCCGACCCCGCACTCGATGACGTCCAGGAGTTCTGTCTCGCGGATCGTGCCCACGACGAGCACCGCCCGGGCCCCCTCGCTGCGCACGATCCGCCGCAGCCGGCCCAGCGCCCCCTCGTCGAGGGTGTCCTCGATCAGCAGCGCCACCGTGCCGGCCGCGGCCGAGACCTCCTCGCGGACCTCGACCTCGGGCCGCCCGCGCAACTGGCTGACCGCGCCCTCGCGGGAGATCGGGTCCGGTGCCTGGACGGCCACGGGGATCCGCCGTCGGGTGCCGACGGCGATGCCGGGAACGCCGACGCCTGTCGCGGCGATGCCCGCGGCACCGGTCTCTGGTGTCCGTGGTGAGCTGAGCAACCGTTTCCCCCAAGTTCACGGGCCCGCCGTCCGAAAGGGCTCGGTGACGGGTGGGTACGGTCCAGACTTCTGTGACCTCCGGGGCGCGCGCAATCGTGGAGCACCACGAGGCGGACCACGAGAGCAAGCCCCCCACCACCACGATTCACCTGCATCGTCGCAGGTCAGAGCTTCTTCGGTCGGTGCGCGCCAGGGCACCGTGAGCCTCGCCACAAGGGCCGCACGGACCCGTACCGAACCACACGACCTCTACGTGTACATGGACAAGTCCGATGTGCCCGACAGCAGGAGGCAGGGATGACCGGACCGTTGCGGGAACGCGAGGACGCGCACGCGCTGCTCACGGCGGAGGCGGAGCGGGCCCGAGCGGGCGCGGGCCGTCTCGTCGTGCTGCGCGGGGCCACGGGCACCGGCCGGTCCGCCGTCCTGGAGGCCGCCGCCGCGCACGCCGCCCACCTGGGCCTGCGGGTGCTGCGCGCCCGCTGCTCGCCCGACGACAGCGCGCTGCCGTTCTCCTCGGTGCTCCATCTCCTCGGCTCCGTGCCGGAGTTCGCTGACGTCGGGCCGGGCGACGACGACCGGGGAAGCGCGGCCCGGCTGTGGCGGTTGCTGCGTTCCTACGCGGACGAGACGCCGCTCATGGTGGCCGTGGACGACGTCCACCTCGCCGACGAGGCCTCGCGCCGCTGGTTCGTGGAGGCGGCCCGGCGGATCGACCGATTACCGGTACTCATGGTGGCCACCGAGCGCAGTCAGTACGACATCGACCCGCGGCCCGCCGGTCTCACACACTCCCTGTCCCCGTCCGTGGTCCGCACGCACACCCTCGCCCCGCTCACCGACGACGCCTCGGCCGACCTGGTCCGGGCCGCCTTCCCGACCGCCTCGGACCGGTGGACGGCGGACTGTGTGCGGGCCGGCGCGGGCAGTCCGCTGCTTCTGCACGCCCTGCTCGACGACCTCGACGGCGCCCCGCCGCCTACGGCCGTCCCGAGGACGTGCGCCGCGCTGTACCCGGGTTCCTACCCGGCGGCCGTCTCCTGGTGGCTGGACAGCGCGGGCCCGGCGACGGCGGAGGTGGCCCGGACCCTCGCGGCCCTGGAACAGGCGGAACGCTCGGATCGCACGGGTCGCCAACCGGGTGATCAGGCCGACCGGATCGCCCGGCGTGACCGGCCCGACCGGGGCGAGACCGCCGGAGCGGCCGACGGCGCCGGGCGCGCGGAGGGCTCCGTCACCCGCAACGCCGTCCCCGGTCCCTTCTTCGTCCCGGTCCCCGGCCCCGCCCCCTTCCTCGACGCCCCGCACGCGGCCCTGACCGCCGCCGACCCCACCGACCCCACCACCACGACGGAGTGCGCCACCGCCGCCACCGAGACCGCCACCGAGACCGCCGCCGAAGCCGCCACCGACACCCTGGCCGCCCTCGTCGCCGACGCCTCCGGCGCCGACCCGGCCCGGGTCTCCGGGTGGTTCACCGCGATGACGCGGCTCGGCGTGCTGCGCCCGGACCCGGCCGGCCGGCCCCGCTACGCGCACCCGCTCCTGCGGGACGCCGTCCTCGGCGGCTGGTCCACCGCCCGCCGTCAGGACGCGCACCAGGCGGTCGCCCAGGCGATGCTGCGCCGCGGCGATCACCTCGACGCCGTGGCCCGGCAGTTGCTGGGCAGCGCGCCCGCCGGTCTGTCCTGGGCGCTGCGCGTACTGCGCGACGCCGCCACCGTGGCCGCGCGCGACGCCCGCCGCGGCGACGCCGTCCGCTACCTGCGCCGGGCCCTCCAGGAACCGCTGCCCGACGACCTGCGGCAGCGGCTGCTCACCGAACTCGGCTCGCTGGAGTACGCCTCCGCGGACACCCCGGCGGGCATCCCCCGGCTGGCCGAGGCGCTCGACCTGCCCGCCGCACCCCGCGACCAGGTCCGTACGGCCATCGCGCTGGGCACCGCGCTGGTGGGCCGGGGCGAGGTCCGTACGGCGGTGGAGGTGCTGCGCCGGCTGGAGGGCCGGCTGGTCGGCCACCCCGACCTGGCGCGTGCCCTCCAGACCGCGTCCGCGCTGCTCTCGGACCAGGACCAGACGGTCCGCCGGGAGGCCTACCGCTGGCTCACCGACACCGCGGAACGCTCCCCGGAACTCGTCGGTGCGTCCGGGCAGGCCCTGCTCGTGCGGTACGCGGCGACCGCGGGCGACCTCCCGGCGCAGGAGGCGATGCGGCGGCTGCGCACCCTCCTGACGGAACCCGCCGACCCCCTCGCCGAGCCGTTCCTGCTGGGGACGGCCGCGGCGGTGGCCCAGTGGGCCGACGAACTCGACGAGGCGGAACGCCTGGTGGAGCGCGGGCTGGCCGGCCAGCGTCCGACCCTGCTGCACCCGATGGAACAGGCCCTGCTGGACACCAGGTGGGACATCGCGGCGGCGCGGGGCGCGTACGGCGCGCTGCTCGACGCCCTTCCCGGCAGGGCCCGTGGCCGGCGCACCGGCGGCGGCCCGGTCAACGCCGACGCGCACACCCTGCTCGCGCTGGTCGAGACGGGCCGCACGCAGGAGGCGCGCCGGCTGGCCGACACCTTCGACCTCCGCGACACCTCCGACTCCTGGGAGCTGAACCGGTTCCTGTACGCGCGGGGCGTGCTGCGGTTCACCGAGGGCGATGTCGCCGGCGCCCTGCACGACTTCCTGGAGTGCGGCCGGCGTCAGTCCGCCCGCGCCGTCCTCAGCCCGGTCGTCACGCCGTGGCGGACGGCGGCCGCGGAGTGCCGGCTGGCGCTGGGCAACCCCCAGGAGGCGCTGGCCCTGGCGACCGAGGAACTGCGGCTGGCCCGGGTGTGGAACACCCCGCGCACGACCGGACGGGCGCTGCGGGTCCTGGGCCGGGCGACCCGGGGCAGGCGGGGGCTGGAACTGGGCGCGGAGGCGGTGGCCGTCCTGCGGGACTCCCCGGCCGAGGCGGAACTCGTCGCCTCCCTCCTCGCCCACGGCCGGCAGCTGACCGCCGCCGGTGAACGCGGGCGGGGCCGCGACCATCTGCGGGAGGGCGCCGAACGCGCCGAACGGCTCGGCAGCGTCCGCCTGCTGACCTACGCCGAAGAGGCCCTCCGCACCGCCGGAGGCCGCCGCACCACGCCCGCCCACACCGGCTCCGGAGCCCTCACCGGCAGCGAGCGGCGCATCGCGGAACTCGCGGCGGAAGGCCGCACCAACACCGAGATAGCGGAGCTCCTGCACGTCGCCCGCCGTACCGTGGAAACCCACCTGACCAGCGCGTACCGCAAGTTGGGTATACGGCGCCGGGGCGAGTTGCGGGGTGTGCTGGACGACTG
Source organism: Streptomyces sp. 3330 (assembly GCF_031456635.1). Taxonomy (NCBI): domain Bacteria; kingdom Bacillati; phylum Actinomycetota; class Actinomycetes; order Kitasatosporales; family Streptomycetaceae; genus Streptomyces; species Streptomyces sp. 3330. The sequence goes on from NZ_JAVDVA010000025.1 coordinate 88,242, forward strand.
AGGCGGCTGCGCGGCGCCGGGTCGTCGCGGGCCGCCGGACCTACGATGAGGACATGGCCGTCGACCTCTTCGCAGGGATCCCCGTCAACGACTACGCAGCGGCCCTCGCCTGGTACGAGCGGCTGCTCGGCGCCCCGCCTGCGTTCTTCCCGAACGACACGGAGGCCGTCTGGGAACTCGGCGAACACCGCTACCTGTACATCGAGCACCGCCCGGGCCACGGGGGCCACGCCCTGCACACCCTCTTCGTCGACGACCTGGACGCCCGGATCGAGGCGGTCGCCCGCCGGGGCCTGGCCCCGACCCAGCGGGAGACCTACTCCAACGGCGTGCGCAAGGTCACCTTCCACGACCCGGACGGCAACGAGATCGGCTTCGGCGGACCCCCCGTCTGACCGCCGCCCGCCCCCGGCTCGACGGCCCCCGCTCCCGGCCGACCGCTCACCACCCCCGCCCGGCGCACGCACCGCGAGGCCGGGCCCGGTCCCGTTGTCCGATGTGCGGCGCGGCGCGAAGGGGCCGATGTGACAGGCCTGTGACCGGAGGAGTGGCTTCCGCCACAGCCCGCCCGGCCCCGCCCTGGTGGGGTGGCCGGATGCGTACCGCACCGTCCGTCCTGCGCGGCTGCCTGCCGCCGCTCCTGGTACACCTGCTGATCGGCCTCCCGACGGCCGTCACCGTGCTGTGCGCGCGCTGGTACCTCAGCCACGGGCACTGCACCCAGGAGGACCTCGGCCGCCGCGACCTGGACCACTGCACGTACGACCAGATCGAGAACAGCGGCTTCGTGCTGATCGGGCTCGTCCTGTCCGCGGCGTTCGTCGCGCTGCTGCTCGTCCTCTTCGACGGCCTGCGGCCCCTCGCGAAGGGCCGCCCGTTCACACCCCGGCTGCTGACCCTCCCCGCGATCCTGCTGCCCTACGCCCTGTACGCCGCCGGCGGCGGGTGAGCGCGGGGGCCGCTCCGCGCGACGGCCGCAGGAGCGTGACACGGATCACGGCGGCCGTGCCGATCACTTCTCGCGGCGCGGCCGGTCGTACGGACATGACCGAAACAGTGAAGGGCCCCGCGAGTTACTTCCCGTCGATCGAGAAGAAGTACGGACGTCCGATCGCCGAGTGGAAGGCCCTGATCCGGGCCTCGCCGCTCACCCGGCACATGGAACTCGTCTCCTGGCTGAAGACCGAGCACGGGCTGGGACACGGCCACGCCAACGCGCTGGTCGCCCACACGCGGGCGGAGGACGACGGCGCGTGAGCCCCCGCCGGCCCCCGGCCCGGGCTCAGCGGCCGTTCGCGGTGTTGCCGTTGCCCTTGGCGGGGGAGCGGCGACGGCCCTGAGAGGTGGGTCGTCCGCCCTGGGCCGCGGGACGACCGCCGCCCTGGGCCGCAGGACGGCCACGGCGCGAGCGCGCGGTGGACGCCGAACGCGCGGGCCGCTCCTCGGCGGGCGGCGGGGTGAGGACGACGGGCACGCCGGACGGCGCCTGCGCACCGGTGATGCGGCTCAGCTCGGCCTCGCCGGAACGCACCCGGGTGGTCCGCGGGGTGATGCCGGCGTCCGCCATCAGACGCGTCATCTCCCGGCGCTGGTGCGGCAGGACCAGCGTGACGACGGTGCCGGACTCCCCGGCGCGTGCCGTACGGCCGCCGCGGTGGAGGTAGTCCTTGTGGTCCGCGGGCGGGTCGACGTTGACGACGAGGTCGAGGTTGTCGACGTGGATGCCGCGGGCCGCGACGTTGGTCGCCACCAGCACCGTGACGTGACCGTCCTTGAACTGGGCCAGCGTCCGGGTGCGCTGGTTCTGGGACTTGCCGCCGTGCAGGGACGCGGCGCGCACCCCGACCGCCAGCAGCTTCTTCGCCAGCCGGTCCGCGGCGTGCTTGGTGTCCAGGAACATGATCACGCGACCGTCGCGGGCGGCGATCTCCGTCGTCGTGGCGTGCTTGTCCTCGTCCTCCACGTGCAGCAGGTGGTGCTCCATCGTGGTGACGGCGCCCGCCGACGGGTCGACCGAGTGCACGACGGGGTCGTGCAGGTAGTTGCGCACCAGCCGGTCGACGTTGCGGTCCAGGGTCGCCGAGAACAGCATCCGCTGGCCGTCGGGAAGCACCTGGTCGAGCAGCTGCGTCACCTGCGGCATGAAGCCCATGTCGGCCATCTGGTCGGCCTCGTCGAGGACCGTGATGGCGACCCGGTCCAGTCGGCAGTCGCCCCGGTCGATGAGGTCCTTGAGGCGGCCGGGCGTGGCCACGACCACCTCGGCGCCGCCGCGCAGAGCGCTCGCCTGCCGGCCGATCGACAGACCGCCGACCACCGTGGCGAGCCGCAGCCGCAGCGCGCGGGCATAGGGGGTGAGGGCGTCGTTGACCTGCTGGGCCAGTTCCCGGGTGGGAACGAGGACCAGGGCCAGCGGCTGCCGGGGCTCGGCCCGCTGCCCGGCCGTGCGGGCCAGCAGCGCGAGGCCGAAGGCGAGGGTCTTGCCGGAACCCGTGCGGCCACGGCCCAGGACGTCCCGGCCGGCCAGCGAGTTCGGCAGCGTCGCGGCCTGGATCGGGAACGGGGTGGTCACGCCCTCGGCGCCGAGGGCGGACAGCAGCCGCTCGGGCATGTCGAGCTCGGCGAACGACTCGACCGCCGGCAGTCCCGGCGTGAGGGTCACGGGCAGCGCGAATTCACCGCCGGACGCGGCGGGACGACTCCCGCGTCCACTCCGCCCGGGCTTGGCCGAACGGGAGGGGGCGCCCTGGCGCCGGTCCGTACGGGAGCGGACGGAGCTGTTGCGGTTCATCCGATACCTTCCTCGAAAGGGCAAAATGCCATGGGCCGGGGCCCGCACTCAGGAGTGCGGGCCCCGGCCACTTGTCCGCGTGATGCGCAGCCGATCGCGTCAGCGTCAGCGTCAGGCGGCGTCAGGCGGTTCAGGCGGGCTGGATGTTCTCCGCCTGCGGGCCCTTCTGGCCCTGAGTGACGTCGAAGGTAACCTTCTGGCCTTCCTGAAGCTCACGGAAGCCGGACGTGGCGATGTTCGAGTAGTGGGCGAACACGTCAGCGCCGCCACCGTCCTGCTCGATGAAGCCGAAGCCCTTTTCCGAGTTGAACCACTTCACGGTGCCAGATGCCATGTTGAATCTCCCTATGGGGCAATGCCCGGACTCCGCACCTTGCGGACCCGGGTGCGGCAGGAACGGGAAAGCCCCAAAAAACAAAAAGAGTGCCCGTCGACGGAAGGTCGAAGAGCACTCAAAAGCCTCTGGTAACCGAAACTGCCACTTTTATCACGGTAGCACAGGTCCGGATGAGCGGCCGGGGACCGACAGCTCGCCGCTCGGCAGTGTCGAGTACGCCGTCCCCGGCGGATGAGTATCCGTACTCAAGAGCCCCGGCCCCTCCGCTCGGCAGGCTGATCGCATCACCGGTACGGCCGTCGGGCCGACCGGCCGCCGATCCGTGCAGAGGAGCCGACCGTGCGTATGACCAGGAGTCGAGTGGGAGCGGGCCGCGCCCTGGCGGGCGCCGCGGTGGCGGCCGCCGTGGCGGTCATGACGCTGACCGGCTGCTCCTTCCGGATCGAGGAGGCGAGCTGTGGCGGCGGCGAGTACCCGGTGCTGGCGGTGAACAGCAGCGGCAGCGACTGCGTGCCGGACGACGAGGAGCCCGCGCAGGGCTGGGCCCGCTATCCGGAGGGCAAGGTCCCCGAGAAGGTCGGCGACCAGTGGGACACCTACTGGAGCACCCACACCCTCGACGAGAACGGCAAGATCATCGACCTCCCCGAGGGCGGGTGAACGCCCGCTGTATAACGGGGTGATGATTTATCACGTCGTACCGCTCGACGACTGGAACACCGACCCCGAGCGGCCCTACGCGCCCGCGTCGCTCGCGCGGGACGGGTTCGTGCACTGCTCGCCCGACGAGCGGACCACGCTCGCCGTCGTCAACGCGTTCTACCGGACCGGCCCGCGGCCGCTGCTGGCGCTCCTGCTCGACGAGGAGCGGCTCACCGCGCCCTGCGCGTGGGAGGCCGCCGCGCCCGCGCCGCCGCCCGGGGTCCCCGAAGGCACCCTGTTCCCGCACGTGTTCGGGCCGATCGAGCGGGACGCCGTGACCCGCGTCCTGGAGGTCCGCTGGGACGAGAACGGCACCGCGACCGGCCTGACGGACGCCGGCTGACGGACGCCGGTTCCGCCGCCCGTCGAGCGCCGGGGCCCGGAAGCCGTCCGTCGCGTCCCCGCCCCGCAGTGGCCGGGGAGCGACGGTTCGGGAGCCGGCGGCCTCCGGGCCCGGCGCCGGTTCCCTACCCGCTCAGAGGTCGAACTCGTGCGGCGGCAGGTCCAGGGTGAAGCACGCCTCCCGTACGACGGCCTGCTCGGTCTTGTCGAAGTCGCCGTCGGCGCCGCCGATCACGATGCCGATCTGGATCACGGCCCGTGCCTCGGCGGGCTTCTTCTTCGCCTTGGCGATCTCCTGGAGCACGCTGACCTTGCCGAAGTCGAAGTCGGCGGTCAGCTTGTTCAGGTTGTCGTCGAAGCGCCGCTGAAGGTCCGTGGCGTCGAAGTTCTGCAGCACCTCGTTGGAGGCGATCAGCTGCGCCACCCGGCGCCGCTCCGCGGGGTCGATGGTGCCGTCCGCGGCCGCGACCAGGGCGCACATGGCCATGCTCGCGTCGCGGAAGGCGCCGCTCTTGAGGTCGTTCTTCTTCGACACGAGCTGGGTCTGCATCGTCGACGCGGACTCCTTGATGCGGTCCCACAGGGCCATGAGAACTCCAGAAGGTAGGTCGGGGCGGAGGAGATGACTGCGCAAGATCTACAGCAACGTAGAAACTCACGGCCGCCCCGATAAGTTCCCCGAACCCCTTGAACCCCTCGGTCCCCTTGAGTCCCTCGGTTCTTTGAGCCCCTCGGTCCCCTCGAACGCTCAGTCCCCCTGGGCTGCCGGGTCCCCCGTGCCCCGGGTCCCCCGTGCCCCGGGGCCGGTCGCCGCGCAGGGTGGTGCACCCCCCTCTCGTACCGGTACGGCGGTCGGGCCGCGGCGGCGGACGCGACGGCGTGGGCGACCTGCGCGCGCAGGTCGGCGAATCCGCGGGACTCGCGCGGTGCGTCGGCGTCCGCGCCGGTGCGCGGCAGGGTGATCGGCAGGTCCAGGGCGACGGTTCCCGGGCTCTCCGTCGGCACGACGGTGCGCGAGCCGAGGAACACCGCCTCGTCCGCCGAGTGGGTCACGAAGCCCGTGGTCCGGCCGGTAGGGGCGGTCACCCGCCGGACGTCGTCCCGGAGGCGCTCGCGGGTCGGCGCGTCCAGCGCGGCGAAGGGGCGTCAGGGCCGGTCAGCTGAGGCAGATCAGACCCAGCAGGCAGACGTCCGAGGGCGAGGTCCCCGCAGGCGCGGTGCCCGTCGACGAGGACGACGAAGAGCCCGAGGACGACGAAGAGTTCGACGACGAGGACGAAGAGGACGAGGACGAGGAGGACGAGGAGGACGAGCCGCCGCCCGCGGAGTTCGCGTTCGAGGTCGACGATTCCGTGCCGCCGGTCGCGGTGGAACCGGACGACTGCTGCCCGGTGCCGTTTGAGCCGTTCGTGTCCGTGGCGCCGGCCGCGGCGGTGGGCGCCGTGGCCGTTCCGTCGTAGGACGAGGTTCCGGTTCGCTGCCGGGGGACCGACGGCACCGCGGCGGGGGTGGAGGCCGCCGAGTCCGGGTGGGTGTTCGCCGACGACCGCGCGGGAGCGCCGGGCGAGGGCGAGGTCCGGCGCGCGTCGGAGCGGGTCACCGTCGGACGGGTGTGTTCCAGGGTCGGCTCCTCGCCGCCCGCCGTCGTCGGGGTCTCCGGCACCGTGGCCGCCTGTGCCTGGTCGCCGGTCTGGCGGTCCAGCGCGGTGAAGGTGAGCCCGCCTCCGACGAGGGCGACGGCCGTCGCGACCACGGCACGGCGCTGGTTCTTCTTCCAACGGGCCAGCTGCCGCCGCCGGGCCGCCCGCCCTTGCGGCGCGTACGCGGCGGACGGCGCGTGCTCGGGGCCGGGCGCCGGGACGGCCGGGGCCGCCGTGTCCGCGCAGGGGGCGGCGGGCGGCGTCGGCCTCGGTGTGGGCTTCGGCGCGGACATCGCGACCGGGGCGGGAGCGATGCCGCGGTCGACCCTGACGGGTGCGATGTCGGGAGCGTAGGCGCCGCATCCAGGGCACACCAGGGCGCCGTTGAGGTGCCGGCGACACGTGGAGCAGTAGTCCATCTGCGGTCTTCCCAGATCTTCCTGCGCGGGGTCCGATGGCCGGCAACGCTAACGACTCGTTCGAGGGACTGTGTGCAGTCTGTGTGACGCTCCTGCACGGATCCCTTGAGGGGATGGAGCGCACCCCGTCACACGCATCGCCGTCGTACATACATGTGAACGAAAAACAGGTACGCGTACCTTGACGCCCCCGTGCCCCGCCCCTAACTTCCCGGAGAAAGCGCTTTCTGGTTCGGCCGACCGCACTCGTTCCGTTCCTGGAGATGAATCATGCAGCTGAGATCCGTCATGGCCGGCGTCAGCCTGGTGGCCGGAGCGCTCGTCGCGCTGTCCGGCACCACGGCCCAGGCGGCCACCACCACCCGCTACGAGGCGGAGACCTCCCCGGCGGTCTGCTCCGGCACCGTCGACTCCGACTGGGCCGGCTACTCCGGCAGCGGATTCTGCAACGGCACCAACGCGACCAGCGGATACGCCCAGTTCACCGTGAACGCGGCCACGGCCGGCACGGCGACGCTGGCCGTCCGCTTCGCCAACGGCACCACCGCGGCCCGCCCGGCCTCGCTGGTCGTCAACGGGACGGCCGTCCAGACGCCGTCCTTCGAGGCCACCGGAGCCTGGTCGACCTGGGTGACCAAGTCGCTCACCGTGTCCCTGAACGCGGGCAGCAACACCGTCCGGCTCACCCCGACCGCCGCGGCCGGCCTGCCCAACGTCGACTACCTGGAGGCGACGACCGCCGACAGCACCACGCCCCCCGCCGGCGGCGCGCTCTACGTCTCCCCGAGCGGCACGGACGGCGCGGCCGGCACCCAGTCGGCCCCCACCACCCTCACCTCGGCGATCAGCCGGGTCACCGCGGGCGGCACGATCTACCTGCGCGGCGGGACGTACGCCCCGTCCTCGACGGTCACCGTCCCGGCGACCAGCAACGGCACGGCGGGCGCGCCGACCACGCTGTCGGCCTACCCGGGCGAGACGCCGGTCCTCGACTTCTCCGCGCAGAGCGAGAGTTCGTCGAACCGCGGGCTCCAGCTGTTCGGCTCGTACTGGCACGTCAACGGCATCGTCGTCGAGCACGCCGGTGACAACGGGATCTACGTCGGCGGCAGCCACAACGTCATCGAGCGCACGGTCACCCGCTACAACCACGACACCGGGCTCCAGCTCGGCCGGATCGCCTCCAGCACCCCCGCCGCGCAGTGGCCGTCCGACAACCTGATCCTCTCCGCCGAGTCGCACGACAACGCCGACTCCGACGGCGAGGACGCCGACGGCTTCGCCGCGAAGCTCACCACCGGGACCGGGAACGTCTTCCGCTACGCCGTCTCGCACCACAACATCGACGACGGCTGGGACCTCTACACCAAGACGGACACCGGCGCCATCGGCCCGGTGACCATCGAGGACTCCCTCTCCTACGCCAACGGCACCCTCTCCGACGGCACCGTGAACACCAACGGCGACCGCAACGGCTACAAGCTCGGCGGCGACGACATCGCCGTCGACCACGTCGTCCGGCGCAGCATCGCCTACCGCAACGGCCATCACGGGTTCACGTACAACAGCAACCCGGGCTCCATGGCCGTGTCGAACAACCTGAGCATCGACAACGCCGAACGCAACTACTCGTGGGACGCGGGGACCTCGGTGTTCCGCACCAACACGTCCTGCCGGTACGGCGTCAGCGGCTCCAACGACAAGACCGTGGGTGACGCCGACAGCACCAACCAGTTCTGGACCGGCGCCAACGGCTCCCGGTGCGCCTCCTCCTACGGCGGCGCGCTCGCCTGGTCCTTCGCCTCGAACGGCCGGCTGGTGGTGACACTGGGCGGCACCAGGGTGACGCTCTAGCGATCCGGCCGGCACGGGTGCGGGGGGCCTCCCCTCGCACCCACCCGCGATGCCCGGCCGTGCCCGGCGGTTCCGGCCGCGACCCGCTCGCTCCCACGGGCGGCGCCGTACGTCAGGCCGACCGCGCCCGGCCGTTCCGGCGTGCCCAGCTGTTCCTGCGTGCCCGGCCGTTCTACCCGTCGATGTCGAGCGCCGTCCCGTACAGCCGGTCCACCTTCAGCCGGACGACCACGCGGCGCTCGGCGACCAGCTGCTCCAGGAACTCGTCCTCGTCCTCGGGCCGCGCCTGCGCCGGGATCATCCCGAGCAGCTCCCGCCCGACGGCGTCACCGGGGACGGTCGTCACCTCGGAGATCCCGGCCTCGCCCTCGGCGACGGCGAACGACCACACGTCGTCGCCCGGCACGTGCAGGGCGGCATGCGGGTCACGGCGCAGGTGCTGGACCTTGACGCGGTCGGCGGTCGTCGAGAACCGCGCGATCCGGGCGTCGGCGTCCCAGCTGTAGGCCATCGTGGTCAGGTGCGGGTGGCCGGTACGCCGGACAGTGGCGAGCGTGCCGAACCGCTGTCGCCCGAGCAGCTCGGAGAGCGCTTCGTCGGACAGCGTGCGAGGTGCGGGACGTTGAGTCATGCCGTCACCAACTCCTTTGGAACCGGAAGTATTTCATCCGGCCCGCCGACTTACGGGATTCCCCTGGAGACCCACCCGACGGCCGACCCGCCCGCTGACGTGGGCGAGGCCCTGCGCGTAGGGTCCGGGCGAGGGCTACGTGATCGGCGGGGGCGGGTATGTCGGGACAGTTGTTCACTCTGATCGGCGTGCTCGTCGGCGCGGCGGCCTCGTACGCCGGAGGAGCCCTGATGGAACGGGCCCGATGGCGGCGTCAGCTCACCACACGGTGGGACGAGCACCGCCTGGACTGCTATCTCCGCTATGCCGACGCGGTGAAGCGGTTCACGTCGCTGGCGGACAGTTCGTCAGGGACCTGCGTCCGGGCACGCCCGAGGACTGGATGAAGGCGTTCCGTGAATTCCAGGAGAAGCGCGACGAGTTCTACGTCGCCGCTCGCGAGAGCCTGGGTGTGCACGCGAAGTTCCGGCTGCGTTCGGAGGATCCCCCGGTGCTCGCCACCGATCCCCGCCGGACGTAGACCGTCCGCGCGCGGGTGACACCGCCGCCGTCCGCGCTGGGGCGGGTGGCGCGTGCGGCGGCTCGGCGTGTGGCGGCGTCAGTTCGGCCGGGGGCCGGTCAGGGTGTCGAGTTCGGCGGTGAAGAGCAGGGCGGGGTCGAAGCCCATTCCGGTGAAGTGGCCCGCCAGTTCCAGGGACAGGACGCCGTGCAGGCGGGTCCAGCAGGTCAGGGCCCGGTGGAGGGCGGTGGGCGGGGCGGAGTGGCCGTCCGTCCACCGGTCGCCGAGACCTTCGAGGCGGGCGGTGAGCGGGGCCGGCGGACCGTCGGCGGGCAGGTCGGCGCAGGCGTCGAGCAGGGCCGTCATGATCTCGGACGCGATCGTGGTGACGTCGTCGGGCGCGTGGTAGCCCGGGACGGGCGTGCCGTACACCAGGAAGTACCGCTGGGGATCCGCCAGGGCCCAGTCGCGCAGCGTGTGCGCCAGTCCGGTCAGGTCGCCGCCCGCCGCCGAGGTGGCGCGGAACGCGTCGGCGAGGCTCCGGTAGGCGTCCCGGACGAGCGCGGTGATCAGCTCGTCGCGGCCGGCGAAGTACCGGTACAGCGCGGGTCCGCTCATCCCCATCTGCTTGGCGATCGCGTTGAGGGAGAGCGCGGACGCGCCCGCCGTGGCGATCTGCTCCCACGCGCGCTCCTTGATCTCCGCACGCACCTGGGCGCGATAGCGCTCGCGCGGGGTCGTCGCACCCGTCTCCGCCATGGCCTGACGCCACCTCTCCGCTCGCTCGCGCACCCGCTTCCGCGAATACGGGCCCAAGATCTAGTTAGAGGCTATCACGAACATTATTGACACTCCCTCCCGCTCTGCGTTACAACTTCTAACGAACGCAAGCGCAAGTAACACTCACTGGAGGTCGTCATGCACGCCGAGGGACTCGTCGAGGTCGTCCTGCCGGGCAAGGTCGAGCCGGAAGGGCTGCGGATCCGGCACGGAGCCGTCCCCGCCCCGGGCCCCGGCCAGGTGCTGATCCGGATGGAGGCGACCGGGGTCTCCTTCGCCGAACAGCAGATGCGCCGCGGCCGCTACTACGACCAGCCGCCGTTCCCCTTCGTCCCCGGCTACGACCTGGTCGGCACGGTGCTGACGACCGGCGAGGGCGTCGCGGCCGGTCTGGCCGGGACCCGGGTGGCCGCCCTGCTCAAGGTCGGCGGCTGGGCCAGTCACGTCCTCGTCGACGCCGCCGACGTGGTGCCGGTGCCCGCCGGGATCGACGCGGCGGAGGCGGAGACCCTGGTGGTCAACGGCATCACCGCCTGGCAGATGCTGCACCGCAAGGCACGGGTCCGCGCGGGCGGCACCGTCGTCGTGCACGGCGCCAACGGCGGCGTCGGCTCGGTGCTGGTCCAGCTGGCCCGGGCCGCCGGCGTGCGGGTGATCGGCACGGCGTCCACCCGGCACCACGACGCCCTGCGGGACCAGGGAGTCACCCCGGTCGACTACCGCACGGACGACCTGGCCGCCCGGATCCGCGCACTCGCCCCGGGCGGTGTGGACGCCGTCTTCGACCACGTCGGCGGCCGGGGCATCGTCGACTCCTGGCGCCTCCTCGCCCCCGGCGGCACGCTCGTCTCCTACGGCACCGCCTCCACGCGGGACGACGAGGGGTCCAGGCAGTGGCCCGTGCTGAAGCTGCTCGGCCGGCTGTGGCTCTGGAACGCGCTGCCCAACCGCCGCCGCGCCTGCTTCTACAACGTCTGGGCCGGCCGCGCCCTGGCCAAGAACCGCTTCCGGGCCCGCCTGCGCAACGACCTCACCGAGCTCTTCGCCGCCCTCCGGCGCGGTGACGTGACACCCCGGATAGCGGCCCGCCTCCCGCTCACCGACGTCGCCGCCGCCCTCCGGCTGGCCGAGTCCGGAACGGCCGCGGGCAAGGTCGTCCTCCACCCGTAGCCGCCGTGCCCCTGGGCGGGCTGCACCGGTGGGCGTCCCCGCCCGAGACGCCTGTCACCGGCAGGCCGGGCGTTCGCGCCCGCACCCCGTGCCTGCACCCTGTACCCGCACTTCGCGCCCGCACCTCGCACCCGCGCTCGCCCCGCGCCCGACGCCCCACCCGGCCACCTGTCACCAGGCCACCAGGCCACCAGAGCAAGGGGAACTTCATGCCCGGCACCAGGATGCTGACGTCCGCGCTTCCGCTCGCCCTCGCCGTCGTCGGCACCCTCGCGACCTCCGTGCCCGCCGCGCAGGCCGCGCCCGTCCGGACCACGCCCGCACCCGCCGTCGGCGCTCACCACGGCCACCACGGCCACGCGTCGCGGTGCCGGGGGCAGGGCGTGGACGCCTCCGCCCGTATCCGCTACCGATCCGATGTGGTGATCAAGGCGCCGCTCAGCACCGTCTGGAAGCTCCAGACCGACGTCGAACGCTGGCCGTCCTGGCAGGGGCCCGTCCTCACCGCCGGACGTCTCGACCCCGGCCGGCTCGGGAAAGGCTCGCGGTTCCGCTGGACGACCCCCGCCCCCGCCACGCCCACCACTCCGGCCACCACCCTGGAGATCACCTCCACGGTCCGGCAACTCCGGAGCGAGGCCTGCGTCCTGTGGAGCGGACCCGCGATCGGCCAGGGCCTGCGGATCGACGAGGGCGTCCATCTGTGGACCTTCACCGAGGTCGAGGGCGGCGTCCGCGTCCACACCGAGGAGACCTGGACCGGCGCCCAGGTGGAAGCCGACGTCCCCACCGCGACCGCGGCACTCGGCGCGGGCCTCGAAGCCTGGCTGCACGACCTGAGGACCGCCGCCGAGCACCGCCGGAGGTGACCGCGCCCGCGTGCGAACCTCTGACCCAAGACCCGGCACGAGCCGCCGGGGCGAGTGTGGCGCAGGTCACGGGAAGTCGGTGTCGAGTGCCGGACAGCTCATTGAGGTGAGCACTCATATGCGTACCCGGGTACGGGCCGGGGAGTCGAGCGCGTTCGCGGAGTTGTTCGACGACTACGCCCGCGCCGTCTACAACCACGCCTTCCGGTTGACCGCCGACTGGTCGACGGCCGAGGACGTGATGGCCGCGACCTTCATGGAGGCGTGGCGGCTGCGCGACCGGGTCGACCCCGAGGGCGGCTCCCTGCGGCCCTGGCTGCTGGGCATCGCCACCAACACCGCCCGCAACCAGTACCGCAGCAACCGGCGGTACCGGGCGGCGGCCGGCGCCGCCGCGGCGGCCGAACTGTCCGTGCCCGACCACGCCGACGAGGTCGCCGACCGGATCGACGACCGGCGACGGCTCGCGACGGCCCTCACCGCCCTGGCCGGCCTGCGCAGACCGGAGCGCGAGGTCGTGGCGCTCTGTCTGGGGGAGGGACTGGACTACGAGGCCGCGGCCGAAGCCCTGGGGATCCCGGTCGGCACCGTCGCCTCCCGTCTGTCCCGGGCCCGCAGAAAACTGCGGGCGCTCGCCGCGGACGAACCGGCCCACCGCCCGCCGCCCGACCGGACGCCCGGAAAAGTCCGCGGAAATCGGGAAGGCGGCCGCCCCGGTCGACAGGTAAAAGGCGATCACGCACACGTGGTCCGGCCCGCGCAGGGAGGAAACCGATGAACGCGAACACGTCCCGGCAGAGTCCGGCCGAGGGGCCGGAGAGCACAGAGCTCTTCGCCCGGACGGCGCGTGACCTGCCGACGGGCCGTCACCAGTTCCACAAGGAGCGTCTGATGGCCCAGATCCACGAAGCACGACGGGAAGAGCGCACGACGGCGGCCGCCCCGGGCGGCGTCCGGCGGTCGCGGCTGCCGCGCCCGGCGATCACCCTGCCCGTGCTGGCCGCCGCCCTGGCCGGGGTGGTCGTCCTCGGTGTGGCGAACACCGGGGGCGGCGGCGTCAGGGACGGCGGTGTCGCCACCGGACCGGCCCTGACCACGACCGTCGGCGTCGCCACCACCAAGGGCCTGCCGCAGCTGCTCGACCAGATCTCGCTGGCGGCGGCCGAGGACGACCACCCGGTGGTGCGGCCCGGTCAGTACATCTACATCGAGTCCAAGTCGGCCGACACCTTCCTGAAGACCGTCGGCGACAAGACCAGCCTGGCCAGTCACCAGCTGCACACCCGTCAGCGGTGGGACTCCCCGGACGGCACCGAGGGCTGGCTGATCGACCCCGCCGTCAACGACAGCCCCGAGGGCGAGACCCTGAGCCTCCCCGACGAGCGGGGCGAGACCCCGAAGGCGCGCCTCGGAGCGCCGTCCTACGACTACCTGACCAAGCTGACCACCGACCCCGACGAGCTGCTCGCCAAGATCTACAAGGAGACCGAGGGCCAGGGGAACACCCCGGACCAGGAGGCCTTCACCACCATCGGTGACCTGCTCACCGAGAGCTATCCGCCGGCGGAGCTGTACTCGGCGCTGTTCAAGGCCGCCGCGAGGATCCCCGGGGTCGTGGTCGTGAACGACGCCGTGGACGCGGTCGGCCGGCACGGGGTGGCGGTGGCCCGGCTGGACGAGACCAGCGGGCAGCGCGAAGAGTGGATCTTCGACACGAAGAGCCACGTCTTCCTCGGCGAGCGCACGGTCCAGGTGAAGCGGCTGACCGGGACGGACGCCCTGATCAAGCCCGGCACGGTCACCTACACCAGCGCCATCCTCAAGCGGGCGATCGTCGACGGCATCAAGCAGACGCCGTCCCAGGCAGGCTGAGCCCGGGCGGCCCAGCGGGCCGGGCCGTTCGCCACGGCGGCTCGGCGACGCCTTGGCCCTCCCTGTCGGTCCGGCGCTCGGCTCGGGCCCGCCGGCGTGGGCGGCCGTGGTGGCCGCCGTCGGCGGCTCGGACAGGTCGACGGCTCGGACGGATCGACGGCTCGGGCGGGTCGGCGGCGGGTGTCGCCCGCCGGCCGGTCGTCACCGCTCCGGCCCGACCGCGTGTTCCCGTACTGCCGGACGGCGTCGCGATGTCCGTCCCCGCCGTGGTGCCCGGCGCGCCGGTCGGCGCCACGGTCGGCGGCCGGTAGGCCCGCGCTCGCGCCGTGGCGTAACGGCCGGACCCGACGTTCCGGTTCCGCTCAGCTGGAGCTGTCGGACGCCCCGTTCGCCGCGCGGCGGTACTCGGCGTTGATGCGCTGAGCCTCCTCGAGCTGGTCCTCGAGGATGACGATGCGGCACGCGGCCTCGATCGGGGTGCCCTTGTCGACGAGCTCGCGGGCGCGCGCGGCGATCCGGAGCTGGTAGCGGGAGTAGCGGCGGTGTCCCCCCTCCGAGCGGAGGGGAGTGATCAGCCGGGCCTCGCCGATGGCGCGGAGGAAGCCCGGAGTGGTGCCGAGCATCTCTGCGGCCCGGCCCATCGTGTATGCGGGATAGTCGTCGTCTTCGAGACGACCACCGAGCGGGGTATCTGCTGTCATTTCACCTCGTTGAGCAACGCGTCAGGGGGCCCTGGTGCCGTACGGCACCAGGGCCCCGAGGGAAATTCAACACCATCGGTCGGCTGTCCTGCTGGGCCGACCTGCTGATTGCGCTACCTGGGCCCTTCGTACGGGCGGGGGCGCGTGGATCGCGACTGCGTGACCGGGGACCACCTTCCAATCCATGGCCGTGCGGTACCCGGACCCGGAATCTTCCTCGGGCCGGGCGATCCTGATGGCGTATGCGTTTCCGTCCTTCCTCTGAACCGACCACTGGCTGGTCGTGCGTACGCGAGAAACGTTACCCAAGCCGCATGCCAATGTCTACGCTGACGAGAGTAGATTTCAGATCTTCGGTGGTGCAGATACCTCTCGTGGTCCCCCCACGCCGAGAGGGCCCCGCCGACGGGTGTCGGCAGGGCCCTCACAGGGTTCGCGGGTGTTCGGCCCGTCAGGCCTCCCAGGTCCCGGGAGCGCCGAGCTGCGCCGAGGCGCTCTGGAGCGGCGTCAGGGCCTGTACGGGGGCGGTGGGGTGCTCGTGGCAGGTGAAGCCGAGCCGGACCATGGCCCGGACGACCTCGCCGCTGGTGAAATCACGGCGGTCCTGGCGGGTGACGATCTCCCCCACCTGCTTGACGGGGTAGCGGCGGCGGCCGATGGTCACGGACTCACCCGTGACGGGCTCGGCCGTAATGCCCTTCATCGAGTCCATGACGCCGTCCTTGGTGAGGTCGAACGGGTAGCGGGCGATGACACAGCGCATGGTGCCTCACAGAGAGAAGGAGCAGGGCCTCGACGAGGGCCGGAGCGGCGCGTCGAGCACGTCCCGCAGGCGGAGCCGGTCCGTGTAGGCGGCCCCGGCGCGCAGTGCGGTCAGCCGGTCCCGGCCGACCGAGCCCGTGCACTGGTCGTCCGCGTCGCAGATCAGCAGATACTCGACCCGGGCGCCGGCCATGACGGACAGCGCCACCTCGACGGTCATGTCGTCACGGACGCGCGGCCCGGAGTGGTCGTGCCGCCGCCGTGTCCGTACCGGGTGCGTCGGTGCCGGGTGCGTCTGTACCGGTGTCACTGGTGCCTCCTGCGGGGATGGATGAGCCTTCCGGTCGCGTGGACCGGCTGCGGCGTCAGGCCGCCGGGTTGACGGCGGGCCGGTTCCGGCCCGGCCGCCCGCGGCGGCCCCGGGACGAGGAGGACCGGGACGAGGAGGAGGGGGACGAGGAGGAGGGGGACGAGGGCGACGCGGAGGACCCGGTGCGGCGACGGGGCGTGGCCGCGGCCGGCGCGGTGATGACGACCGGGACGCCGGAGGGCGTCCGGGCGCCCGTGACGCGGCTCAGCTCCGCCTCGCCCGAGCGGACCTGGGTGATCTGCGGGGTGATGCCGGCCGAGACCATCAGCCGGCTCATGCCGCGCCGCTGGTCGGGGGTCACCAGGGTCACGACGCTGCCGGACTCCCCGGCGCGTGCCGTACGGCCGCCGCGGTGCAGGTAGTCCTTGGGGTCGCTCGGCGGGTCGACGTTGACGACCAGGTCGAGGTTGTCGACGTGGATGCCGCGGGCCGCGACGTTGGTCGCCACCAGCACCGTGACGTGACCGTCCTTGAACTGGGCCAGCGTCCGGGTCCGCTGCGGCTGGGACCGGCCGCCGTGCAGGGCCGCGGCGCGCACGCCGTTGTGCAGCAGGTGCCTGGTCAGCTGGTCCACCGCGTGCTTGGTGTCCAGGAACATGATCACCCGGCCGTCGCGTGCCGCGATCTCGGTGGTCGTCTGCTGCTTGTCCGTGCCGTGCACGTGGAGGACGTGGTGCTCCATCGTGGTGACGGCGCCCGCGACCGGGTCGACGGAGTGCACCACCGGGTCGACCAGGTAGCGGCGGACCAGCAGGTCCACGTTGCGGTCGAGGGTGGCCGAGAAGAGCATCCGCTGGCCGTCGGGGCGCACCTGGTCGAGCAGCGCGGTGACCTGCGGCATGAAGCCCATGTCGGCCATCTGGTCGGCCTCGTCGAGGACGGTGATGTCGACGGCGTCCAGGTGGCAGGCGCCGCGGTCGATCAGGTCCTTGAGCCGGCCCGGTGTGGCCACGACGACCTCGGCGCCGCCGCGCAGCGCGCCTGCCTGCCTGCCGATCGACATCCCGCCGACCACGGTGGCCAGGCGCAGCCCCACGGAGCGGGCGTACGGCGCGAGCGCGTCGGTGACCTGCTGGGCGAGTTCGCGGGTGGGCACGAGGACCAGCGCGAGCGGCTGGCGCGGTTCGGCGCGCCGGCCGGCCGTACGGGCCAGCACCGCGAGACCGAAGGCGAGCGTCTTGCCCGAGCCGGTGCGGCCGCGGCCGAGCACGTCACGGCCCGCGAGTGAGTTCGGGAGGGTCGCCGCCTGGATCGGGAACGGTATGGCCACGCCCTCGTGACCCAGCGCGGCCAGCAGCCGCTCCGGCATGGCCAGCTCGGCGAACGACTCGACGGCGGGCAGCGCGGGGGTGATCGTCTTCGGCGGCGCGAACTCGCCCTGGGGCGAGATCCGTCGGCGTCCGCCGTCGTCGTTGCCGCGGCGCGGGGCGCCGGAGCGGTCGGGCCGGGAACGGTGGTCGGCGAAGCGGTCGTTCCTGCGGGTGTGCGTGCGTGCGTGGTTCAAAGGAACCTTCCTTGATGCGTCGGCGCGTATCAAGGAATTCCCGCGGCACAGGTGCGGCGCTGAGAATCGCGTGAACGGGCCAAAGGCGACGGCGTCGAATCGGGTCGACGGCGAAAATGCGCCGCGGGTTTTATCCGCGGAAAAGCAGCGAGCTGGGGCCCGCACCCCAAGGTGCGGGCCCCAGCTGCGAAATTATTGTGTCCGCGTCTGCGTGGGTGTCAGGCGGGGACGATGTTCTCGGCGGTCGGGCCCTTCTGGCCCTGCGCGATGTCGAAGGTCACCTTCTGACCCTCCTGAAGCTCGCGGAAGCCCTGGGCGGCGATGTTCGAGTAGTGGGCGAAGACGTCGGGGCCGCCGCCGTCCTGCTCGATGAAGCCGAAGCCCTTTTCCGCGTTGAACCACTTCACGGTGCCGGCAGCCATGTTGAATCTCCTTCGGGAACGGTGTCGGAATCCACCCTGTGCGGATCCCGGTCGCCGTGATGATCACCCCGTCGGAAAAACCTTCTGGAGACCACAACTGCAACTGCTAACGACAGTAGCATGCCGCGATCGACGGTGCGTGACCGATAATTACGCTCCGTCTGTCGGTCGAGAAATACTCATCGCGCTTCCCTTTCATTTCTCACTTTGCGACAACAGATAATGCTTCACGGGCGTCGCCGGGCCGTGGTGTGGCGCGGCGGCCGGGGTCGCCGCGCCACGGTGCGGGTGGTGGCGGGCCGGGGTCAGCTCGCGGTGCAGGAGACCGTCGGCCAGGTCCAGTTGCCGTTGGCCTGGACGGTGACGCCGAAGTTGTTGCCGCTGCCGTTGGGTTTGGCGGTGAGGACCTGGGCGCTGGGGTAGGAGGCGCTGATGTTCCAGGTGGAGAGGATCTTCGCCGGGGAGGGGACGTTCATCGTGACGGTCCAGTTGCTGGAGCCGGTGACCGCGACGTTGAGGTTGTAGCGGTCGCTCCACTGCTGGCCCGCGGACAGGGTCGCGGCGCAGCTACCGGTGCCACCGCCACCCCCGCCGCCGTTGTCGTCGGGCGCCACGGCGCGTCCGGTCTGCGGGGAGATCTTGCCGGCGCACAGGCCCCGCGCGGCGAGGCCCTGTGCGATGCGCGGGATCGCGGCGAGCGTGTTGGCGGGCCAGTCGTGCATGAGGATGACCTGGCCGTTGGTGAGCCGGCCCGCGGCCTGCACGATCGCGTCGGTGCTCGCGTTGTTCCAGTCCTGCGAGTCCACGTCCCAGATGATCTCGGTCAGGCCGTACTTGGCCTCGACCGCCTTCACCGTCGCGTTGGTCTCGCCGTACGGCGGGCGGAAGAGCACCGGAGTGCCGCCGCCCGCGCCGGCGACGGCCGACTGGGTCCGGGAGATCTCGGAGTCGATCTGGGACTGGCCGAGCTGGGTCAGATGCGGGTGGGTGTAGCTGTGGTTGCCGACCCACATGCCGGCGTTCACCTGGGCCCGGACCAGGGACGGGTTGGCGGCGGCGTACTGGCCCTGGTTGAACATCGTGGCCCGCAGGCCGTTCTGCGTGAGGGCGTTGAGCAGGGCCGTCGTGGTGCCGCCCGGGCCGTCGTCGAAGGTGAGCCCGACGTACCCGCCGCACGCGGCGGCCTGTGCGGGGGCGGCGGCCTGGACGGTGAGGGTGCAGGCGGCGGCCGTCGCGACGACGACCAGCCTCGTGACCAGTGCGCGTAAGGAGAGTTTCGGTCTGGTGCTCATAGGGGGTGGTCCTCCAGCGTGGGGCGGGTGCGGGGGTCAGCTCGCGGTGCAGGAGACCGTCGGCCAGGTCCAGTTGCCGTTGGCCTGGACGGTGACGCCGAAGTTGTTGCCGCTGCCGTTGGGTTTGGCGGTGAGGACCTGGGCGCTGGGGTAGGAGGCGCTGATGTTCCAGGTGGAGAGGATCTTCGCCGGGGAGGGGACGTTCATCGTGACGGTCCAGTTGCTGGAGCCGGTGACCGCGACGTTGAGGTTGTAGCGGTCGCTCCACTGCTGGCCCGCGGACAGGGTCGCGGCGCAGCTACCGGTGCCACCGCCACCGCCGGTGCCGCCGCCCGAACCGGCGCCGTCCACCGTGATGTTGGAGTTGCCGCTGCTCTGGTAGCCCTCGGTGGCGAGGATCATGTAGTAGCTGAAGCTGCCCAGGGTCATTCCGGCGCGGGCCCAGGCGTCGAAGTGGTTGCCGGTGGTGATGGTGCCGCCGGTCCTCTTGGACTGCCGGACGCTCCAGTACTGGTCGAAGGTCTTGGTGCCCTCGACGGACGGGGCGTTGTACCGCGTCGTCCTGTAGATGTCGTACGTGCCGCCGTCGCTGGTGACGGTGCCCATGTGCGTGCCGGTGGGCCGGTAGGTGCCCCAGTTGTCGACGATGTAGTACTCGACGAGCGGGTTCGAGGTCCAGCCGTAGAGGGCCAGGTAGGCGTTGCCGGACGGGTTGAAGGTGCCCGAGTAGGTGACGCTCCGGCGTCCGCCGTTGCTCCAGCCCTTGCCGGCGACGAAGTTACCGGTGTTGCTCCACGAGGTGCTGTAGTTGCCGCCGGAGCCCAGGTTCATGGAGACCGTGCCCTGCGAGTCGGTCCAGAACGAGTAGTAGTAGCCGTTGTCGGTCCCGGTCTGGTTCGTGGTGACGACGGTGTCGGCGTGCGCGGTGCCGGGCAGGGTGAGCGCGGCCACGGCGACCAGCAGCATGGTGCAGACACCGCTGATGAGCAGCCTGAGTCGCTGTGCGGGTGCGGTTTTCATGTGCGTGCTTCCTCCTCGTCCTCATACGGCCGATGACGGCGTCAGTGTTGGCCGGGGCACGACAACTGTCAATACTTTCGGTTTTCACTTCGAAACATTCGAAGCTGGCGTGTTGTGAGTGAGGGGCCATCGTCGCAGTTCGGCGGTCCTCTCGGCGCGAATGCTCCCCTTCACTGGAGCAAGATCGGTAAAGTCAAGATCAAATAACCAGGGCCATCTTCTTCGAATGTTTCGAAATTTCACCGAACCTTCCGGTGTCGCTGTGGTGCCGAGGGCGGGACGGCGAAGGCGCGGCGACGGCGCGGGAAGTGGCGCCGGAGACGGTGCCGAAGCGGCGCCTCGAAGCGGGGCCTGCGGGGCCCGGGCGGGGGCTAGGCTCGCCTCTGTGTTCGAGGCGACGGCGTCATCACGGTCATCACCGGCGGACGGCGTGCGTGCCGTCGTGGCGCGCTGGAGTGCGCGGGGCGTCCTGGTGCGGGACGGCGTCCTCACCATCGCCCTCGCGCCGGTGGTCTTCGCGCCGGTGACCGCCCCCGTCGGCGCGGAGTTCGGCGATCTGACGCAGCGTCCGTACGACGGCCCGGGCCTTCTGGTGGCGGCGTCCCTGTGGCTGCCGTTGGTGCTGCGGCGCCGGTGGCCCGGGGTGTGCCTCGCGCTGGTGGCGGGAGCGTGCGCGATCCATGAACTGGCGGGCTATCCGCAGACGTTCGCGAGTGTGGGCCTGTATGTCGCCCTGTACAGCGCGGGCGCCCACGGGGAGCGCGCGCGAGGCCTGCGCCTCGTCGTGTCGGCGGCCGTCGCGGCCGGACTGTTCGCGCTGTTCGCGCTCGGACTGCACGGCAGGGGCTCACCGCAGCGGGTCTCCGACTTCGTCCTCATGTACCTGGTGCTCGTGGCGTGCTGGGCCGTGGGCAGATCGGTGCGGGCCCGGCGGGCCGGGGAGGAGGAACGGCGGCGCATCGGTGCGCAGATGGCGACGGCGCGGGAACGGGCCCGTATCGCACGGGAGTTGCACGACGTGGTGACGCACCACGTCACCGCGATGGTGGTGCAGGCGGACGCGGCGCAGTACCTGCTCGCCGACGCGCCGGACCGGGTGGCCGTGGGGCTGGGTGCGATCAGTGACTCCGGCCGGCGCGCCCTGACCGATCTCCAGCACCTGCTGGGCGTACTGAAGGCCACCGACGACGGCCCCTACGGCCCGGCGCCCGGCCGCGCGGTCCCCGGCGAGCCGTCGCACGAGGCGGGCCGCGGGTCCGCGCCGGGCGATCTGGGCGCTCTGGTCGAGCAGGTCAGGGCGGCGGGCCAGCCGGTGGAGCTGACGGAGCGCGGAGAGCGACGGCCGCTGCCCTCGGCGCTGGAACTGGCCGTGTACCGCGTGGTGCAGGAGGCGCTCACCAACGCGCTCCGGCACGCGCCGGGCCACGGGACGCGCGTCCGGGTCCACCACGGGGAGGACGCGATCGAGGTCGAGGTGACCACCGGGGGAGCGCCCGCGAGGCCCGCGGAATCCGCGGGACCGGCCGTTGCCGCGCCCAGGCCGCTCGGCGGCGGAGGCGGCCACGGACTGGAGGGACTGCGCGAGCGGGTCGGCGTGTTCGGCGGCGAGCTGCACGCCGGCGCCCTGCCCGACGGCGGCTTCGCCGTCCGCGCCCGGATCCCCGCCCCCGCGCCTGCGGCGAGGCGGGCATGACCGGCGGCGGTACCGGCGCCGGAGCCGGAACACCGATCCGCGTCCTGGTGTGCGAGGACCAGGAGCTGGTGCGCACCGGCTACGTCACCATCTTCGGCGCGCAGCCCGACCTCGAGGTCGTCGGAGAGGCCGCCGACGGCCGTGCGGCGGTGGAGGCCGCGACCCGGCTGCGCCCGGACGTGGTGGTGATGGACATCCGGATGCCCCTCCTGGACGGGATCGAGGCGACCCGGCTGCTGGCCGGGCCCGGCGTCGCCGACCCGGTCAGGATCCTGGTGGTCACCACCTTCAACCTGGACGCGTACGTGTACGAGGCGCTGCGGGCCGGCGCGAGCGGCTTCCTGCTGAAGGACGCGCCGCCCCGGGACCTCGTGCAGGGGATCCGGACGATCGCCGCGGGCGAGTCGCTGCTGGCGCCGGCCGTCACCCGGCGGCTCGTCGGCAGGTTCGCCGACCGGATCCGTCCCGACGCCCGCGGGTCCGCCGTCCCGGAGGCGCTGTCGGCCCTCGCGCCCCGGGAGACCGAGGTGCTGAGACTCATCGCGGAGGGGCTGTCGAACGCCGAGATCGCCGACCGGCTGGTCCTCAGCCGCGAGACGGTCAAGACGTACGTCTCCCGCATCCTCACCAAGCTCGACCTGCGCGACCGCGTCCAGGCGGTGGTGCTCGCCCACCGGGTGGGCCTGGTCACCGTCCACGACTGAACGGGCCGTTGTCCCCCGGGAGAGCTACACGCGACTGTCCACCCCAGGGCGATGATCGAGGGCGCCCCGCGCTCGTAGCGTTCCTGCCGACGCGGCGGTCACCGGACCGCCGCCCGGCCGGGGAGGAAACGTCATGCCGCTCAAAGGCGCGCGCCCGCTGAGGAGCACGCTGAAGTACTTGCCGAACGGCTCCGAGGACCTGTTCTCGCAGGAGCCGTTCGCCGTCGCGCGGCGGGTGCGTCCGGCCGGGGTGCGGCTGGTGGCGATGGTGGCGCTGTTCGTGGTGGTGACGGCTTTCGCCGCCGGGACGAGGGCCGTGGCGGGGGACAACCCGGTCCTGTCCCTGCTGTTCGGCGCGGTCGTCGTGGTCCTCGCGCTGCTGAGCTACGCGGCGGTCGTACGGGCGCTGGAACAGCGTCCCGTGTCCGAACTGGACAGGACGACCGCCGTCTCCGGGCTGCGCACCGGAACGCTCGTCGGCCTCGGCCTGTTCAGCGCGACGCTCGCGGTCGTCGCCCTGTTCGGCGGGTACGGCACGCGGGGCGGGACCTCCGTGGGCGGGGTGGTGACCTACCTCGGGATGATGGCGGGCGTCGCCGTCACCGAGGAGCTCCTCTTCCGCGGCATCGTCTTCCGGCTGCTGGAGGAACTCACCGGCACCCGGGCCGCGTTGGCGGTCTCGGCGCTGCTGTTCGGCGCCCTGCACCTCTTCAACTCCGGCGCCACCGTGTGGGGCGCGCTGGCCATCGCCGTCGAGGGTGGCCTGCTGACCGGCGCCGCCTATGTCGCCACCCGCCGCCTCTGGCTCCCGATCGGCGTGCACTTCGGCTGGAACTTCGCCGAGAGCGGCCTCTTCGGCACCACGGTCTCCGGCAACGAGGACGCCCCGGCGGGCCTGGTGCACGGTGTGCTCTCGGGCCCCGACGCGCTCACCGGCGGCGGCTTCGGTCCGGAGGCCGGCCTCGCCGCGCTTCTCGTCTGCGCCGTCCCCACGGTGGTGTTCCTGCGTGCGGCCGCCCGGCGGGGACACCTCCTCCCCCGGCGCCGCTCCACCACCGCGGCCCCCACGACGCCCCCGGCCCCCTGAACGCCGGACGCCGCTCAGAGCCGTCCGCGCGACTCCGCGGAGCGCCGGGTCGGGGAGTCGGCGACCACCGCGGTGAACAGCACCCCGCCGATCATTTCCCCCTCAGGGCCACGCCTCCTCCGGACGGCTCGTCCGGTGCGCCACGGCGTTGTCCGACGCGCCGGTGATGGAGGAGATGATCTGTTCCTGGGAGGTGGTGTTCACGTCGAAGAAGCCGTTGTTTCGGCCGAGGCGCAGCACGGCCACGCGGTCGGCGACGGCCTTGATGTCCCCCATGTTGTGGCTGATGAGGAGCACTCCGAGGCCCTGGTCGCGCAGTTCCTCGATCAGGTCGAGGAGCTGGCTGGTCTGCTCGATGCCCAGGGAGGCGGTGGGCTCGTCGAGCAGGACGAGCCGGGGCTCGCCGAGGAACGAGCGGGTGATCGCGACGACCTGCCGCTGGCCGCCGGACAGCGTGGCGAGCGGCACGCGCACGTCGGGGATGCGGATGGACAGGGTCTTGAGCAGCTCGCGGGTGCGACGCTCCATCTCCACCTCGTCGAGGATGCCGAACCGGTGGATCTCCCGGCCGAGGAAGAGGTTGGCGACGACGTCGAGGTTGCCGCACATCGCGAGGTCCTGGTAGACGGTCGCGATCCCCAGCATCTGCGCGTCCTGGGGACGCCTGATCTGGACGGCGCCGCCCTGCCACTCGATGACGCCCTTGTCGGCGGGACCCACTCCCGAGATCACCTTGACCAGGGTCGACTTGCCGGCGGCGTTGTCGCCCATCAGGGCGACCACCTCCCCGGCTCTGATCTCCAGCTCGACGTCCTCCAGGGCCTGGACGGCGGCGAACCGCTTGGAGACGCCGCGCAGGGCCAGCAGGGGCTGAGGCACGGGACCACCTCCTTCCGCCTCGGGCGCGTTCGTCAGGTGAGGCCCGCCTTGTCGCGGCGGCGACCGCGACCGCCACGGACGCGCGGGTGAGGGACCTGCGCCTCACGGCCGGAAGGCCGGCACCGGGATCCCTCTTCGGTTCCTTGGGGCATTTGTTCGCCTTTGCACCTCAATAGGCACTTTCATGCCAAGCGTAGCCAAGCCGCTCTAGTCGGCGCGTTCGGCGGTCCAGGTGATGTCCGGGGGCTCGACGCGCGCGCAGCGGGGGCCGCCCTGGGCGTCGGTCAGGCCGAGGCGTCCGACCAGCAGCCCGTCCCGCGCGGCGGCGGCGAGCACGTCGGCGGGGACGGCGTCGAGCATGAGCTTCGCGCGCCGGAACATCGAGAAGACGCCCGACGCGTCGACCGTGCCCCACGACAGGTAGACGAACCGCCGGCCCAGGCGGTCCTGGACGTAGGGCCCGCTGACCTCGGTGCCGGTCGGCGAGGAGCTGGTGGTGCACTCCAGGGTCCAGGTCGCGGACGGCGCGTCGCCGGGATGCGGTGCGAGCAGTTCGCCCGGACGGTCGCGACGCTGCACGGCGACGTGCAGGTTGCCGTACGCGGGGACCCTGCCGTCCGCGGAGGCCGGTCGGGTGAGGCCGGGCAGGTCGACGGCGTCGATGCGGATGCGCATACCGGCCATCATCGCGCGCCCGCCCGCACCGGGGAGACGCGGGACCCGGTCCGCTCCGGAGCGGAACCTCGGACGTCCGTTCGACATCAAGCAGTGGACGGGTGAGGCGTACGGACGGCGTGGGGTGCACACGATGAACAGGCGGATCACAGGGGCGGCGCTGGCCTGCGTTCTTCTCGCGACGGGCGTCGCGACGGGGTGCGGGACCGAGACCGGGACGGACTCGCGCCGTCCCGCCGCCGCGCCGTCCGGTTCCGCGCCGTCCGGCTCCGCACCGTCCGGTCCGTCGTCGACCGGTGAGGGGGACGCGCGGGCGGGTGTCGAGGCCGCCTACGCCCAGTGGGGCCTCGAACCGCCGGTCGCGCCGCCCGCCCCGCCCGGAGCCAAGCCGGTCGAGCTGCCGGCCGCGGACGGGCAGGTGCCGGTGATCAGCGAGATACCCACCCGGCAGAAGATCGTCTTCCTCACCTTCGACGACGGCGCCGAGAAGGACCCCGAGTTCCTGACGATGATGCGGGAGCTGAAGATCCCCTTCACGATGTTCCTGACGGACTCCGCCATCAGCGCCGACTACGGCTACTTCGGCAAGCTCCAGGACCTCGGCGCCGGCGTCCACAACCACACGCTGACCCACCCGAACCTGCGCACCCTGGGCGCGGCCGCGCAGCAGCAGGAGATCTGCGGCCAGCAGACCAAGCTGAAGGATCGTTACGGCACCACCCCGCGGCTGTTCCGTCCGCCCTACGGCAACTGGAACGAGGACACCCGGGCCGCCGCCGCGTCCTGCGGGGTCGAGGCGATCGTCCTGTGGCGCGAGTCCATGCAGATCAAGAACATGCAGTATCAGCGCGGCGACAAGAAGCTCCACCCGGGCGACATCGTGCTGGCCCACTTCCGCGGGCCGTCCGAACTCAAGGGCACGACCATGACCGAGATGACGGTCAACCTGCTGCGGCACATCCAGGAACAGGGCTTCACGGTCGCGCGCCTCGAGGACTACCTCTAGCCGGACGCGGGTGGCCCGCGGGCCCCGCCCGGCTCCTTCCCGGCGTCCCACGGGTGACGGCGGACAAGCGGCCGTTACTCACTTTCGGGTGACGGCCCGCGTCCCCGTGGGGTGGCGCGGCATGGCGTCCGAGCCGCACAGGGCAACTCCCACAAGGGGTCATCAGCTGCCGTAACGTCAACTTCAGTACTTAGTCACTTAAATGGACGTTGCAGGCGAGAGTCACAGAGATATGGACAACAGGTAACACACGCCACGTTTCCTACCCATCTCCCGCACTCCGTGGACAGAGTGTGTGTGCGGCCAGCCGACCGCACCCGCACATCGCACCAGCCCCCACGGCGTCCACGAAGGCCGCAGTGGGAAGGTGCCCGCACATCCCAGGGGAACTCTTTGTCCACTTCCGCTTCTGTCACCGCTCGTCGTCTGACCGCCGCCGCCCTCACGGCCGGCGCCGTGGTCGGTGCGATGGCACTGCCGGCGTCCGCGTCCGACCACGCTCGTCCCGACCGCCCGGAGGTGCGGATCAGCGCCGTCCAGTACGACGCCCCGGGACGTGACGACCGCTCCCGGAGCTCGCTGAACAGGGAGTGGGTGGAACTCACCAACACCACGCGCCACACCATCAACCTCGACGGCTGGACCCTCAGGAACGAGGACGGCCGCACCTACACGTTCCACCACTACCGTCTGGAGGGCCGCTCCACGGTCCGCATCCACACCGGCGAGGGCCGTGACACCCGTCGCGACCTCTTCCAGGACCGCAACAGGGAGGTGTGGGACAACCGCTCCGACACCGCCACCCTGCGCAACGACCGCGGCCGCTTCGTGGACGACGAGTCCTGGGGCCGCAACCGTCACCACGGCGGCAACCACGGCGGCGGCCACGGCGGTCACGGCGGGCACGGCGGCCACCACTGACCCACCCGTACCCGGTGAGCCGATGAGCACCTGACTCGGCACACCGGCGCGCGACAGGCGGCGCGCCCCGGCCCTCCAGGGCCCGGGGCGCGCCGTTCGTCCGTGCGGCCGTCGGGGCGACGGACCTCGGTCAGCCGGTGATCACCTCGTTCTTCGCGAGACTCTCCGTCCGGGAGGTGACCGTGCCGCTCAGGGACTTCGCGGTGGCGGAGACCCCGGAGGTGTCCGCGCCCGCCTGCTTCGCCTGCGCGGCCAGGGAGTCCAGGGCGTCGAGCGCGTACCCGGAGGCGTAGAACTCCTGGTACAGCTTCTTGTAGGCCGCGTGGTAGACGTCGTCGAAGGCGTCCGCCGCCAGGAACCGCTCCTTGAGGAGGTTGCCGCCCATGCCGCCGCCTCCACCGCCGCCCGGCCCGCCGGCCTCCGCCGTGTCCGCGCCCTGCCCGCCGCCCTGCTGACCGTTCCCCGGAGCCTGCGGCATTCCGGACGGCATTCCGGAGGGCATTCCGGAGGGCATCGCGAACGGGGCGCCCGCTGCTCCGTCCCGCGCGGTGGCACCCGGCATCGCGCCCCCGCCTCCGCCGCCCATGCTCGTGCTGTCGTCGGGCCCGGTGGTGGCGGTGCCGCTGAACGTCAGGTTGAAGTCCCAGCCGAGGACGGAGAACTTCTTGGTGCCGAGGTCGTACCAGAGCACGTAGTTCTTGCCCGGCCCGGCCATGTCGTCGAAGTTCAGGAGCAGGTTCTGCGTCGCCACGTACTCCGCGAAGGACTCCACGTCGACGTACTGGTCCAGGTCGGCGGCGAACTCCTCGTCCGATGCCTGATCGACCCACTTGAGGAGCTTCATCACCGGCGAGAGGTCCTGGCTGCCCTTGAGGTTGAGCTGCTTGAACGACTCCTCGTACTCGGTGGGATCGTCTCCGACGTAGTCGAAGCTGCTGCCGGCCCGCGCCTTGTACGCCACGCCCGTGCTGCCGAGCTCCGCGTCGACGTAGTCCTTGCTCGGGTTCTCGACCATCAGCCGGGTCGCCACCGGACGGTTGTTGACCTGCACCGCGGTGAAGGCGAACTTCTCCGCCGTCTGACCGGACTTCCGCATCAACGACAGCGACAGGGCCTCGTTCAGCGGCAGGGCCTCGTCGACGCCGGGGCGCAGCGAGAGCTCGCGGTGGCCCTCGTAGGCGCGGCCCTCGACGTACTCGTCGATGCTGATGAGCCAGGGCAGTTCCTCGGGCTTGGAGGCGGAGAGGTCGAACTGCGTCATACCGCCGCCGCCACCGCCGCCGCCCGCTCCCGCGGCGGCGCCGCCCTGCGGAGCCTGCTGCTGACCGCCGTCCTGCTGGTCACCGTTCTGCTGACCGCCGTTCTGCGCCTCGGTGTCCTGCTGCGGGCCGCCGTTCTGGCCGCCTCCGTCCTGGCCCGCGGGGCCGCCCTGGCCACCGCCGCCCATGCCGCCGCCGCGCAGGCTCTGGAGCGTGGAGTTGCCCTTGAGGCGGATGCCGACGTCGTTCAGGTACACGCCGTCGACGGTCAGGTCGGCCTTGATGTACTCCTTCTCGCCCTCGTCCTGGAACTTCTCCATCATGTCCGTGAAGTCGGTCTCGCTGTACTCGAGTTGGATCGAATGCGTCCGCGAGTCGTCGAACAGGTCGACCGCCCCCGTGACGTTCTCCGTGATCTCGTCGCCGTCCGCCGTGGAGGCGCTGGTGACGAAGGGGGTGACGCGTACGTCACCGAAGAAGATCAGCAGTACCGAGAGCCCCACGGCCAGGGAGCCGGCCGGCTTCCAGTGGTGGCGCAGCCGCAACGGGATGCGGTGCGCCAGCCGCGTGCGGGGGGCGGTCATCAGAGGTCCGTCTGGTCGTAACCGGTCAGCACGGTCACCCGCTGACCCATGGCGCGTTCCTGGAGGGCGGCGACCAGCTCACCCGGCTCGTGGCCCTTCTTGATGCGGACCGTGTAGAACACCTCGGTCAGGGTGCCGCCGCGGATCGACTCGGTGCTCACCAGCTCGAACTCGTCGGTGTGGCGCAGCAGGACGTCCTGTATCGCGTGGGTGTGGTCCTCGCCCGCCGGCACCTGGACCTTGACGACCTGACGCTGGACGTTGAGGGCGAACCAGTCGAACTTGCTCATCGCCAGGATGATCAGGGCGATCACGGTGCCGCCGACCGCCGCCAGCGTGTAGAAACGGGCGCCGCACGCCATGCCGACGGCCATCGCCAGGAAGATGAAGCCGACGTCCCTGGTCTCCTTGACCGCGTTGCGGAAGCGGACCACCGACAGCGCTCCCACCAGGGAGAAGGCGCGGGCCAGATTGGAGCCGACGACCAGCATGATCAAGGCGACGATCATGCCGACGATGACCAGCGTCTGCACGTAGGACTGGCTGTAGGAGACGTTCTTGTGCGTGGCCCGGTAGACGTAGCCGATCATCGCGGAGAGCACGAAGGACAGGGTCATGGCGAGCACGATGTCGGTGACGCTGAACGTGCCGCTCAGATCCTGGACGTTGAGATTCACGAGTGGGATGCCTCCGTGGGGCG
This sequence comes from Streptomyces sp. 3330, assembly GCF_031456635.1. Classification (NCBI taxonomy): domain Bacteria; kingdom Bacillati; phylum Actinomycetota; class Actinomycetes; order Kitasatosporales; family Streptomycetaceae; genus Streptomyces; species Streptomyces sp. 3330. The sequence continues at coordinate 117,727 of NZ_JAVDVA010000025.1, forward strand.
TCGCGTCGTGGGGGACGCGGGCGAGGGGATGAAGGGGACGGCGCCGGGCGCCGGCGGGAGGTCTTCCTCCCGCAGGTGGAAGACGGACCTGGGGGCCAGGCCGAACGCCTCGATGCTCTGGACGTACTTGGAGACCCGGACGAGGCTCAGATTGCGCCTGGCCGCCAGGTCGGTGATCCAGTACGGGGTGCGCTCGTTGACCTTGATCTCCATCACCGACAGGTGCGGCGGGACGGTGAACCGGTTCTCGGCGTTCGGCGTGCCGAAGTGGAAGTCCCGGTCGCGGCCGCGGATGCGGCGGTCGAAGGTGACGCGCAGTCCCGTGTCCTGGTCGCGGCCGACCAGCGCCTCACGCTGGTAGCCGGTGATGGCGGTGGGCTGGAGGTTGAGCCTGACCACCAGCTCGAGGACCTCGTCGACGAAGGCGCGCTCCTTCGCCGAGTGCTCGATCATCTCCCGCTCGTCGCACAGCTTCCGGGCGGTGGCGTAGGGCACGGTGATGCGGCGCTTCTGGGTGACCCGGTTGACCCGCTGCTTGATCTCCACGCACACCGGGGACGCGTCGGTGACCCCGTCCAGGTCCCCGTAGTGGCGGATACGCAGCTTGCGGCGGAACTTCAGGCCCTCGATCTTCTCCCAGTAGAAGCGGAGTTGGGGCGTGTCGTAGTAGAGGCTCCACACGCCGTAGCCGCCGACGGGGCTGTGCAGGTCGCGGTCCATCCGCTCGCCGAGTTCGTCCCGGATCCGCGCCGCCTGCTCCACCGGCACCAGATACTTCAGCTCGTACCGGTTGAAGGCGTGGAGTCTGCTGGCCACCCGCAACGCCTCGTCGTCCGCGAACTGCGGCGGCGATCCCCCGGCCCGCACGGGGGCCTCGTCGCCGCCCGGCCCACCGTCGCCGGGGCGACGGCGCTTCAACCAGCCAGTCATGACGTCCCTTCACATGGTCGGCGGTCAGTCACCTCCCTGTAAGAAACCGGTAAGACATGAAAGGCCGATGAGGGGCGCCTCTGAACAGCGTGAGTACGACGGATGAACCCGAAGTGAACGCGGCGGCGGGGGTGTGGCGGTGGCGGGCGGGCCTATTCCGGGAGGTCGCGCTTCTCCAGCGGGCGTACGGCCGGCCCCTGCAGGATCTGTCCGTCCGGGGCGAAGCGGGAGCCGTGGCAGGGGCACTCCCAGGCCTGCTCGCCGTGGTTGAAGGACACGATGCAGCCGAGGTGGGTGCAGCGCGCCGAGACCGCCCGGAGGGAGCCGTTCTCGTCCCGGTGGACCGCGTACTGCCGTCCGCCCAGGCGCAGCACGGCGCCGTGGCCCCGGGGGATGTCGTCGGGCGCGGGGGACGTCACGGCCGGCAGCCGGTCGCCGACGAAATGCCGGGCGACCTGGGCCTGGTGTTTCAGGAACGTGGTTCCCTCGCGGACCACGGAGGCCAGGCGGCGCGGGTCGTACAGGCCGCTCCACGCGACCTCGCGGCCGTTGATCAGGTCGCTGAGCAGACGGCCCGCCATGATGCCGCCGCTCATGCCCCAGCCGCCGAAGCCGGTGGCCACGTAGGTGTGCCGGCTGCCCGGGTGGAGCGGTCCGACCAGCGGCACGGAGTCGGTGGAGTCGTTGTCCTGCGTGGCCCAGCGGTGGGTGAAGGAGAGGGCGCCGAACCGGTCGTCGGCCCAGGCGGACAGCCGGGCGAACCTCTCCTCGGCGTCGGCGGTGCCGGGGGTGAAGTGTTCCCCGGTGACGATCAGCAGGCGCTTGCCGTCGCCGTACGGGGCGGTGCGCACCGAGCGGGTGGCCCGTTCCGGCGTGATGTACATGTCGCGCGGGGCGCGGTCCTCGTCGATGGTCGCGGCGACGACGAGTTCCCGGCGAGGGCTGAGCCGGGTGAACAGCAGCGCCCGGTCGAAGACGGGGTAGTGGGTCGCGATCACGACCTCGCGGGCGCGGATCGACACACCGGCGTCGGTGCGCAGGACGCAGGGTTCGCCCTCGGTGAGCCCGACGACCCGGGTTCCCTCGTACACCGTGCCGCCGTGCCGACGCAGGTCGTCGGTGAGCGCCAGCAGGTACTTACGGGGATGGAATTGGGCCTGTCCGCTCACCCGGACCGCTCCCGCGACCGCGAAGGGCAGCTCGGTCTCGGTCACGAACTCGGCCGGAAGCCCCGCCTCACGTGCGGCGTCGGCCTCCGCCCGCAGCTCTTCCACGTGCCGTCGGTCCTCGGCGTAGGTGAAGGCCGCCGCCTCCTCCCACGCGCAGTCGATGCCGAGTTCCTCGACGATCCCGGCGGCGTGCCGGATCGCCTCGGTCTGCGAGCGCGCGTACAGGGCGGCGCCCTCGGCGCCCCGGGTGCGCCGCAGCCGGTCGTAGATCAGGGTGTGCTGGGCGGTCAGCTTGGCCGTCGTGTGGCCGGTGACCCCGGCGGCGATCCGGCCTGCCTCCAGCACCGCCACCTCGCGGCCCTGCCGGGCCAGCTCCCAGGCGGTGCTGAGACCGGCGATGCCCGCGCCGACCACGGCGACGTCCACGCTGAGGTCACCGGACGGCGGGGGCGCCGGGGCGCCGGGCGGCGCGGTCTCCAGCCAGTAGGAGCCCTGGGTTCCTGTCTCGGCGTTCATGGCCGCCGAGTGCCCACAGGACGGCGTGATACGCCGCGATACGCCCTCATACGGCGGTCTTCCTTCCCGCGCGCCCCGCACCGACCCGTGACGCCGGTGACAGAAGGCGCGGTCGGGGTGCGTCTCGTCCCTGGTGTGGCACTCGCCGTGCCATGGAGTGGACGCACAGGACGACATGGGCCGTCCGGCGCTGGACCGGATCCGTCGTGGCCGCGGTGCGGCGGGCGGCGGAGGGTCCGGGCCGTGAGCGGGACCTGGCGGTGCAGGCGGGCAAGGCGGCGCTGGCCGCCTGGCTGGCCTGGGCGGTCGTGGGCTGGTGGCTCGCGGCCCCGATGGCGTTCGTGGCCCCGTGGGTGGCGGTCGTGCTGGTGGAGTCGACCGTGTACCGGTCCGTCGCGCACGGGCTCCAGCAGCTCGCGGCGATCGCGGTGGGTACGGCGGTGGCGACGGCCGGTGCGCTGCTGCTGGGCAGCACGATGGCCGCCATGGCCCTGGTCCTTCCGGCGGTGCTGCTGCTGGGGCAGTGGCGGCGCCTGGGCAGTCAGGGCGTCTACGCCGCCACCGGCGCGCTCTTCGTGCTGACCGGCGGCCAGGTCGGCGTCGTCTCGTCGGCCGCCCGCATCGCGGAGGCGGTCTTCGGCGCGGTGGTCGGGGTGGCGGTCAACGTGCTGATCCGGCCGCCGGTGTACCTGCGCGACGCCCGCTCCGCGCTGGAGGACGCGGCCCGGGAGGCGCAGGAGATCCTGGACGCGGTGGCCGACGGACTGGCCGACGGCGCCTGGGACGGACCGGCGGCCTGGAGCCGGCACGAGCGGGCGCTGCGGCTCGGCCGACTGGTCGACCAGGCGCGGTCGGCGATCGGCTGGAGCCGGGAGAGCATGCGCGGCAACCCCCGCGGGCGCCGTGCGCAGCCCCTCTCCTCGCAGGACAAGGCGTACGACGACGCGCTGGTCGTGCTCGACCACGTCGCCGTCCACACCGCGGAGGTGACCCGGACCGTCTCGGAGATCGCGGAGCGCGGGGAGGGGGCCCGGCCGCCCGCCGGGATCACCCGGGCCTACGCGGACTTCCTGCGCCACACCGCCCGCGCCGTCCGGCTCTACGGACGGACCCGGTTCGCCCCGCCCGGCCCCGACGACGGTGCCGCGGAGCGACTGCGCGAGGCGGTCGTGGAGCTCCATCGCACCCTCGACGAGTTCCGCGGGCAGCTGCCGGGAGCCGTGTCCGACGATCCGGACGCCCTGGTGACGTACGGAACGCTGCTGGCCCAGGCGCACCGCCTCGCCGATCAGCTCGTCCGGGACTGACCCCTGCGGCCACGCCGTCCGCGAAGACCGCGGGGCACGCGTGGCAGGGTGGGGGTGAAGGCCGGGGCGAGGCGGAGAGAGGGATGGACGACGCGGTGGACGACGCGATGGACTGGGAGCGGTTCGCCGAGCAGCTGGCCTCGATGGCCCGTGAGCTGCTGGCGCAGGAATCGGTCGGGGACACGCTGGCCCGGATCGCCACCTCGGCCACCGAGCTGGTGCAGGGCTGCGACGAGGCCGGCATCCTCACCCTGCGCGGGACGAAGGTGGAGACGGTGGCCGCCACGGACCGGCTCGTCGTCGACAGCGACCGGCTCCAGGAGCGGCTGGGAGAGGGGCCGTGCTTCGATTCCGCCCGCACCGCGCAGGGGGAGCGGGTCTTCCGTATCGCCGACCTCACCGAGGAGCAGCCGCGCTGGCCCGCCTACGCGCCGCAGGCCCGCGCCCTGGGCGTGGGCAGCATGATGGGCTTCCTGCTGTACACCGAGGACGAGGACCTCGGCGCGCTGAACCTCTACTCACGCAAGCCCGGCGCGTTCACCGAGGCCAGCGAGACGGCCGGCTGGCTGCTGGCCTCGCATGCCGCGGTCGCCTTCGCCGGCGCCCGCGCGCACGACCAGCTGCAGGCCGCGGTCGCCACCCGGCACATGATCGGCGAGGCCATGGGCATCCTCATGGGCGGTCACCGGCTCACCGAGCAGGAGGCGTTCGACGTCCTGCGCCGCTTCTCGCAGGAGCACAACATCAAGCTCCGGGAGGTCGCCCGCCGGGTCTGCGAGAAGGGCGGCCTCACCTGACGTCGGACGCCTGATCCCCGACGCCCGATCCCCGACGCCCGATCCCGGACGCCACCGCGTCACGCGCCCGTGCGTCACGCGTCGGGCCGGGGGCCGGGCCGGGAGCGGAAGGTCCGGCGGTACGCGTCCGGAGGTACGCCGACCGCCCAGGGGAACAGCGAGGCGAGCGGGTGGTCGTCCCGGGCGGGCACCGGGGCGGTGACGAACTGGACGGCGGCCGACGAGGCCGAGATCGCCTACGGACTGAGCGGCTGGCACCCGACCCCCGGGACACGCACCGCCGGTGCGGTCTCCCGCGAGCGGCGCGGCGGCCGGCGTGCCCGCTACACGGGCGGGCGGCTCGAGTACCACGACGACCGGCCGACGCTGCTGCAGTGGGCCTTCCCCGACCCGATGGGCACCAGGGAGCTCGTCGGCGAGTTCACGATGGCCGACGTGGTCACCGTCCCGAGCCATCTCTCCGTCCCCCGCCGTACGCACCCACATGACGACCGAGGCGGCCACGGACCTCGCCGCCCCGGACACGCCGGCGCCGACCGCGGCCGACGGGGGCGCGAGCGGGGACGGGCGGTCCGACCAGACCTTCGTCGGCGACGCCGTCGTGCGCGACGGCCAACCGAACGGCGCCTCGTGGCGAGCGGCCGGGACATCTACGCCGTCGGCGCGCCGCTCGCGGTGGAGGCGGTCCACCGCGTCCTCACCGGCCGGACCCGCACGGTCGGTGTCGCCTCCGCGGGCGGGATGTCCGACGCGCCGGACTTCCTCCGCGCCCTGTCCCCGCACCTCTCCGTCGAACCGCTCCAGCAGGGGCAGCGGAGGCGGCCGGCGTCCTGATCGCACCTGCCGCCCGGGGGCCCTCCGAACGGTCGATCGACCCGGGTCGGATTCGGCCCGGGTCAGGATCGGCGCTGGTCGGGACTTGTCCGAACGGGGTCAGGAGCTGTCCGTTCCGGGTCCGGAACCCATGCGGCGGTGGTCCTCCTCGTCCCAGGCGCGGGTGTCGCGCGGCTGGACGTACGGCTCGTCGTCCGCCGGATGACCACCGGCGACGGCGCGCTGGCGGACCATCTCCGCGTCGAACTCCAGGCCGAGCAGGATGGCCAGATTGGTGATCCACAGCCACACCAAGAAGATGATCACACCGGCGAGGGTGCCGTAGGTCTTGTTGTACGAGCCGAAGTTGGCCACGTACAGCGCGAACCCGGCGGACGCGGCCAGCCAGATCAGCAGGGCCAGGAAGCTGCCCGGGGTGACCCAGCGGAAGCCACGCACGCGGGCGTTCGGAGTGGCCCAGTACAGGACTGCGATCATCACCGTGACCAGGACGACGAGCACCGGCCACTTGGCGATCGACCACACGGTGAGCGCCGTGTCGCCGACCCCGAGGGTGGTGCCGACCTGGCGGGCCAGGCTGCCGGTGAACACCACGATCAGCGCGCTGATCACCGCCATGACCATCAGCACCACGGTCACGCCGACCCGCACCGGCAGCACCTTCCACACCGGACGGCCCTCGGGTATGTCGTAGACCGCGTTGGCGCTGCGGATGAACGCGGCGACGTAGCCGGACGCCGACCACACGGCCAGCACCAGGCCCACGATCGCCATCAGCGAGCCGACCCCGCCCTTGCCCTGCATCTGCTGCACCGCGCCGCGCAGGATGTCCTGGGCCGGTCCCGGCGCGAGCTTCTGGATGTTGTCCAGGACCGTCTGTGTGGCCGACTGCCCGACGATCCCCAGCAGCGACACCAGCGCCAGCAGCGCGGGGAACAGCGCCAGGATCGAGTAGTAGGTCAGGGCCGCCGCCCGGTCGGCCAGCTCGTCCTTCTTGAACTCCTTGAGGGTGCCTTTCAGCACCGCCGTCCAGGAGCGTTTGGGCAGGTCGGTGGGTTTGTCAGGGGCCCGCTCCTCCACCTGCTCGTCCGGACCGACGGCGGCCGGATCCTGCCTGGTCCCGGCCTCGCGGTCGTCCGTGGCCCGGCGGCCGGTCGTGCGCTCGCGGTCGTCCGTGGCCTGACCGTGGTCCGTGGCCTGGCGATCGCCGGTGCGCTCGCGGTAGTCCGTGGCTTCGCGGTCGTCGGTGCGCTCGCGGTAGTCCGCGGCCCGGCGGTCGTCGGTGCGTTCGCGGCCGGTCGTGCGTTCGCGGTCGTCCGTGCGCTCGCCGTGTCGCCAATGCGGCTTCAGTGTCCGTGCCATGCCGCACGGGTATCCGGCTGAGCGCGGCTTATGTGTGGATAAGTAATAAATCAGACTTTTATCCCGAGTTTGCGGCACCGCGGACCAGGGGCGGGGCGGCACCGGAGGCCCGACGCCGAAGGGGCGGCAAGCCGAACCGCCAGGGCACGCCGAGGGCGCCAGGGGACGCGAGGAGGCGGCGCAGGGGGCGCAGCGACGGCGACGGCGCGGCGAGGCGCCGAGGCCGGCGTCCGGCCCGCCCCGCGTTCTTGCGTTCTTGCGTCAGGAGATCAAGAAGACGGTGAGAACCTCGCCCCAACCCGCCCGCACCTACAACCTTCCGTCCCGGCGGCCCGTCCAACTCCACCCCGGAACAGGTCACTTGCCGGGGAATCTGCTGTCCGATCAGGGGGATGCCATGAGTTCTGTGAACGTCGGGCGTGCGCTGCGCCGCGGGGCACGTGCGGGAGCCGTGGGGGCGCTGGTCGTCGCCGGTCTCGGGAGCGGGGTCGCCGTCGCCGACGACGAGCCGCAGACCGACCAGCTGTGGATCCAGGCGCCGTACGAACAGGCGGTCACCGTCGCTCCGGACGGCGGCGGCGCGGCGCAGTACCGGTCGCTGGCGCTCGGCCTGTACCACGACAACGGCAACTTCACCGTGACCGACGGCCGGCTGACCGTCGACGTCTCCGGGCTCGCCGGGGTCGCCGAGGTGGCCTGGCCCGACGCCTGCACACCGAACGACGCCGGAACGGTCGCCGTGTGCGACACCGGGGACGTGCCCACCCGCTACAGCCCGCAGGTGCAGCTGAGGGTACGGGCCGCCACCGGCGCCGCGGTCGGCGCGCAGGGCACGATCGCGTACTCCGCCGAGGCCACCGGCGGACCCGACGGCAGGCTGGTCGCCCCGGAGGACTCCGCGGCGACGTCCGTCACCGTCGGATCCGGTCCCGACCTCGGCGTCGGCGCGCCGCAGGACGTCACCGGCGTCGCGACGGGAACCGAGCTCACCGTGCCGTTCGCCGTCACCAACACCGGCAACGAGACGGCCCACGGCTTCAGCGTGAAGATGTGGGCGACCTACGGCCTCGACGTCGTCACCCGCTACCCGCAGTGCACCTACACCGGGCCGGACGACGGCGGCGAGTACACGCCCATGACGTATGTGACCTGCTCCTTCGACACCGACGTCGCGCCCGGCGCCACCGTGCCGCTGCCGGAGCCGCTGCGGCTCGCCGTCACCGGCCACGCGCTGTACGAGCGGTTCGACTACGAGGTCCAGCCCGGCGGCGAGGCCACCGACCTCGACGGCTCGGACAACGGCCGCGCCTGGCACGTCGACGCCGACAACACCGCCGACTTCGCCGTGCGCGGCACCGAGGTGCGGGGCGCGGCGGGCGACACCGTCACCGCCGCCTTCCGCTTCGTCAACCGGGGTCCGGCCTGGGTCGGCAACGTCAGCTCGGGCGACCCGGTCGCCGTGATCGACTTCTACCTCCCGGAGGGCACCACCGCCACGTCGGTGCCGGACACCTGCCGCACCGCCTCGGCCTCCGGCGACGACCCGGCCGTCGGTCACTACGCCTGCACCCTGCCGATGTGGGCCAAGCCGGACCTGAAGGTCAAGTTCCCGTTCCGGCTGCGCATCGACCGGGTCGTGCCCGACGCGACGGGCCGCGTCGTCGCCCGGCCCGACTACGGCACGTCCTTCCCGTTCGACCCGAAGAGCAGGAACAACTCGGCCGAGGTCGTGGTCAACCCGTCCGCCTGACCGCGCCCACCCGGCGGTCCACCGACCGCCGGGTGACAGATCCGCTCAGGGGCCGGGCCGGGGCCGCTCATGACCCGGGTCCGGATCCGGTCCGGGTTCCGTGCGCCGACGCCGACGCCGACGCCGACGCCGACACGGCGGGGGGGCGGGGCCCGGGGGGGCCCCCCCCCCCCCCCCCCCCCCCCCCCCCCCCCCCCGGCGCCCCCCCCCCCCCCCCCCCCCCCCCCCCCCCCCGGGGCGGGGGGGGGGGCCCCCCCCCCCCCCCCCCCCCCGCCCCCCCCCGGGGGGGGGGGGCCGGCCCCCCCCCCGC
>NZ_JAVDVA010000026.1:0-99650 GCF_031456635.1 Streptomyces sp. 3330
GGTACTGCAGGGGGGACCCTGTGGGAGAGTAGGACACCGCCGAACAAATATTACGGGAAACCCCCGCACCTCACGGTGCGGGGGTTTTCTGCGTTCGGGCTCGTTTACAGGGCGTGATTGTTTTGACGGGCTCTCCTCAGGAGAGCCCGTTTTTGTTTTCTCTTTACAGGCGTCCTGCTGCTTTCAATGCCAGGTAGGCGTCCGCGAGGGCCGGGGCGAGTTGGTCCGGTGTCGCGTCGACGACGGTGACGCCGTGCCGGCGGAGTTGGTCGGCTGTGCGATGACGTTCCGTCTGGGCCTGGGCTGCCGCCGCTGCGTCGTACACCGCTTCGGCGTTCCCGCGGGACGTGGCCATGCGGGCGATGTGGGGGTCGGCGACCGATGCCACCAGGACCGTGTGGCGCTGGGTGAGCTGCGGGAGGACGGGGAGGAGGCCTTCCTCGACCGGGGCGGCGTCCAGGGTGGTCATCAGGACGACCAAGGAGCGTCGGCGGGCCGTGCGCAGGGCCGTGGCGGTGAGGCCACGCGCGTTCGTCTCGACCAGTTCGGGTTCGAGGGTGGCCATCGCGTTGACGAGGGAGGGGAGAACGTCGCGTGCTGTGCGTCCTTGGACGAGGGCGCGGACCCGGCGGTCGTAGGCGAGGAGGTCGACCCGGTCGCCGGCGCGGGATGCCAGCGCCGCGAGGAGGAGTGCCGCGTCCATGGAGGCGTCGAGGCGAGGAGCGTCGCCCACGCGTCCGGCGGAGGTGCGGCCGGTGTCGAGGACCAGGAGGATGTGGCGGTCGCGTTCGGGGCGCCAGGTGCGGACCGCGACCGACGCGTGGCGGGCCGTGGCGCGCCAGTCGATGGAGCGGGTGTCGTCGCCGGGAACGTATTCGCGCAGGCTGTCGAATTCGGTGCCCTCGCCGCGGGTGAGGACGCTGGTTCGGCCGTCCAGTTCGCGCAGGCGGGCCAGTTTCGACGGGAGGTGCTTGCGGCTGGTGAACGGGGGGAGGACGCGCACGGTCCAGGGGACTTTGTGGGTGCCTTGGCGGGACACGAGGCCGAGGGGGCCGAAGGAGCGGATCGTGACGCGGTCGGTCCGGTGGTCGCCGCGGCGGGTGGGGCGCAGGCGGGTGGTGACGCGGCGGCGTTCGCCAGGCGGGACCGCCAGATGGTGGCGGGAGGCCTCCGTCTCCGTTCCCGGTTGCCGGCTGCTGGGGGGCCAGGCGTCGCGGAGGTGGGCGCGCAGGGGGCGGTGGGACGGGTTGGAGACGGTGAGGGTGATGTCCGCCGGGTCGCCGAGGCGGGCGGAGGTGTCGCCGGAGCGGGTCAGGCCCAGTCGGCGTACCGGGGCGGCCAGTGCGTAGTCGCAGGCGCAGGCCACGGCCAGGGGGGCGTTGACGGCGAGGATGCCGGTCCAGCCGGCGTCCCAGATGCCGACGGGGAGGGATCCCAGGGCCGCGAGGAGCGCGGTACGTCCGGTGAGCGCCATCAGCGGGGTACGGGGACGTGGGTGAGGATCGCGGTGATGACGGAGTCGGCCGTCACGCCTTCCATCTCGGCCTCCGGGCGCAGCTGCACGCGGTGGCGGAGGGTGGGGAGGGCGAGGGCTTTGACGTCGTCGGGGATGACGTAGTCGCGGCCGGTGAGCCAGGCCCAGGCGCGGGCGGTGGAGAGAAGCGCGGTCGCGCCTCGGGGGGAGACGCCCAGGGTGAGGGACGGGGACTCGCGGGTGGCACGGCAGATGTCGACGACGTAGGCGGTGATCTCGGGGGAGATCGCCGTCTTGGCGACGGCGGCGCGGGCCGCTTCGAGGTCGGCCGGTCCCGCGACGGGGCGTACGCCGGCGGCGTGCAGGTCGCGCGGGTCGAAGCCCTCGGCGTGGCGGGTGAGGACGTCGATCTCCTCGTGGCGGGAGGGGAGCGGGATCGTCAGTTTGAGGAGGAAGCGGTCCAGCTGGGCTTCGGGGAGGGGGTAGGTGCCCTCGTACTCGACCGGGTTCTGCGTCGCCGCGACCAGGAAGGGGTCGGGGAGCGGGCGCGGGGTGCCGTCGACCGTGACCTGGCGTTCCTCCATGGCTTCGAGGAGGGACGACTGGGTCTTCGGCGGGGTGCGGTTGATCTCGTCGGCGAGGAGGAGGTTGGTGAAGACCGGACCGGGCTGGAAGGAGAACTCGGCGGTGCGGGTGTCGTAGACCAGGGAGCCGGTGATGTCGCTGGGCATCAGGTCGGGGGTGAACTGGACGCGCTTGGTGTCGAGTTCGAGTGCGGAGGCGAGGGCGCGGACCAGCAGCGTCTTGGCCACGCCGGGGACTCCTTCGAGGAGGACGTGTCCGCGGCAGAGGAGGGCGACGACAAGGCCGGTCACGGCGGGGTCCTGGCCGACCACGGCCTTGGAGATCTCGGCCCGCAGGGCCTCCAGGGAGGCGCGGGCGCGGCCCGGGTCCCCGGTGTTCCCGGCGTTGTCAGTGGTCGGGTCCATCATGGACGGCGTACCTCTCTTTCGAGGGCGTCGAGTTGGTCGGCGAGCGCGATCAGGGCCGCGTCGTCGCCTGGCGGTGGGCCGAAGAGGAGGAAGTGCAGGGACTGTCCGTCGCCGTGGAGATGGGCGGACAGGGCGGGGACGAGGGTCTCGGGCGTGTGTGCCTGGGTGACGGGGACACCGAGGAGGGGGGCGAGGCGGGTGCGGGTGGTGGAGCGAAGAGCGTCGGCCGCGCGGTCACGGGCGTCGGCTTTGCGGTAGAGGCGGGCGCGGCCTTCGACGGTTTCGGAGGCACGGATCGCCACGGGGAGTTTCTCGGGCACGAGGGGGCCGAGCCGGCGTGCCCGCCAGAGGGCGGCGAGGGCTGCCGCGACGAACAGCTGAAGTGTGCCCCAGAGCCAGCCGGACGGCAGCAGGTCGAAGAAGCTTTTTTCGTCGTCCGGGTCGGTGGCTGAGGTGTCGGAGAGCGAGGGGAGGTACCAGACCAGATGGCTGCGGGAGCCGAGGAGTTGGAGGGCGAGCGAGGCGTTGCCCTGTTCGTCGAGGCGGTCGTTGTAGAGGATGTCGGGCGCGCCGAGGACGACGGTGTCGCCGCCGCCGGTGGGGTCGGGGATGCGCAGCAGGGTGGCCAGGCGCTCGCTGGGGTAGCACTTGTCGGCGTCGAGGTGGCGGGTGGTGTAGCGGATGCCGCCGGTCTCGGCGGTGCCGGCGCGGCGGGCGGCGGGCAGCGCGCAGTCGGGGGAGAGCGCGGAGCCGCGGCTGTTGGCGGGGTCCGCGGTCACGCCGGGTGCGAGGGTGCCCACGGACCAGCCGCTGGGCGCGACGAGGACGGTGCGGCCGCCCGAGCCGGTGATCGCCGTGTGCAGGTCCCGCTGCCGGCGTTCCGTCAGGAGGTCGGGGGCGGCGACCAGGAGCGTGGTGTCGGGGCGGGCCGCGGCGCGGGCCTCGGCGAGGGTGGTGACGACGCGGGTGGACACGCCGCGGTCGGCGAGGAGTTCGGCTGTCGCGCGGCTGCCGTAGGGGTCGGCGGAGCGCGGGTCGAGGGCGCCGCGGCGGGTGTCGGACTGGAGCGCGGCGAGCGTGACGGCTCCCGCGAGGAGCAGCACGAGCGCGAGGGTGACGCCTCGCGCGCGGGTCCACAGCCGCAGGGCGGTGGGCGAGGCCGAGGTGGACGGGAGGGTGGTGGCCCCGGTCGTCATTCGGCGGCTCCCCGGCCGGCGGGGCGGGCCGCGTCATGGGGCGCGGTGTGCGTGCTGCTCGCCGCCGTGAGCTGGGGTTTGGTGCGTTCCAGGGCCAGGTCGAGTTCGGCCATGCGGCCGTACGACTGCGCGGTGGCGCGCCGGCCGCCGTATGTCACGTCGTCGAAGTCGCGGGCGGCGGCGCGGAGTCCGTCGGTGTGGGCGGGCAGCGTGCGACCGGCGTCGGCGGCTGCCTCGTCGGCGGTGCGGCCGGGGCGGGTGTCGAGGAGGGCGCGTTCCTCCAGGGAGCGGACGATGGCGCGCATGCGTTCCTGGACGGCCTGGTTCCAGTGGCCCTGGGCGGCGTGTGCCTCGGCGGCCGCGCGGTGTTCGGCGGCGCTGCGAGGGCGGTCGTCGAAGAGTGCGGCGGCGGAGGCGGGGCGGCGGCGCGGGGAGCCCAGGCGCCACCACAGGGCGGCCACGACGGCTGCCGTGGCCAGGATGACGACCACCAGGCCGAGGGTGCCGCCGGGGGTGGCGGTCGAGGCGGTGTCGAACAGGCCGCCGATCCAGTCCCAGAGGGCGTCCAGGGCGCGCTGGAAGAGGCTGGGGTCGTTCTGGTGGTACAGGTCCTTGGACAGTTCACGGCGGGCCGCCTCCCGCGCGGGATCACGCGGGACGGTGAGTGGCGGTTCGTCGTCGGAGCGCGCCGACAGGGACAGCACGGCCGCGTCGGACGCCCGCAGCAGGGCTGCGGCGGCCTCGCCCGCGCCACGGGTCAGGGCCGCCGGAGCCGCTTCGGCGATGCCGGGCGGCCCTGCCCGCACGGGCAGGGCGCCCGGGAGCGGTACCGCGGTGAGAACTCCCCCCGTCAGGCTCACCGCATCAACTCCCCGGGGTCGTGCCGGTGGCGGAGGCGCCGTAGTCCTGGAGTCCCGCGGCGCGCGCCAGGTCGAGGTCGAGGGCCTCGCGGCGGATGCGCTGGTCGACGTAGAGGAGCACGGTGACGCCGGCCGAGATCGGGAAGGTGATCATGGAGCCGATGACCGAACCGATGCCGCTGACGATCAGGTACGTCCAGCCGTAGTCGCCGCTCGCGTCGACCACGCCGCTGACGCCCCCGTCGCTCAGGGCGGCGCCGAGGATCGCGAACGGGACGACGACGATCATCGCGACGATGTTCGCGATGATCAGGGCGAGCAGCTGGATGCCGAAGACCCGCCACCAGGAGCCGCTGGTGAGCTTCGCGGAGCGGCCGAGGGCCTTCTTGATGCTCTGCTTCTCCAGCATCAGCGCGGGCGAGGCGAGGGAGAGGCGGATCATCAGCCCCAGCACCAGGACGATCGAGCCGAGGATGCCGAAGGCCTTGAGCGCTGCCCCCGCGTCGGAGTTTCCGGCGGCGCTCACGAGGATGCCCGGCAGCAGGCACACGAGGACGATGGCGGCGGCGATGAGCATCAGCAGGAAGATCAGGCCGAAGAGCTTGAGCACCTGGGGCCGGGCGTCGCGCCAGGCCTCGCCGAGGGTGACCGGTCTGCCGAGCACCGCCCGGCTGGTGACGGCGGTGAGCAGGGCGGTGGCCGTGATGGTGCCGATGAGAGTGATGAGCAGGACGGGGCCGGAGGCGCGCATGGCGTCGCCCATGGCGTTGAGCTGCTCGTCCGCGGTGGCGCTCGGGTCGCCGAGAGCGTTCGTGTCCGTGGTGGCGTCCAGGACGAGGCCCTGCAGCAGGACGACGAAGATCTCGGTGATGACGGCGACGGTCAGCGAGATGCCCAGGACCGTGCGCCAGTAGGTGCGCATCGTGGCGACCGCGCCGTCGAGGATCTCGCCGACGGCGAGCGGGCGCAGCGGAATGACGCCGGGCTTCGCCGCGGGCGGGGGGCCGCCCCAGCCGGCACCCCAGCCGGGGGCGCCGTAGCCGCCGTAACCGCCCTGTCCGGGACCTGCGGGGCCGCCGGGGTATCCGGCGCCGGGGCCGGTGGGCGGGGGGCCGCCCCAGCCGGGGCCGGGCGGCGGAGGCGGTGGGGGCGGCGGGGTCCGGCCCGCGTCGCGGCCCGGGTCCGGGGCTCCTGCGGGCGCGGACCACTGGCCGGGGCCGGGCGGCGGCTGCTCCTTGGACCACTTCGTGCCGGGGCTCTGCGGGTTCGCCTGTGGCTGGTCCGCGGGCTGGGCGCCGGCGGGGCGGTCCGTGGGCTCGGCGGGGTGGGACGCGCCGGGCTCCTGTCCGTCGGACGGGGCGGATCCGGGCGAGGCCCAGCCCGGAGTGTCTTTCATCGTCGCTCCTTCACGGTGCCCGTCCGCGGTCGCGGCGGCAGGTTGGGAGCCATCGTGCCATGGGGTGCGCATCGGTTGACCGGCCGCGGTAGGGGCTGCGCACCTTCAATTGTCCGCCGGATCGGGGGCAGACTGACGGCATGGCTGATCAGTACGCGCAATCCGGCGAGGACAAGCGGCCGGCCGAGATACCTGCGATCCGTTGGGAGGAGCTGCCGGAAGGTCCCGTGCTGGTCCTCCTCGACCAGACGAGACTGCCGGCGGAGGAAGTCGAACTCGTGTGTACGGACGCGTCCGCGCTGGTCGAGGCGATCCGTTCGCTGGCCGTGCGCGGGGCGCCGCTGCTCGGGATCGCCGGGGCGTACGGCGTCGCGCTCGCCGCCGCGCGCGGGTTCGACGTGGACGACGCCGCGAACGCGCTCGCGGGCGCCCGCCCCACCGCGGTGAACCTGTCGGTGGGCGTGCGCCGGGCCCGGGCCGCCTACCGCACGGAGATCGCCGACGGCGGAGACCCGGCGCAGGGCGCGCGGGCCGCGCTGGCGGCCGCTCGGCAGCTCCACCGGGAGGACGCCGAGGCCAGCGTCCGGATGGCCGGGCACGGGCTGGCGCTCCTCGACGAGCTGCTGCCGGGCGGCGGGCACCGGGTGCTCACGCACTGCAACACCGGTGCGCTGGTGTCGGGCGGGGAGGGGACGGCGTTCGCGGTGGCGCTCGCGGCGCACCGGGTGGGCCGGCTTCGCCGGCTGTGGGTGGACGAGACGCGTCCGCTGCTCCAGGGCGCCCGCCTCACGGCGTACGAAGCGGCCCGCAACGGCATGGCGTACACCTTGCTGACGGACAACGCGGCGGGGTCCCTCTTCGCCGCGGGCGAGGTGGACGCGGTGCTGATCGGGGCCGACCGCATCGCGGCCGACGGGTCGGTGGCGAACAAGGTGGGGAGCTATCCGCTGGCGGTGCTGGCGCGGTACCACCATGTGCCGTTCATCGTGGTCGCGCCGGTGACGACGGTGGACCTGGACACGCCGGACGGGGCGTCCATCGAGGTGGAGCAGCGCCCCGGCTTCGAGGTGACGGAGGCCATGGTCGCCCAGGCGCCGGTGACGGGCGCGGGCGGCGGGATCCCGGTGGCGCCGCTGGGGACCCAGGCGTACAACCCCGCGTTCGACGTGACGCCGCCCGAACTGGTGACGGCGATCGTCACGGAGGCGGGAGTGGTGTCGCCGGTGACGGCCGACGCGCTCGCCGAGCTGTGCGGCAGGGCGCGCCAGGTCCAGGGAGGGGCGGGAGCGGCACGCTGAGAGTCTCGTCGATCGGGCGATCGGTCGGGGCGGGCGGGCGGGCGGTCGTCCGGTCGCTCGCCTGGGTGGTTCTCCGGTCGTTCGGGCGGCCGTCTGCCGGTCGTTCGGTGGTCGCCTGCCGGCTTTCGGGCAGTTCGGTGGTCGCCTGCCGGCTGTCGGGCGGCTGATCGTTCGTCAGTGTCCGGTTGTTCGTCGCGTGGCCGGGTGGTCGTCGGGCGACCCGTCGGGCGGTCTCCGGGCGGCCGTCAGGCGGTCGGTCGTCGGCGGTTCGGCGGTTGCCTGTCTGTCGTCCGGTGATCACTTGTCGATCGCTCGTCGGACGGCCGTGAGGCGGGCTCGGTGTCACGAGCGTGCGGGCTGGTCGGCGATCAGCAGGGTGGTGCCCGCGGGGCGGAAGCCGAGGCGGGCGTAGATGCGGGCGACGGTCTCCTCCGCGTAGGCGAGGAAGACCGTCTCGACGCCGTGGGCGCGGGCGTGGGCGACCAGGGCCGCTGTCACGGCGGCGGCCAGTCCCTGGCGGCGGGCGGAGGGAAGGGTGCCGATGCCGCCGATCTCCGTGGTGCCGTGCGCCGGGTGATAGTGGCCGACGGCCAGGGGGGTGCCGTCCGGGGCGAGGGCGGCGACGAGGGTCTTGTGCCCGGCGCGGATCGTGGCGGCGACCGTGGCCACCGTGCCGTCCGCGGTCAGTGCCTCGGTGAGCCGCGACAGCTCCGTACGGTCCGCCGAACCCGTCGCTGGGGAGGGCTCCGTGACGGGTGGTTCTGTGGCGAGGGGCCGCGTGGCGGGGAGTTCGGTGGCGGGGAGTTCCGGGGCGAGAGGTTCTTCGGTGAGGTGCGCTTCGGGGAGAGGCTCCTTGGCGAACGCCAGGCGCGGGAGGGCCAGGGCCGCCGGAAGGGCGGGGTCGTCCGGGGTCAGCGCGCGCAGTGTCACGCCGCCCGGGAGGGGCTGCGGAGGCAGCGGCCGGTCGGGCGGCAGCACCATCAGCGGGCGCCGCAGCACCAGGCATCCGGCGGCCTCGATCCGCTCACGCAGCGCGGGGGCAGACTCGGCCAGCCATTCGAACGACTCCGGCACACCGAGCTCCCGTTGCCGGGCACGCACCCGGGCGATGTCAGTGGCGCCCACGGGGGCCGTGCCGGTGGGCCGGGCGTGGCTCGGGCCGCCGTAGTAGGGGGCGCCGGGTTCCTTCCGCACGAACAGGCGCAGGGGGCCGAAGTCCTCGGCGTCGGCGAACAGCAGGGGCACGGTGGCGTAGTACCGCTCGATGCGGTCGCGCAACGGGTCGCTCATGCGGCGCATCCCACCACTGGACGGGGCGCGCCGCACCGTCATTTCCCGGCGGGGCCGTCGGCGGGAGCGGAACGGGCACGAGCACCGCCGGGCTTCTTCACGCCGCGCGCCCGGAGCCGCGAGCGGCAGAGGGGGTGACTCGACGGCGGACCCCCGCCGACCTCGTCCGGCCCGGTCCCGGACGGTCCGGTCCCGGACGGCCACAATGCCGACCGAGCCGCCCGCACGCCTGCCCGCCTGTAGGTTTGTGCAGGTGAGGGGAGGGGTCGTTGTGACGATCCGGCGGATCATCGCATCGACATGTCGAGGGGTTCCGAGTGGGGGGCGAAGTGCGGAAGAAGCACAGGGTGGGGCTGGCCGCGGTAGCGGTGGTGCTCGTGGCGGTGCCGGGCGGGCCGCTGGTGAGGAGCCAGGCGGCGGCCGCCGAACGCGAGGCGGAGGAGAGGTCTCTGGAGCAGGCCGCCGAGGAGGTCTTCCAGCGGCAGGCGGACGCGCCCGATGCGTTCTGGCGGAAGGACGTTCCGCCGGCGGGCAAGGTCTGGAACCAGGCCGACGCCGGCGCGCACATCACGGCGGTGACGAGGAAGGGCGCGGAGTTCACGGTGGACGTCACGGAGTTCACCACTCCGTAGACCTCCGACAGGTGGGGCAGGGGGCTGGAGCCGACCGTGCCCCACGTCGGGTCCCACCGGTTCGTCTTCGAGCGGGACGGGGACGACTGGCGCCTCGTCGAGGACCTGACGGAACGGGATTCGAAGTAGCGCGCCGGCCCTCTGCGGGTGCCTGCGCCGTGACCCGTTCGGCCGTACCCGGTGGCGGCGGAGCGGGCGCGGCGAGACCTGGCGGGCGGGATGCCACGCACGCCCGGCGGGACCGGCGAGCCCGGGGCCGAGGGCTGAGCGCGTGCGCCGAGGGGCTGACGGCCGGCCCGCCCCGTGGTCACCGGAACGGAGGCCGTCGAACCGGGGTGAGCGGCCGGACCGCGGGCAGCCGCCGTCGGATGAGCTTTCTCTGAGTGACGACGTCCGTGCGCCGAGTGGTGGTGACATCGACGTCCGCGGACCGGGGCAGACAGTGACGGCCCCGTACGACTATCGTCACTGGCCGGTGAGGCTTCTCACCTGCGCCACCTTCACTGTTATGAGAATGGGATGATGTCGTTTATGAAGGGACGAGTCCTTGTCGTCGACGACGACACCGCACTGGCCGAGATGCTCGGCATTGTGCTGCGTGGTGAAGGTTTTGAGCCGTCTTTCGTGGCCGACGGCGACAAGGCGCTGGCCGCTTTCCGTGAGGCGAAGCCCGACCTGGTGCTGCTGGACCTGATGCTGCCCGGCCGGGACGGCATCGAGGTGTGCCGCCTGATCCGGGCGGAGTCCGGGGTGCCGATCGTGATGCTCACGGCGAAGAGCGACACCGTCGACGTCGTCGTAGGACTGGAGTCCGGCGCCGACGACTACATCGTGAAGCCGTTCAAGCCGAAGGAGCTGGTCGCCCGGATCCGGGCGCGGCTGCGGAGGTCCGAGGAACCGGCGCCGGAACAGCTCGCCATAGGCGACCTCGTCATCGACGTGGCCGGTCACTCCGTGAAACGGGAGGGCCAGTCGATCGCGCTGACCCCGCTGGAGTTCGATCTGCTGGTCGCCCTGGCGCGCAAGCCCTGGCAGGTGTTCACCCGCGAGGTGCTCCTCGAGCAGGTGTGGGGCTACCGGCACGCCGCCGACACCCGCCTGGTGAACGTGCACGTACAGAGGCTGCGCTCCAAGGTCGAGAAGGACCCCGAGCGGCCGGAGATCGTGGTGACCGTCCGTGGCGTCGGATACAAGGCAGGACCGAGCTGACATGTCCGGGGACAGTGCCGCTTCGGCCCCCGGTCGTTCCGGGGCCCGTCCGGAGCGGCCTGTCGGCCGTAGGACGCCGGGTTCACGCTTCGCACGCCTCCTCGAAGGCGGGCTGCTGCAGGGCGGGGTGCAGGGCAGCCCCGTCCTGAGGCTGCTGCTGCGCTGGGTGCGCAGGCCGCTGCTGCCCGTCATGCGGCTGTGGCGGCGCAACATCCAGCTCAAGGTCGTCGCCACCACCCTGCTGATGTCGCTGGGCGTCGTCCTGCTGCTCGGCTTCGTCGTCATCGGGCAGGTGCGCAACGGTTTGCTGGACGCCAAGGTGAAGGCGTCCCAGAGCCAGGCCACCGGCGGATTCGCCGTGGCCAAGCAGAAGGCCGACGAGGCCGCCGGCGCGGCCGACGCCGACGGGACCCCGGCCGACGGGGGCGCCTCGCAGAACGTCATCGAGTGGATGAGCGAGCTCGTGCTGTCGCTGTCCAGCGGCGGCCAGGGCGCCTTCGACGTGGTCACCCTGCCTCCCGGCGACGTCAGCGGCGTCGCCCGCGGACCGCGCGCCTCCGGCTTCGTCGACCCCGACAAGAGCGTCCCGGAGAAACTGCGCGAGCAGGTCTACAGCAGCACCGGCGCGGCCCAGAGCTACTCCCGGATCATCTACCTCAGCGACAAGGAATCCCAGCCGGCCCTGGTCATCGGCAAGCAGGTCAACGACCCCAACGGCGATCCGTACGAGCTGTACTACCTCTTCCCGCTCACGCAGGAGGAGAAGTCGCTGAGCCTGGTCAAGGGGACGCTGGCGACCGCGGGGCTCTTCGTCGTCGTCCTCCTCGGGGCCATCGCCTGGCTCGTGGTGCGGCAGGTCGTCACGCCGGTGCGGATGGCCGCCGGGATCGCCGAACGGCTCTCCGCCGGGCGCCTCCAGGAACGCATGAAGGTCACCGGCGAGGACGACATCGCACGCCTCGGCGAGGCCTTCAACAAGATGGCCCAGAACCTCCAGCTGAAGATCCAGCAACTGGAGGACCTGTCGCGGATGCAGCGACGGTTCGTGTCCGACGTCTCGCACGAACTGCGGACGCCGCTGACCACCGTGCGCATGGCCGCTGACGTCATCCACGACGCCCGCGTCGACTTCGACCCCGTCACCGCACGCTCCGCCGAACTGCTCGCCGACCAGCTCGACCGGTTCGAGACCCTGCTCGCGGACCTGCTGGAGATCAGCCGCTTCGACGCCGGCGCCGCCGCCCTCGAGGCCGAGCCGATCGACCTCAGGGAGGTCGTCCGGCGGGTCGTCAGCGGAGCCGCCCCGCTCGCCGAACGCAAGGGGACGACCGTACGCGTCATCGGCGATCAGCAGCCCGTCGTCGCCGAGGCCGACGCCCGGCGGGTGGAGCGGGTGCTGCGGAACCTCGTGGTCAACGCCGTGGAACACGGCGAGGGCAAGGATGTCATCGTCAAGCTGGCCTCCGCGGGCGGGGCCGTCGCGATCGCCGTGCGCGACTACGGCGTCGGCCTCAAGCCCGGCGAGGCCACCCGGGTCTTCAGCCGGTTCTGGCGTGCCGACCCGGCACGCGCGCGTACCACCGGCGGTACCGGTCTGGGGCTGTCCATCGCCCTGGAGGACGCGCGGCTGCACGGCGGCTGGCTGCAGGCCTGGGGCGAGCCCGGTGGCGGCTCGCAGTTCCGGCTGACGCTGCCCAGGACCGCCGACGAACCGCTGCGGGGCTCGCCGATACCGCTCGAGCCCAAGGACTCCCGCCGCAACCGGGGAGCCCTCGACGACGCCGGGGTGCCGCGCGGCGGCGGCCAGAAGAGCGCCACGGTGCCCGTGCAGCACACCGGCGAGCAGTCGTCGGCCGCACGGAGCCCGCTCGCGCCCCGAATAGCCACCGCGGCCCCCACGGCCGACCCGACGGCGCTGCCCGGCAACGGCGCGCGCGTGGTGCCCCGACCCGCCCCGCCGACGGGTGGTGCGGGCACGGCGACGGGCTCGGGCTCCGGCTCGGCAACCGGCGGTGGTGGCGGTACCGGTAGTGGTGTCGGCGGGCGCGGAGAGGACGGGCCGCGGACCGCGGACGAAGCCCAGGAGGCCGGGGAAGTGCGGCGGGCCGGGGAAGCGCGGGGCGGCGAGGACCGGGAGCGGTCGGACGCGGCCCGCGAAGAGGGCCCGGGCGGCACGGACGGCGCGGCCGACACGGGCGACGCGCGGGAAACGGCACCGAGGGGGACTCCGGACCGGCAGAGAGCCGGGGCGGAGGGCTCGAACGAGCAAGGGGAGGCATGTCGTGGGCGCTGAGTGGCGCGAGGGGGGACCCCGGCGCACGCCGGGGCGCGCGGTGGCGTACGCCACCTGCGGCGCCGTCCTGCTGGCCGGGTGCGCCTCGATGCCCGACAACGGGGATCTGCGCGGCGTGGAATCCACACCGCGCCAGGAGACCCAGGTACGGGTGTTCGCGATGCCGCCCCGGGACGACGCGCAGCCCCTGGAGATCGTCCAGGGCTTCCTCGAAGCACTCACCAGCGACGACCCCGGCTACGCGACCGCACGGCAGTACCTGACCCAGAAGGCCGCCCAGAAGTGGGAGCCCGAACGGTCCACGACGGTCCTCACGGACGGGCCGGCGACCGACGCCGGGCCCACCGGGAGCAGGGACGACGGCGACGACTACTCGTACACGCTGACCGGCACCCGGGTCGCCACCGTCGACGCGCAGCAGTCGTACGCGCCCGCCTCGGGCGACTACGGCCAGGTGGTCCACCTCAGCCGCGACAAGAAGAACGGGCAGTGGCGCATCGACGCCCTCCCCCAGGGCGTCGTCATGGGCAAGTCGGACTTCCAGCGCAACTACGTGTCCGTCAACAAGTACTACTTCGCCTCCAACACCACGGCCGACGGCTCCCGGCAGCCCATGGCCGTCGCCGACCCCGTCTACGTCCGTGAACGCGTCGACCCGATGACGCAGATGGTCCGTTCCGTGCTCACGGGCCCCACGAGCTGGCTCCGTCCCGTCGTCCGATCCAGCTTCCCGACCGGGACCGCGCTGCCCAAGGGCGTCAGCGCGCTGACCCCGGACGACCAGAACAAGCTCACGGTGCCGCTCAACGACAAGGCCGCCCATATCGGCCAGGGCAAGTGCGACGAGATGGCGGCCCAACTGCTGTTCTCCCTCCGCAGTCTGACCCCTGCCGTCGACGAGATCGCGCTGCGCGCGGGCGGCACCCAGCTGTGCTCGCTCACCCAGGAACGGGCCGCGGCCGTCGCCGCACGCGGCTCCGACACCAACCCCGGCTACCTGTACTTCATCGACGGCCAGCACCGCCTCGAACGGATGACGAGCGGCAGCGGCAACACCAAGGCCGACCCCGTCCCCGGAGCGCTCGGCGACGGCACCAAGGCACTGCGCTCGGTGGCCGTGGCCCGCGACGAGCACAGCGCCGCGGGAGTCGCGCTCGACGGCAGGACGCTCTACGTCACCTCCACCGTCTCCGGCAGCTCCCTCGGCGACCCCGTGCTCCAGAGCAAGGGCAAGACCGAGACCGACCGGCTCACCACCCCCAGCTGGGACACCCAGGGCGACCTGTGGGTCGCCGACCGCGACCCCGCCGCGCCTCGGCTGCTCCTGCTGGAGAAGGGCGCCGGCCAGCCGCTGGAGGTGCTCACCCCGGGTCTCGACGGCCGGATCAACGCCGTACGGGTCGCCGCCGACGGGGTGCGGATCGCGCTGATCGTCGACAAGGGCGGCAAGCAGTCCCTGTTCATCGGCCGGATCGAACGCGGTCCGGGCAACGGCGAGCAGCCGTCCGTGTCGCTCCAGGAACTGCGTTCCGCGACACCGGAGTTGGAGCAGGTCACGGCCATGTCGTGGGCCGGGGACAGCCGGCTCGTGGTCGTGGGGCGCGAGGCCGGTGGCGTGCAGCAGGTGCAGTACATGCAGTGCGACGGCTCGGTCCCCGAGGCGGGGACGCTCCCGGGCCTCACGGAGGTCACGAGCATCGCGGCCTCCGAGGACAGCGAGATCCCGCTCTTCGCGACCTCCAAGGACGGGCTGCTGTGGCTGCCCGGCGGAAGTGGCTGGCGGACGCTGAAGGAGACGGCTTCGGTCGCGTTCTATCCCGGGTGATCGGGTGCGGCGGTCGCGATCCCTCCCGACCGGGTGATCGGGTGCGGCGGTCGCGGCGTATCCCGATCAGGTGAGGGGGTGCGGCGGTCGTTGTACCCGATCGGGTGATCGGGGGCGGGCGTCGGTCGCGTTGTGTCCGGGGTGACCGGGGGCGGCGGTCGCGTTCTGTCCCGGCGCGCCGAGGAGCAGGCGGCCGGTGGCCGGTAATCCGTGGCGCCGGGTGCGTGTCCTGCCCGGGTGCTGCGCGGCTGGGGTGTAACTCGGGTGGCCCGAGTGGCCCAAGTGGCCAGGACGACGCGGGGAACTAATCGGACTGGTTCTCCGTTTGGTCCCGCGGATTCCTGAGAGCCGCTTTTCGTCTGAGCCTTTTGGTGTTCCGGTCGCTGCAGATGCCTTCGGGTCGACTTCCCGAAAGTTTTCCACAGGCCGCTCCGGGGTGTTTTCCACAGGGGTGGCGGCCGCCTTCCGGCGTCGGCACAGTAGTGCACGTGGAAGGCGTTCGCGGATGGTGGCAGGAACTCGCCGGCCTGGTGCTGCCCGCCGAGTGCGGGGGCTGCGGAAGGGCGCGCACGGTGCTCTGCCCAAGGTGCCGTGCGGCGCTGGGCGGGGCCGCGCCGTTCCGGGTCCGTCCGGTGCCGGAGCCGCCGGGGCTGCCCGCCGTGCACGCGGCGGCCCGGTACGCGGACGAGGTGCGCGCGACGCTGCTGGCCCACAAGGAACGCGGCGCGCTGGCACTGGCGCGACCGCTGGGCGCGGCGCTGGCGGGGGCTGTGCGGGCGGGGCTGGGGGAGGTGGGGTGGGGGGAGGGGGAGGGCCCCCAACCCCCCGGAGATCTGCTGCTGGTCCCCGTCCCCTCCGCCCGCGCCGCGGTGCGGGCACGTGGACATGACCCGGCTCGGCGGATCGCGTTGGCGGCGGCCGGTGAGTTGCGGCGGGCCGGGGTGCCGGCGCGGGTCGCCGCGGTGTTGCGGCAGCGGCGGGCCGTGGCCGACCAGGCGGGGCTGGACTTCCGGCAGCGGCTGGACAACCTGGTGGGCGCGCTGACGGTGGTGCCCGGGGGCGCGCGGGTGCTGTGCGGTGGCCCGGTGGTGCTCGTGGACGACGTGATCACGACGGGTGCCTCGCTGGCGGAGGCCGCGAGGGCGGTGCGCGCGGTTCAGGCGGTGCGCGTCGTGGAGGTGGTGCGCGCGGTTCACGTGGTGCCTGCGGTCCAGATGGTGCGGGCGACCGATGCGGTGCGGGCGGCTGCGGCGGCGGAGTGTGCGGGACAGGGGGAGAGTGGTCGGTATGGGGAGGAAGCGAGGGGTGCGTTGTGTGGTGAAGGGGCGACGGCCGGGTACGTGGGTATCACTCGGGAAGACAGTAAGAGGCTGTCCGGAGTGGAGGAGGCAGGTGTGGGTGAGGTGCCGGTGGGACCGTCGGACGACGCGGGCGGCGCCGGGTACGTCCTCTGCGCGGCCGTGGTCGCCGCGTCGCCGGACTCTTTGGAAATAAACCGGAACTGAGCGGGAAGTTGCGTCGTTGCAGGTAATGAGAGGGCCAATTCGCCTGAACGGAGGTACGCCGCAGTAGAGGGTGACGACATCCGTCCGGGCGAGATATGTTCGGTTGTGAGGGAAAGCCGCAGGCCACACCTCTCATATCCGAATGCCGTGCTGCGGTTTTCGAAATCTTCCGCGGCACCTGGGGTGTAGATCTCGCCCATGGGGGAGGAGGAGGTGGAAGTCACCGAGTCCGAGGTTCCGGTGCTCACCGGGACCTGGTGCAAAAGGGAGACGCTCCGCATCGAGGCGGAGCGATCCGGGAACGGAGTTCTGCGTGGACATCGTCGTCAAGGGCCGCAAGACCGAGGTGCCCGAGCGGTTCCGCAAGCACGTGGCCGACAAGCTGAACCTGGAGAAGATCCAGAAGCTCGACGGCAAGGTGATCAGCCTCGACGTGGAGGTGTCCAAGGAGCCCAACCCGCGACAGGCCGACCGGTGCGACCGAGTGGAGATCACACTCCGGTCCCGCGGCCCTGTGATCCGGGCGGAGGCGGCGGCCAGTGACCCGTACGCGGCACTCGACCTGGCGGCGGAGAAGCTGGATGCCCAGCTGCGCAAGCAGCACGACAAGCGTTACACGCGCCGCGGTGCGCGCAGGATCTCCGCGGCGGAGGTTTCCGACTACGTCCCCGGTGTGGCGACGCTCAACGGCAACGGCCGTCCCGTCCCCGCCGACGAATCGGACAGCGTGCCGACGAAGCGGATCGGCTCGCTGGAGGTGCAGGGCGACGGCCCCCTCGTGGTGCGCGAGAAGACCCACGTCGCCGCTCCGATGACCCTCGACCAGGCCCTCTACGAGATGGAACTGGTCGGACACGACTTCTATCTGTTCGTCGACTCCGAGACCAAGCAGCCCAGTGTCGTCTACCGGCGCCACGCCTACGACTACGGCGTGATCTACCTCGACACCGACCCGATGGTGGCCCAGGCCCACTCGCCCGAGGCGGGCGGCGCGTTGGGCGGCTGACGCTGCCCGGTGACAGCTGAGCGGTGTGCCCCTGGAGCGCTGTGTGCGCCCCCAGGGGCACCCGTGTGCGACCCCTTCGGGCACCGCTCTGTCACCGCGTTGTCGTCCGGGCATGGAATCATGGCCAGGCGGCTCAACCGGTGGGCCGCTGCCTTGGGTTGGCGACGGCACAGGACCACGGCCACAGCCTTCAGGGGGAGGAACGATGGCGGACAGCTTCGGACCGATGCGGGACGACGATGCCGACGACGGCGTCGTCGGCATGGGCCCGGACGGCGGCACCTCACGCAAGGAGCCGATCAGAGTCCTGGTCGTGGACGACCACGCCCTGTTCCGCCGCGGACTGGAGATCGTGCTGGCGGCCGAGGAGGACATCCAGGTCGTCGGCGAGGCGGGGGACGGCGCCGAGGCCGTGGACAAGGCGGCCGACCTGCTGCCGGACATCGTGCTGATGGACGTGCGGATGCCCAAGCGCGGCGGTATCGAGGCGTGCACCTCCATCAAGGAGGTGGCCCCCAGCGCGAAGATCATCATGCTCACGATCAGCGACGAGGAGGCCGACCTCTACGAGGCGATCAAGGCGGGCGCGACCGGTTATCTCCTCAAGGAGATCTCCACGGACGAGGTCGCCACCGCGATCCGCGCGGTCGCCGACGGGCAGTCACAGATCAGCCCCTCCATGGCGTCGAAGCTGCTGACCGAGTTCAAGTCGATGATCCAGCGGACCGACGAGCGTCGTCTCGTCCCCGCGCCGCGGCTGACGGACCGGGAGCTGGAGGTGCTCAAGCTGGTCGCCACGGGGATGAACAACCGTGACATCGCCAAGGAGTTGTTCATCTCCGAGAACACCGTGAAGAACCATGTGCGCAACATCCTGGAGAAGCTGCAGCTGCACTCCAGGATGGAGGCGGTCGTGTACGCGATGCGGGAGAAGATCCTCGAGATCCGGTGAGCCGTCGGGGCCGGTCCCCCGATGAGCCGTGGAACCGGTCAGCTGGTGGGACCGGTGAGCCCGGTCAGCCATCGGCCTGTGACCCTTTCCGCGGAGCCGGAGCCGGAGCCGGGACCCTGGTGCGGGTCGGTTCCGGCCTGACGCGGCTTCGGCTCGGTGCGGCTCGCCCGGGTCAGGCCAGTGCGCGGGTGAGTTCCGTGACGAGGGCCTCGCGCAGCTCCGGGGCGTCGACGCGTTCCACGCGTACGTCCGTGCAGTCCACCCAGCTTGCCGCCTCGAGCAGGGCCTGGGCCACCGCCGGGACCGCCTTCGCGCCGTCCAGGGTGACCTGTCTGGCGATCAGCGTGCGGCCCTCGCGGGCGGGGTCCACGCGGCCGACGAGCCGGCCGCCGGCCAGGACCGGCATCGCGAAGTAGCCGTGGATCCGCTTCGGCTTGGGGACGTAGGCCTCCAGGCGGTGGGTGAAGCCGAAGATCCGCTCGGTGCGCGCCCGCTCCCAGATCAGGGAGTCGAAGGGGGACAGCAGCGTCGTGCGGTGACGGCCGCGCGGAGATGTCTCCAGAGCCGCCGGGTCGGCCCAGGCGGGCTTGCCCCAGCCTTCGACCGTGACCGGGACCAGGCCCGAGTCGGCGATCACGGTGTCGACCTGCTCGCCCCTGAGACGGTGGTAGTCGGCGATGTCCGCGCGCGTGCCCACGCCGAGCGACTGGCCGGCCAGGCGGACCAGGCGGCGCAGGCACTCGGTGTCGTCCAGCTCGTCGTGCAGCAGGTCGGCGGGGACCGCGCGTTCGGCGAGGTCGTACACGCGCTTCCAGCCGCGGCGCTCCACGCAGACCACCTCGCCGTACATCAGCGCGCGTTCCACGGCGACCTTGGTGCCGGACCAGTCCCACCACTCGCTGGTCTTCTTCGCCCCGCCCAACTCCGTGGCCGTGAGCGGGCCTTCCGTGCGGAGCTGCTTGATGACCTGGTCGTACGTGCCGTCCGGCAGGGCGTGGTTCCAGTGCGGGCGGGCCCGGTAGGCGCGGCGGCGGAAGGCGAAGTGCGGCCATTCCTCGATGGGGAGGATGCAGGCGGCGTGGGACCAGTACTCGAAGGCGTGCGGACGGGCGGCGGGCGTGCCCGCGGACTCCGGCTTCCAGTACGCGTCCTCGATCGTCCTGCGGCCCACCGCGCCGAGGCGGGCGTAGGGGATCAGTTCGTGGGAGCGGGCCAGGACCGAGATGGTGTCGAGCTGGACCGCGCCGAGATGACGGAGGACGCCGCGGACTCCGGCCCTGCGGTCGGGTGTGCCGAGGAAGCCCTGCGCGCGCAGGGCGATGCGGCGGGCTTCGTCTGCCGAGAGGGTGGTGTCGGGGCGCGGGGTCGTCATGGCTCGCACGATAGGGGGTGGGACTGACAGTGCGGTGTGAGCTGGGGATTCGGCCGGGCTGCGGGTGGTCCCGGGCCGGATTCGCGCCGCGCCTGCCTCTGTGCCTGCCTCATGTGTCGGACGGGCTGGAGGGACCGGACGGGGCCGGGAGGTACGGGGCCGTCGAGGGGAGTCCCAGGTCGGACGGGAGGAGGGAGGCCAGCCAGCAGTCGCGTCGGACGCCCTTGTTGGCGATGGCCGAGCGGAGGGTGCCTTCCAGGGTGAAGCCGGCGTTCTCGGCGACCGTGCGGGAGGCGGTGTTGCCGATCTCGGCGCGCCATTCGACACGGTCGACGGGGAGGGTGGTGAAGGCCCAGCGGGCCGCGGTGAGGGTGGCCTCGGTGATGTAGCCGTGGCCGCGGTGTTCCTTGGCCGCCCAGAAGCCGACCTCGGCCGTGCCGGGGGAGCGCATGGTGAGGCTGAGGACGCCGGTGAGGGCTCCGTCGGGGAGGAAGACGCCGAAGGTGAACATGGAGCCGCTCTCCCATCCCTCCGGGGCGAGCGTCTCGGTGAAGCTTCGGGCGTGCTCCGGGAGGTAGGGGGAGGGGATCGTGGTCCAGCGCTGGATGTCGGGGTCCTGCGCGGCCGTGTAGACGGCGTCGGTGTCCCGCGGGTCGAGGGGGCGCAGGACGAGGCGGGGGGCGGTGAGGGTGACGGGCTCGGGCTCCATCGGCCGATTCTGCGCGGGGTGTCCCGGCGCGCGCCATCTTTTTGCGGTGTGTGAGCGCGTGATCACAATTCGCGCAATTCGTGCGGCGGACGCGGCACCATCGGCGGGGCCCGGCCGTTGTCCCCTGTGAAGAAGATTTTGGAGCAGGTGCGCAGCAGTGTGTGGTCCTCGTCGCGGCAGGTCTCCCGGGGCGGCGGGGTCCTCGCATACGATGGCCGTTGCTCAGTTAGTCCACTGAAACCGACCGTCCCAGGCCCGACCGGCAAGGAGACCAACCCCCGTGTCCGTCCTCTCGAAGATCATGCGTGCAGGCGAAGGCAAGATCCTGCGCAAGCTGCACCGCATCGCGGACCAGGTCAACTCCATCGAAGAGGACTTCGTCGACCTCTCCGACGCCGAGCTGCGGGCCCTCACCGATGAGTACAAGCAGCGGTACGCCGACGGTGAGAGCTTGGACGACCTGCTGCCCGAGGCGTTCGCCACCGTGCGCGAGGCCGCCAAGCGCGTACTCGGTCAGCGCCACTACGACGTGCAGATCATGGGTGGCGCCGCCCTGCACCTCGGCTATGTGGCCGAGATGAAGACCGGTGAGGGCAAGACGCTCGTCGGCACGCTGCCCGCGTATCTGAACGCGATCTCCGGCAAGGGCGTCCACCTGATCACGGTCAACGACTATCTGGCCGAGCGCGACTCCGAGATGATGGGGCGCGTCCACAAGTTCCTTGGCCTGGAAGTCGGCTGCATCCTCGCCAACATGACGCCGGCGCAGCGCCGCGAGATGTACGCGTGCGACATCACCTACGGCACGAACAACGAGTTCGGCTTCGACTACCTGCGCGACAACATGGCGTGGGCGCAGGACGAGCTGGTCCAGCGCGGCCACAACTTCGCCATCGTCGACGAGGTCGACTCCATCCTGGTCGACGAGGCGCGTACGCCGCTGATCATCTCGGGTCCGGCGGACCAGGCCACCAAGTGGTACGGCGACTTCGCCAAGCTGGTGACGCGCCTGAAGAAGGGCGAGGCGGGCAACCCGCTCAAGGGCATCGAGGAGACCGGCGACTACGAGGTCGACGAGAAGAAGCGCACGGTCGCCATTCACGAGGCCGGTGTCAGCAAGGTCGAGGACTGGCTGGGCATCGACAACCTCTACGAGTCGGTGAACACCCCTCTGGTGGGCTACCTGAACAACGCCATCAAGGCGAAGGAGCTCTTCAAGAAGGACAAGGACTACGTCGTCATGGACGGCGAAGTCATGATCGTCGACGAGCACACGGGTCGTATCCTCGCCGGCCGCCGTTACAACGAGGGAATGCACCAGGCGATCGAGGCGAAGGAAGGGGTGGACATCAAGGACGAGAACCAGACGCTCGCCACGATCACCCTTCAGAACTTCTTCCGCCTGTACAAGCGTCACGACCACAACGGCAAGGAGCAGCCCGGCCTCTGCGGCATGACCGGTACGGCGATGACCGAGGCCGCCGAGTTCCACCAGATCTACAAGCTCGGCGTGGTCCCGATCCCGACGAACCGGCCGATGGTCCGCAAGGACCAGTCCGACCTGATCTACCGCACCGAGGTCGCGAAGTTCGAGGCGGTCGTCGACGACATCGCCGAGAAGCACGAGAAGGGCCAGCCGATCCTCGTCGGCACGACGTCGGTCGAGAAGTCCGAGTACCTGTCGCAGCAGCTCTCCAAGCGGGGTGTCCAGCACGAGGTGCTGAACGCCAAGCACCACGAGCGTGAGGCGTCGATCGTCGCCCAGGCGGGCCGCAAGGGCGCCGTGACGGTCGCGACCAACATGGCCGGCCGTGGTACCGACATCAAGCTCGGCGGCAACCCCGACGACCTCGCCGAGGCGGAGCTGCGCCAGCGCGGTCTCGACCCCGAGGAGCACATCGAGGAGTGGGCCGCCGCGCTGCCCGCCGCCCTGGAGAAGGCCGAGCAGGCGGTCAAGGCCGAGTTCAACGAGGTCAAGGAGCTGGGCGGCCTCTACGTGCTGGGTACCGAGCGGCACGAGTCGCGTCGTATCGACAACCAGCTGCGCGGTCGTTCCGGCCGTCAGGGCGACCCGGGCGAGTCCCGTTTCTACCTGTCGCTGGGTGACGACCTGATGCGGCTGTTCAAGGCCCAGATGGTCGAGCGCGTGATGTCGATGGCGAACGTGCCGGACGACGTGCCGATCGAGAACAAGATGGTCACGCGCGCGATCGCGTCCGCGCAGTCGCAGGTGGAGCAGCAGAACTTCGAGACGCGTAAGAACGTCCTGAAGTACGACGAGGTGCTCAACCGCCAGCGTGAGGTCATCTACGGTGAGCGGCGCCGCGTCCTGGAGGGCGAGGACCTCCAGGAGCAGATCCACCACTTCATGGACGACACGATCGACGCGTACGTCGGCGCGGAGACCGCCGAAGGCTTCCCGGAGGACTGGGACCTGGACCGGCTGTGGGGCGCGTTCAAGCAGCTCTACCCGGTGAAGGTCACCGTCGAGGAGCTGGAGGAGGCGGCCGGTGACCGTGCCGGTCTGACCGCCGAGTTCATCTCCGAGTCCATCAAGGACGACATCCGCGAGCAGTACGAGTCGCGGGAGTCGCAGCTCGGCTCCGAGATCATGCGTGAGCTGGAGCGGCGGGTCGTGCTGTCGGTCCTGGACCGCAAGTGGCGCGAGCACCTCTACGAGATGGACTACCTCCAGGAGGGCATCGGCCTGCGCGCGATGGCGCAGAAGGACCCGCTGGTCGAGTACCAGCGCGAGGGCTTCGACATGTTCTCCGCGATGATGGACGGCATCAAGGAGGAGTCCGTCGGCTACCTGTTCAACCTGGAGGTCCAGGTCGAACAGCAGGTCGAGGAGGTCCCGGTGGAGGACGCCGCGCCGGTCGACATGGAGAAGCAGGACGTGGTGCCGGCCCAGGGGGGTTCGCGTCCGGAGATCCGGGCGAAGGGGCTGGACGCTCCGCAGCGTCGGCAGCTGCACTTCTCGGCTCCCACGGTGGACGGCGAGGGTGGCACGATCGAGGGTGACTTCGACAGTGACGAGGACGAGCCGGTGCGCTCCGAGGCCGATGGCCTCACGCGCGCGGAGCGCCGCAAGCAGGCGAAGGCCGGGCGGCGCCGCAAGAAGTAGGGCGCGGCACGAGCGGCAGGGCGCGGGCCTCCGGCGGCGCGCTCTGCCGTCTGCCGGGGCGTGAGGCGTTCGGCGCTCGGTGGACGTGGATGCGTTCGGCGCTCGACGTGACGGCGGTGGGTTCGACGACGTGACGGCGGTGGGTTCGACGACGTGACGTCGGTGGGTTCGACGCGGGGCGTGACGTCGATGTGCGCGACGTTTCGACGCGACGCACCCGGCGTGACGGGGCTGTGGGCCTCGTAGCGGCTTGAGGGCCGGGGCACCTTCGGGTGGCCCGGCCCTTCGCTGTGCGGCGGCGCCGTCCGCTGCCGGGGCGGCTCAGCCGTCCTGGGGGCGGGGCCTGCGGGTGCCGTCGAGTTCCACGGCGGTGCAGCGCCAGCGGCGGTCGGCGCCGAGTTCCAGGCGGAAGGCCATGGCCCGCAGGCGGTCGCCCGCGCTGATGCGGGCGAAGGCCTCGATGGCTCCGGCGCGCGGGACGTAGTAGCCGATGTCCCGGACGACGGGACGGGCGCCCCGGGTGTCGCGCAGCGGGCTGCGTTCGGCGAGGTGGGCCAGGTCGTCGTAGGCATGGCCGACGGTGTGCCGGAGCATGAAGTGCACGGGGCGCCGGCCGGTCAGGACCGCGAGGAGGCGGTCGGCGAAGAGGTCCGTGGGGCGCGGTGGGGAGACGGGGCGGCGGGGGGTCTGGACGGGGACGGCGCCGACGCCCGGGGAGGCGGTGGGGTCCTCGGGGGAGACGGCGGTCCTGGTACCGGGGCCGACTCCGGTACCGGTTCCGGTTCCGGCCCCGGTCGCCTGGGCGGAGCGACCGACTCCGGCCCCGGCGCCGCTCCCGGTGCCCGACCCGGGGCGGGGGGCCGAGTGGTCGGTCAGGGACTGGGGGGCGGTGGGGCGGCCGTCGGCGGGGCGGGTGCGGGTCGGGGCGCCGGTGCCGGGGGGACCGGGCGGCCGGCCGCCGGCGGGCGCCGTGCGGGGCGCGCCGGCGTTCGGGGTGCGGGGCGGGGCGCCCGTCGGGCGGCGCGTGTCACGGCGCCCGGGCGGGCGGGTGCCGGGGTGGTGCTGCGTCCTGGTCATGACCTTGTTCATGGGGTCCCCGTTCGGTGGGCTCGGCTCTACCGGTCGGTAACTTGCCGCTGTGGATCTTGTACGCGGTCGCGGTGCGTGACGGCAAGAAAGCGGAGAGTGCCCTTCGAGGGGTCGGGAAGTTCACCTATCAGGGGTGGTGGGCGATGGTGGAAGCCCGGTGCTGCCGGGGCGGGGAGGGTGAGGGGCAGGGCGCGGGGTTGACGGTCGCAGGGGTGCGGGCGGGGGCCCGAAAGGGGACGGCCGCACGTATCCTGAAGGCCCTCGGGGAGGCGCGGAAACGTGACCCGCCCGGGGTGTCGAGTCCGAGCCCGCGACCACGAAAGAGCGGCCCGCCATGCGCGTCTACGTCCCTCTGACCCTCCCCGGCCTCGCCGAGGCGCACAAGACGGGTGAGCTGGGGGCCGGGCCGCTCGTCGCGTACGCCGTCACGCCCGCGCTGCGCGAGTGGTACGTCTCCGACGACATCGAGGAGCTGGAGTACGCGGCGCTCAGCAGGGCCGCGCTCGCCTCGCTGCGGCTGCTCGCGGCCGATCCGGGCGCCCCGCGCCGCCGGGTCGTGGTCGCGGTCGACGTACCCGACCGCGCGGCCGCCGCGGACCCCAGCCGGGGGCTCGATCCGGCGGCGCTGGGCGAGGTCCGGGTGACGGGCGCCGTGCCGCTGTCCAAGGCGGCCGCGGTGCACGTCGACGCCGGGGACGCGGAGGCGGACGTGACCGCGGCGGCGGAGGCGCTCGCGGCGGCGGACGGCGGGGACGACGACGCGCAGTTCGTCGTCGACGGGGCCGAGGACCATGAGCTGTTGTGGTTCGCCCGGCAGGAGATCCCGACGCTGGTGGGGTCCGACGACTGAGGCCGCCGTGGCTCGGCGCGCACGCCATGGCTGCGTTCGTCCGGGTCGGCTGTCGGCTGCCGCCGGACTGCGCGCCTGCTTGCCCGCCGGCCGGGCCGTTCGGCTGCCGCCCGCTCTTCCTGCCTGGCCTGCCTGCTTGCCTTCGGCCTGGCCGGGCGGTGTCCCGTGACGCTTCGGTCGGCCACTTGATTGTCGGTGGCGGCGGGTACGTTTGCAGGTATGGGGAAGCAGAAAGCGGCGCATATCGTCTGGGACTGGAACGGGACGCTGTTCCACGACAACGACGCGATCATCGGGGCGACGAACGCGGCATTCGTCGAGCTGGGGCTGGAGCCGATCACGCTGGAGCAGTACCGGGCGCTGTACTGCGTGCCGGTGCCGAAGTTCTACGAGCGGCTGATGGGACGGCTGCCCACGGATGCCGAGTGGGAGGTCATGGACGACGTCTTCCACCGGTACTACGCCGAGCACCGGGTGCGGTGCGGGCTCACCGAGGGCGCGGTGGAGCTGCTGACGGGGTGGCGGTCGGCGGGGCACAGCCAGTCCCTGCTGAGCATGTACGTGCACGACGAGCTCGTGCCGCTGGTGCGCGGGTTCGGGATCGAGCCGCACTTCGTACGGGTCGACGGGCGGACCGGGCCCTCCGGGGGCAGCAAGGCCGAGCACATGGTGCGGCACCTCCAGGCGCTGACCGGGGTGCAGGCGGCGCGCACGGTGGTGATCGGGGACGCCGCCGACGACGCGGTGGCCGCGTTGCACGTGGGCGCGCGGGCGGTCCTGTACACCGGCGGGTCGCACAGCCGGGCCAGCCTGGAGGTGGTCGGGGTGCCGGTGGTGGACACGCTGGGGGAGGCGGTGGAGGTCGCGGGGCGGTTGGCCGCGGCTGCGTAGAGGGGCAAGGGGTGCCGCCTCGCGGGCCGTGCCCCACCCGCCCCCGCACAGGTGCGGCACCCCTGAGGCGCGGCACCCCTGAGACGCGGCACCCCTGAGACGCGGCACCCGATCCGAGGGCGGGGTGGGGCCGGTCGGCCGTCGCCGGTCCCGGCGTTCTGGGGGCCGGGCGTTCCGGGGTCCGGCGGTCGGGGGGCCGGGCGTTCCGGGGTCCGGCGGTCGGGGGGCCGGGTGGGGCGGGGGTCAGGTCATGTCACCGGTGCCTTGGCGCGCAGCACCGTCAGGAACTCGCGCATCCACGCCGGGTGGTCCGGCCAGGCGCGGGCGGACACCAGGGTGCCGTCGACCACTGCCTCGGTGTCCTGGAAGGTGGCGCCGGCCGACTGCATGTCGAGCTCCAGCGCCGGGTATGCCGTGACGCGTCGGCCGTGGAGGGCGTCGGCGGCCGCGGTGAGCAGGGGGCCGTGGCAGATCTGGGCGACCGGTTTGTCGGCGTCGAAGAACGACTTGAGGATCTTGCGGAGTTCGGGGTCGTTGCGGAGGTACTCGGGGGCCCGGCCGCCGGGGATGACGACGGCGGCGTACTGGCCGGGGTCGACCTCGGAGAAGGCGAGGTCGGCGGGCCAGGTGTAGCCGGGCTTCTCGGTGTAGGTGTCGAAGCCGGGCTCGAAGTCGTGGACGACGAACTGGAGCTTCTTGCGGGTGGGGGCGGCGATATGGACCTCGTAGCCCTCCTCGCGGAGGCGCTGGTAGGGGTAGAGGACTTCCAGGGACTCCGCTGCGTCGCCGGTGACGATGAGGATCTTCGCGGTCATGGTGGGCGGCTCCTCTCGGGCGGGGCGTTGCCAGGGACAACGTGCCTCTTGGGGGTGGGCTTGCCAAGAGGGGGGCGCTTTCAGCGTCCCGCGCGGTGGGGCCGGCGTCGACTTTTCTCGCCCCCAGCGCCCCTACCCGTCCCGTCCGAGGAACTGCGCCCCTTCCACCCCCTCAGAGGCCCGCCCCCTTCCCACGCCCGGGCCCGATTCGCCTCTGTGCAGAACGGCAAAGTTATGGGCTGTCTTTTGTACACATACGGCTCATGACGGGAGGCCCGGGAGGGGCGATAGCCTTGGTGGCGTGATCAGCGCGATAGCTTGCGGGGGCATCGTCGCCCCTGCCCTGCGCCCGGTGTGTGCGGACCATCTCCGCAGCCGGGCGGCGGACGCTGGTCGGCGCGGGCGGGACGGGGCCGAGAGGGCCCCCAGGACGCCGTGCACCCCCCGGATGCGGTCGACGCGGAGAGCAGCGTCACACCCGGGAGTGGTGTCGAGAATGGCCGATAACCCCCCGCTCATCTCACCTTGCGGCATAGCGTCGGAGCAGACCGGAGACCCCGGGCCGTGGCGTCGAGCCGCAGGGGAAGAGACCGTACTTCCTTCTACGTCACGCAACGGCGCGCGACAGGAGCCAGAGGACAATGCAGACCAAGCTGGACGAAGCCAAGGCCGAGCTGCTCGAGAGGGCGGCGCGGGTCGCTGAGAACAGCCCGGTCGGGGGGCACCTACCGACTGGGACGACGAGCGAGGGCACTCCGGGGACCCCGGACCACGCCACCCTCCTCGCGTTCCTCCAGCGCTACTACCTGCACACCGCTCCGGAGGACCTGAGCGGCCGTGACCCGGTCGACGTCTTCGGAGCCGCGCTCTCGCACTACCGGCTGGCCGAGAACCGGCCGCAGGGGACGGCCAACGTACGGGTCCACACGCCGACCGTCGAGGAGAACGGCTGGACGTGCAGCCACTCGGTCGTCGAGGTCGTCACCGACGACATGCCGTTCCTCGTCGACTCCGTCACCAACGAGCTGACCCGGCAGGGGCGGGGGATCCACCTCGTCATCCACCCGCAGGTCGTCGTGCGGCGCGATGTGACCGGCAAGCTCATCGAGGTGCTCAGCGCCCCGCCCGTCGCCGCCGACCTGCCGCACGACGGGCACGTCGAGTCGTGGATCCACGTCGAGATCGACCGTGAGACCGACCGGGCCGACCTGAAGCAGATCACCGCCGACCTGCTGCGCGTCCTGTCCGACGTCCGGGAGGCCGTCGAGGACTGGGAGAAGATGCGGGACACCGCGCTGCGGGTCGCCGATCACCTCCAGGAGGAGCCCGTCCCCGGCGATCTGGCGCGGCCCGAGGTCGAGGAGGCCCGTGAGCTGCTGCGCTGGCTGGCCGCCGACCACTTCACGTTCCTCGGCTACCGCGAGTACCAGCTGCGCGGGGACGACTCCCTCGCCGCCGTTCCCGGGACCGGGCTCGGCATCCTGCGCTCCGACCCGCAGCACGCCGACGCGGACAGCCACCACGCCCACCCCGTCAGCCCCTCCTTCGAGCGGCTGCCCGCCGACGCCCGCGCCAAGGCGCGTGAGCACAAGCTGCTGGTGCTGACCAAGGCGAACAGCCGGGCCACCGTGCACCGGCCCTCCTACCTCGACTACGTCGGCGTGAAGAAGTTCGACCAGGACGGGAACGTGGTCGGGGAGCGCCGGTTCCTCGGGTTGTTCTCCTCCGCCGCCTACACCGAGTCCGTGGTCCGGGTGCCGGTCGTGCGGCGCAAGGTCGAGGCCGTGCTGAAGGGCGCCGGGTTCTCGCCCAACAGCCACGACGGGCGCGACCTGCTCCAGATCATGGAGACCTACCCGCGCGACGAGCTCTTCCAGACGCCGGTGGACGAACTGCGCTCCATCGTCACGTCCGTCCTCTACCTCCAGGAGCGCCGCCGGCTGCGGCTGTACCTGCGCCAGGACGAGTACGGCCGCTACTACTCGGCGATCGTCTACCTGCCCCGCGACCGGTACACCACGGGTGTGCGGCTGCGGATCATCGACATCCTCAAGGAGGAGCTGGGCGGGACGAACGTCGACTTCACCGCCTGGAACACCGAGTCCATCCTGTCCCGGCTGCACTTCGTCGTGCGGGTCCCGCAGGGCACCGAGCTGCCGGAGCTGTCCGACGCCGACAAGGAGCGCATCGAGGCGCGGCTGGTCGAGGCGGCGCGTTCCTGGGCCGACGCGTTCCAGGAGGCGCTCACCGCCGAGCTCGGCGAGGAGCGGGCGGCCGAGCTGCTGCGGCGCTACAACAACGCTTTCGCCGAGGGGTACAAGGCCGACCACAGCCCGCGTGCCGCGGTCGCCGACCTCTGCCACCTGGAGCGGCTCACCGAGGAACGGAACTTCTCGCTCAGCCTGTACGAGCCGGTGGGCGCCGCGCCCGGCGAGCGCCGCTTCAAGATCTACCGCAAGGGCGACGCGATCTCGCTGTCGGCCGTGCTGCCGGTCCTGAACCGGCTCGGCGTCGAGGTGATCGACGAGCGGCCGTACGAATTGCGCTGCGCGGACCGCAGCAACGCCTGGATCTACGACTTCGGTCTGCGCATCCCCAAGTCGCTGGCCGGTCCCGGTGGGGACTTCCTCGGTGACGACGGGCGCGAGCGGTTCCAGGAGGCGTTCTCGGCGACCTGGACCGGCAAGGCGGAGAACGACGGGTTCAACGCGCTGGTGCTGGGCGCCGGGCTGCACTGGCGGCAGGCGATGGTGCTGCGCGCGTACGCCAAGTACCTGCGCCAGGCCGGGTCCACGTTCAGCCAGGACTACATGGAGGACACCCTCCGGACCAACGTCCACACCACCCGGCTGCTCGTGTCGCTGTTCGAGGCGCGGATGTCGCCGGACCGTCAGCGCGCCGGGCACGAGATCGTCGACGCGCTGCTGGAGGAGCTGGACGCCGCTCTGGACCAGGTGGCGTCGCTCGACGAGGACCGGATCCTGCGGTCCTTCCTCACCGTCATCAAGGCGACCCTGCGGACGAACTTCTTCCAGGAGAGCGCGGGCGGCGAGCCGCACGACTACGTCTCCATGAAGTTCGACCCGCAGGCCATCCCGGACCTGCCGGCGCCCCGGCCGGCGTTCGAGATCTGGGTGTACTCGCCGCAGGTGGAGGGCGTGCACCTGCGGTTCGGGAAGGTCGCGCGCGGTGGTCTGCGCTGGTCGGACCGGCGCGAGGACTTCCGCACCGAGGTGCTGGGCCTGGTGAAGGCGCAGATGGTGAAGAACACCGTCATCGTGCCGGTCGGCGCGAAGGGCGGCTTCGTCGCCAAGCAGCTGCCCGACCCGGCGGTGGACCGTGACGCGTGGCTGGCCGAGGGCATCTCCAGCTACAAGACGTTCATCTCGGCGCTGCTCGACATCACGGACAACATGGTCGGCGGGGAGGTCGTGCCGCCGGCCGACGTCGTGCGGCACGACGAGGACGACACCTATCTGGTGGTCGCCGCCGACAAGGGCACGGCGACGTTCTCCGACATCGCCAACCAGGTCGCCGAGTCGTACAACTTCTGGCTCGGGGACGCCTTCGCGTCGGGCGGCTCGGCCGGTTACGACCACAAGGGCATGGGCATCACCGCGCGCGGCGCCTGGGAGTCCGTGAAGCGGCACTTCCGGGAGCTGGGCGTGAACACGCAGGCCGAGGACTTCACGGTCGTCGGCATCGGTGACATGTCGGGTGACGTGTTCGGCAACGGCATGCTGCTCAGCGAGCACATCCGGCTGGTCGCCGCCTTCGACCACCGGCACATCTTCATCGACCCGAACCCGGACGCGGCGACCTCGTACGCCGAGCGCCGCCGGCTGTTCGAGCTGCCCCGCTCCAGCTGGGCCGACTACAACGGCGAGCTGATCTCCGCCGGCGGCGGCGTCTTCCCGCGTACGGCGAAGGCGATCCCGGTCAACGGCCACATCCGTGAGGCGCTGGGCATCGAGGCGGGCGTCACCAAGCTGACCCCGGCCGACCTGATGAAGGCGATCCTGCGGGCCCAGGTGGACCTGCTGTGGAACGGCGGCATCGGCACGTACGTGAAGTCCGGCGCGGAGTCGAACGCCGACGTCGGCGACAAGGCCAACGATCCGATCCGGGTGGACGGCGCCGACCTGCGCGTCAAGGTCGTCGGCGAGGGCGGCAACCTGGGCCTGACCCAGCTCGGCCGGATCGAGTTCGCGCTGCACGGCGGCAAGATCAACACGGATGCCATCGACAACAGCGCGGGCGTGGACACCTCCGACCACGAGGTGAACATCAAGATCCTGCTCAACGGTCTGGTCGCCGAGGGGGACATGACCGTCAAGCAGCGCAACAAGCTGCTCGCGGAGATGACCGACGAGGTCGGCGCTCTCGTCCTGCGCAACAACTACGCGCAGAACACGGCGATCGCCAACGCCCTCGCGCAGTCCAAGGACATGCTCCACGCCCAGCAGCGCTTCATGCGTCATCTGGTCAGGGAGAAGCACCTGGACCGGGCCCTGGAGTTCCTGCCCACCGACCGGCAGATCCGTGAGCGTCTCGGCGCGGGCCAGGGCCTGACCAGCCCGGAGACGGCCGTCCTGATGGCCTACACGAAGATCACGGTGTCGGACGAGCTGCTGGACACCTCGCTGCCGGACGACCTGTACCTGCGCGGCCTGCTGCACGCCTACTTCCCGACGGCGTTGCGCGAACGGTTCCCCGAGGGCATCGACAGCCACCCGCTGCGCCGCGAGATCACCACGACGGTCCTGGTCAACGACACGGTCAACACGGGCGGTACGACGTATCTGCACCGGCTGCGGGAGGAGACCGGCGCCTCGCTGGAGGAGATCGTGCGGGCCCAGACCGCGGCGCGGGCGATCTTCCGCTCGTCGCCGGTGTGGGACGCGGTGGAGGGTCTCGACAACCAGGTCGAGGCCGACGTCCAGACCCGTATCCGGCTGCACTCGCGGCGGCTGGTCGAGCGCGGTACGCGCTGGCTGCTGAACAACCGGCCGCAGCCGCTCCAGCTCGCCGAGACCGTCGACTTCTTCGCCGAGCGCGTCGAGCAGGTGTGGTCGCAGCTGCCGAAGCTGCTGCGGGGCGCCGACCTGGAGTGGTGGCAGCGGATCCACGACGAGCTGGCCGACGCCGGGGTCCCGGACGAGCTGGCCACCCGGGTGGCCGGGTTCTCCTCGGCCTTCCCGGCGCTGGACATCGTCTCGGTGGCGGACCGCATGGGGCGCGACCCGCTGGACGTCGCCGAGGTGTACTACGACCTCGCCGACCGTCTGCACATCGCGCAGCTCATGGACCGCATCATCGAGCTGCCGCGCGCCGACCGCTGGCAGTCCATGGCCCGCGCCTCCATCCGCGAGGACCTGTACGCGGCCCACGCGGCGCTGACGGCGGACGTGCTGGCCGTCGGCAACGGCACGTCGACGCCCGAGCAGCGGTTCGAGGCCTGGGACGAGAAGAACGCGGCGATCCTGGGCCGGGCGCGCACCACGCTGGAGGAGATCCAGAGCTCGGAGACGTTCGACCTGGCCAACCTGTCGGTGGCCATGCGCACGATGCGCACGCTGCTGCGGACGCACTCGTAGGAGCCTGGAGGCACGAGGGCTCCGGGGACACCGGAGCCCGGGAGACAGGGGTGCCCCCGCGCCGCGACGGCTCGGGGGCACCCCTGTTCGTCTGCCGGTCCGTCAGGCGGGCTTGGCCTTGGGCTTCTTCTTCTTGTCGCCGGTGAACGCCTCGTACGCCTCCAGGACTTCCTCCGTCGGGCCGTCCATGCGCAGTTCGCCGCGCTCCAGCCACAGCACCCGGTCGCAGGTGTCGCGGATCGCGGCGTTGCTGTGGCTGACGAGGAAGACGGTGCCGGCGTGCGCGCGCATCTCCTGGATGCGTTCCGCCGAACGTGCCTGGAACCGGGCGTCGCCGGTCGACAGCGCCTCGTCGATGAGCAGGACGTCGTGGTCCTTGGCGGCGGCGATGGAGAAGCGCAGCCGGGAGCCCATGCCGGAGGAGTAGGTGCGCATCGGCAGGGAGATGAAGTCGCCCTTCTCGTTGATGCCGGAGAAGTCGACGATCTCCTGGTAGCGCTCCTTGATCTGCTCGCGGGTCATCCCCATGGCGAGTCCGCCCAGGTAGACGTTGCGTTCGCCGGTCAGATCGCCCATCAGGGCGGCGTTGACGCCGAGCAGGGAGGGCTGGCCGTCGGTGTAGATCTTGCCGTTCTCCACCGGCTGGAGGCCCGCGATCCCCTTGAGCAGGGTCGACTTGCCGGAGCCGTTGGTGCCGATGAGGCCGATCGCCTCGCCCTTGTACGCGACGAAACTGACGTTCTTGACGGCGTGCACCATGCGCATGCCGGCGGCCTTCTGGGCCTGGCGGGGGCGCAGGATGCGGTTGAGGGCGGCCGTCGCACTGCCCCGGCCGCTGCCGGTGCCGTTGACCCGGTAGACGATGTCGACGCCGTCCGCGATGACGGTGGGGGCCCGCTCGTCGACGGGCTCGGTGGGCGCGGTGGGCGCGGTGCGCGTTGCGTTCTCAGCCACGGCCGTACGTCTCCTCTGCCTTCCAGAAGTAGATGAAGCCGCCGACGCCGGCGAGCAGTGCCCAGCCGGTCGCGACCAGCCACACGTGGGGCGGCAGCTGGTCCGCGTGGAAGCTGTCGATCAGCGCGAAGCGCATCAGGTCGATGTAGACGGCGGCGGGGTTGGCCCGCAGCAGGTCGGCGATCCAGGCCGGCATGCCCTGGTGCTTCTCGAGCAGGTTGTCGATGCTCCACATCACGCCCGAGATGTACATCCAGGTGCGCAGGATGAACGGCATCAGCTGGGAGATGTCCGGGGTGTTCGCGCCGAGCCGGGCCAGGATCATCGAGACGCCGGCGTTGAAGACGAACTGGAGGGTCAGGGCCGGGAGGACGAGGACCCAGGACAGCGCCGGCGGCACGCCCACGGCGAACAGGATGATCAGCAGGGCGGCCATCGAGAACAGCAGCTGCTGGAGCTGCTGGAGGCAGAACGAGATCGGCAGGGCGGCCCGGGGGAAGTGCAGGGCCCGCACCAGGCCGATGCTGCCGCCGATGGCCCGGGTGCCCGCCATGATCGAGCTCTGCGTGAACGTCCAGACGAACACGCCCGTGACCAGGAACGGGATGAAGTCCGCGACGCCCTTCTTGGTCTCCAGCAGGACGCCGAAGATGAAGTAGTAGACCGCCGCGTTCAGCAGCGGGGTCATCACCTGCCACACCTGGCCCAGCTTCGCCTGGCTGTACTGGGCGGTGAGCTTGGCGGTGGCGAACGCGGTGATGAAGTGGCGGCGCGCCCAGAGCTGGCGGATGTACTCGGGCAGGGACGGGCGGGCGCCGCTGACCGTGAGGCCGTGACGGGCGGCCAGAGCCGCGAGGTCGCCGTGGGGGGCGGCCTGTGTCTGGGGCGGTGTGTGGAGGACCTGACTCACATCCGCTGCTTTCGCTCGGGGAAGGGGGGTGCGGGCGGCGGCGTTTCCGTGGCCGCCCGACGTTTTCCTTACGCTTTTCTTTACGTTTTCTTACGTCGGGACGGGACCGTATCGTCGCAACGTGAGAGTAGGCCGATTCGTCGTCGGAACGCAACCGTTTCGTCGTCACGCCCTATGCTGGTCCGTATGACGCAGAACGCGACGAACGCCGATGGACCCCAGGTGCGCCCGCGCCGCCGGGCCCCCGCGGGCGCGGCCGTGCTCCGCGAGGATGTGACGGAGGCCATCCGGGCCGCCGTGTTCGAGGAGCTGGCGACCGTCGGCTATGCGCGGATGTCCATCGAGGGCATCGCCCGGCGTGCCGGGGTGGGCAAGACCGCGGTGTACCGGCGCTGGCGCTCCAAGCTGCACCTGGTCCTCGACATCGTCT
The DNA here is from genome assembly GCF_031456635.1 of Streptomyces sp. 3330. NCBI lineage: Bacteria > Bacillati > Actinomycetota > Actinomycetes > Kitasatosporales > Streptomycetaceae > Streptomyces > Streptomyces sp. 3330. The sequence continues at coordinate 34,673 of NZ_JAVDVA010000026.1, forward strand.
CGGTGATAGCCGTGCAGGGCCTGCCGGCCCCGGAGACGGGCAGCCTGGAGGGCGACCTGCGCATGCTCTACGAGGTGAGCTCGCGGGCCCTGCGGCACCCGGTGGCCTCGCAGATCATCCCCGACCTCCAGGCCGAGGCGGCCCGCAACCCGGACATCGCCGAGGCCTTGCAGAAGGCGCTGAAGCAGGGGCAGGACGAGGTCGCGCTGAAGATCGTGGCGGCGGCGGAGCGGCGCGGCGAGGTCCGCGAGGGGCTGGACGAGGAGCTGGCGCTCGATCTGATCTCGGGCCCCCTCTACTGGCGGTCGGTGGTGATCCGCAGCCCGAAGCTGCCCAAGGGCTACCTGGGCGCGCTGGCCCGTGCGACCACCGAGGCGATCAAGGCGCTGTGAGCGGCGCGGACGCCGTGACGGGGGTCGGGACGGCATGAGGGCCGTGCCGGCCGAGGAGGCCCTGCCCGGGGAGCGCCCGGTCCTGCTGCCTGCCCCGTGACGAGGGGCCGCGGGTCACCGGGCGGCGGCCGTACGGCTTTCGGGTGGTGGCAGCCGTGCCGCACCTCCCGCGCGACGCGTCCGGCGAGCACGGGCGGGGCGTCGTGCGCGAGCAGCCACGGCATCCCGGCGCGGGCGGCCGGCCGGGCCGGGGCCAGGGCCGCGAGGGCGGGGACGGCGGGGACGGCGGGGAGGGCGCGAAGACGGCGGCGTCTCGGCACGCGCGGATCGCAGATCGGGCGAGACCTCAGGAACTCATCGGTGCCGAACTGCCCGCCCGTGACGCGAACGGTCCGTCATCCGCGCTCCTGCTCCTCCGCCGGGGCCGCCTCCGCCAGGGCCGCCGCGTCGAGGGCCGAGGTGAGCTGGTCGAGGTGGTCGCGCAGATCCTGGATCTCGTCCAGGCCGAAGCCGGTCGCCGCGACGATCCGGTGCGGCACCTGCAGCGCCCGCCCGCGCAGGGCCGCGCCCTCCTCGGTGAGCCGGATCTCCACCGAGCGCTCGTCGCGCGCGCTGCGTTCCCTGCGCACCAGGCCGGCCGCCTCCAGCCGCTTGAGCAGCGGCGAGAGCGTGCCGGAGTCGAGGCGGAGGTGTTCGCCGAGCTTCTTGACGGGCAGTTCCCCGTGTTCCCACAGGACCAGCAGCACCAGGTACTGCGGGTAGGTCAGCCCGAGTTCTTTGAGGATCACGCGGTAGACGCCGTTGAAGGCGCGCGAGGCGGCGTGCAGGGAGAAGCAGATCTGGCTGTCCAGGCGGAGCCAGTTCTCCTCGGCGTCCTGCTGCGCTGCGGGTGGAGGCGTCGCGGTCATGGCTCCAGGGTAGCTCTGGTGAGCCATTTAATTGTGCACAACTGAGTTGTGTGCTCTACTTATCTCCGTGAGGCGGTCCGGACGCGAACAGCGCGAGGGCCGGCCACCCCCCGACACGACTTCCGAGAGGGATGGTTCATCCATGGACGCGCTCTACACCGCAGTCGCCACCGCCACCCACGGCCGCGACGGTCGCACCGTCTCCTCCGACGGCAAGATCGACCTCCAGCTGGCCCCGCCGGTGGAGCTGGGCGGCAACGGTCAGGGCACCAACCCCGAGCAGCTCTTCGCCGCCGGTTACGCGGCCTGCTTCGGCAGCGCCCTCGGTCTCGTCGGCCGCCAGGCGAAGGTCGACGTCACCGACGCCGCCGTGACCGCCGAGGTCGGCATAGGCAAGCAGGGCGAGGGCTTCGGCCTCAAGGTGACGCTGCGCGTCGAACTGCCCGACGGCCTGGACGAGGCGACCGGCCGCAAGCTGGTCGAGACCGCCCACCAGGTCTGCCCCTACTCCAACGCCACCCGCGGCAACATCGAGGTCGACCTCGTCATCGAGTAGCCGCCGGCCGCCTCCGGGCGGTTCAGCGGGTCCCGACCCGCGCCAGCACCTCCCCCGTCCGCCTGCTCCACGCCACCACCACGGCCTCCTCGGGCACCGGGTGCCGGCGCGTCAGCAGCAGCCAGCGGATGCGGTAGCGGTGGGCGATCCCCACCCGCTCGGCGCGGGTCGACCCGAGGGAGAGATAGGTGCGCACGTCCGCGAGCCGCCGCAGCCGCTCCCGCTCGTCCAGGGCCGCGTCCGGCCAGGCCGGCGCGGCCAGGTTCGGCCCGTACCCGGCGATCGTGTGGACCGCGTAGTACCCGTCGGTGACCACCACCTCGCCGGGTTTGATGTGCCGCGCCGCCCAGTCGTACGCGGGCCAGCGCGGCGGCGGCGCGAAGCCGACCGGATCCAGCGCGCGCGGCACGACCGCCCCCGCCTGCACCGTGAGGAAGCCGAGGCAGGCCGCGCCCGCCGCGACCACGCCCAGCACCCGTCGACCCACCCGCCAGGGCCGGGGCGCCGCCAGCTCCACGGCCAGGGCGAACTGGAGCGGCACCAGGGTGAGCCCGAGGATCCGCCCGCAGGTGTAGTGGCCGCTGACGAAGCCGTACGCCACCACCAGGCACTCCAGGACGAACATCAGCACCAGCGGGTCGCGCACCGAGCGGCGGCCCCGCGCCCAGAGCGCCGGCACCCCCAGCAGCGCCAGCCAGAAATGGCCCACGAGCCCGTCGTAGAGCCGCCGGTGCATCGCGTCCACACTGCCGTCCCCGGCCAGCCCGAACACGTCGAAGTACGGCCAGGCCGCGGCCACCAGCAGCGCCACGGCCGCCGCCACCGCCCACCGGGCGGCCACCGCGGCCCGCCATCCCCGCTGCCACCCCACGACGAAGGCCGCGCCCCCGCAGACCGCCGCGACCGCCGTGATCGGATGCACCAGCAGGATCACCCCGTACAGCACGCCCAGGGCCGCGTACCCCGGGTAGCCGCGCAGTCCGCCGGGGCCCACGTAGCGCACCCGGCGCGGGTCACGCGCGCGCGTGCCCGCCAGGGCCCACGCCCAGAAGGTGAGCCCGATGGCGAAGGTCGACGGGTAGCCGAGGTTGCCGGTCATCGACATCAGGCCCAGATAGCCGCTCCACCAGGCCCGCTCGGTGCCCCACAGCAGCGTCATCGCCGCCAGACCCAGCACCGGCGCCCACGGGCGCGGCGTCAGCACGCGCGTGAAGCGGCCGATGCCGGTCAGCAGCACCAGCAGGTTCACCGGACCGGCGACCCGCAGCACCGCCCAGCCCGTCAGCCCGCTCACCCGGGCGAACGCGCCCTCCGCCACCGCGTACGGCGAGTAGTAGGGGCTGCCCGCACCCGGCAGATCGCCCATCGGGTGCCGCGGGTCCAGCAGACGGTCCTTCAGACGCTCGACGACCGCCGCGTGCTGGCCGGCGTCGCAGCACTGCGGCACCCGCCAGTACGCCAGCGACATCAGCAGCCAGAACAGGAAACCGAAGGCCTGGTACGGCGTCGGCCGCCACCCCCGCCCGCCGCGCAGCGCCGTCACCCCGAGCGCGGGCCGCCGGATCAGGACACCGGAGCTCACCGGACCGCACCCGACCGGGCCGCGCCGTGGCCGACCGCACCGGACCGGGCCGCACCGGACCGGGCCGCACCGGGGAGGGTCGCGTCGGGGAGGGGCGCGTCGGGGAGGGAGTCGAACGGGGAACCGGGCCGGGAACGCGACACCGCACCGCACCGGGGTCCGGGCTGGGCAAAGAAGGGCATTGGCCATACCTTCCCGTCCGGTCAACGGCCTTGCCGGAAGTCACCTCAAGGAGTGAGCCCGTTCGGAGCCTTCTTGGGCCGGCAGGGCCACCCGCCCCCGCAGCACCGGCTCCAGCAGCAGCGGCACACCCAGCACCGGCAGCAGCCACGCCAGCACGATCAGCCGGTCGCCCCAGATGGTGATGTCCGGATGTCCGGCCTGCGTCAGGACCCCGGTGCCGGCCGCGCCGAGCACGAAGACGCCGAACGCCCGCCGCCGCCCCCGCGCGACCCCCCAAGCCCCGGCCGCGAGCGCGGCCGCGAACAGCGGCTGCCACAGCTGCCGGCGCAGCCACTCCACCCAGAAGTTCCCCTGCAGCCGCAGGAACTCCGGCCACACGTCCGCGCGGTCGGGCCGGGCGAAGTGGTCGGTCAGCAGATCCTGGAGACTCTCCGACCCGGACGGCCAGTGCAGCAGCCTCGCCAGCACCAGCGTTCCCAGCACCCCGGAACCACCCACGACGGCCACCGTGACCACTGCGGACCCCGGCGGGCGGCCGCGCCGCCGGCGCCGTACGGCGATCAGCGCGCCCGCGCCCGCCAGACCCAGCCCGAGGAACAGCGCCTGCGAGTGCTTGACGGCGAACAGCGCGGCCAGCGAACCGCCCACCAGCCACGCCCCGGCCCGTACCGCGCCGTCCAGCGCCAGCGCGCACCCCCACACCGCCGTCAGCGTCAGCGCCAGCATCAGGCCCTCGCTCATCGGGCGCATGGCGGTCGTCCCGCACGGCAGCACGTAGTAGAGGGCCTGCCCGGTCAGACAGACGGCCGTCGGCGCGCGCCGGGTCCGCAGGATCAGGAACACCAGCACCCCGCCCGCCGCCGTCACCGCGACACCCGCCAGCCACACGCCCCAGGTCACGCCGAACAAGGTGACGAACGGCAGCAGGAACACCGGGTAGCCGGGGCGCGCCTCGAAGATCCGCATGAAACGCTCCGGCATGAACGGCGCGGTGTGCCCGCCGGTCTGCCCCGCCCGCAGCCTCGCCCCGACGGTGCGCCACTCCCGCTTCCGGCACTCGGCGTCCACCCGGCGGCCGGGGTCGGGAGCGTCGAAGCGGAGCACGTCCACGCTCTGCCGGCGGGCCGCCCGCGAGGCCTCGCCCGCGCAGACGTAGGCGATGGTCGCGGCCGCCGCCTCGCGCTTGCCCTCGCCGCGCAGACTCAGCGCGTACGACAGGTAGTTCTTGCTGTCCGGGGTGTCCCGGCCGGTCACGTTCGCGAGCTGGAGCAGCGCGAACACGGCGGCCAGGACCAGCACCCAGGTGCGCGGCCGCGGGGGAGCCGTCACGTCGACGCGAGCAGATCGCGGGCGCCGGCCGGTCCGGGAACCCGCGCGACGACGGCGGGCCCCTCGGGGAACTCCTCGCCCAGCAGCAGCCGCCGCACGACCCGCTCGGCGGCCCGCCCGTCGTCGTAGGCGCAGAACCGCTCCCGGAAACCCGCCCGCAGCCGCGCCGACTCCTCGTCGCGCCAGCTCCCGGAGGCCAGCAGCCACGCCAGTTCCCGGTAGGTGCGCGCGACATGGCCGGGCGCGTCGGCGGTGACGTCGAAGTAGGCGCCCCGGCTCGCCGTGTACGCGGCCCAGTCGTCGGCGTGCACGACGATCGGCCGGTCCAGGTTGGCGTAGTCGAACATCAGGGCCGAGTAGTCGGTGATCAGCACGTCGGAGGCCAGCATGACGTCCTCGACGTGCGGCTCGTCCGTCGCGTCCACCAGCACCCCGCGCCGGTGCAGGTCGGCCAGGCCCGCCCCGCGCGCCGGACCGGTGGCCAGCGACGGGTGCAGCCGTACGACGAGGGTGTGCCCCTCGCCCAGGTCGGCGGCGAGCCGGGCCGGGTCGAACCGGTCGACGTGTCCGCCGCGCACATAGTCGCGGCGGGTCGGCGCGTACAGCACGACCGTGTCGCCGGCCGGGATGCCGAGCCGGGCGCGGACCGCGAGACCCGCCTGCGCGCCGGCGTTCACCAGCACGTCGTTGCGCGGGCTCCCGGACCGCACCGACGTGAAGTGGCACGGGTACGCCCGCTCCCACACCAGCTCGGAGTGCTGGTTGGCGACCAGGCTGTAGTCCCAGCGGTCGGCGCGGCGCAGCATCTGCGGCACGTCCACGCCGTGCCGGGCGCCGGGCCGCCGGAGCAGGTCGGCCGCCATGTACTTCAGCGGGGTGCCCTGGTGGGTGTGGATGTGGACGCTGCCCGGCCGTTTGGCCAGGGCGCCCGGCCAGTTGACGTTGTTGACGAAGAAGCCGGCCCGCGCGGCGACGCGCCGGTAGGCGGGGGAGTCGAGCAGGACGTGCTCCACGCCCGCCGGCAGCCGCTCGGCCGTCTCCTCGTCCCGCACCACCCACACCCCGCGCAGCTGCGGTGCGATCTCCCGCGCCTTCGTGTAGACGGCTCCCGGATCGCCGAGCACGCCCCGGTGCGAGAACGCCGAGTACAGGACGAGCCGCGGGTCCGGCGGGCGGTGCCCGCGCACGGCGCCCGGCACCCGGCGCAGCCGCCCGGCCGCCGCCCGGCCCGCCTGCCCGCCGCGCCGGGCGGCTTCCCGGCCCGCCTGCGCGGCCCTCCGCCTGATCCGGTAGGCCGCGTAGCCGCCCTCCAGGGAGCGGAGTCCGGCGGGCACCGGCTCACCGGCGGGCTTGTGGCGGGCGAACAGCTCGGCCGTGCGGCGGAAGAACTCGCCCTTGTCGGCGGGCGGCAGCCGGTCCGGCTTGGCGAGGATGTCGAGACAGTGCTCGCCCATCTTGCGGTGCAGGTACGGCCGCCAGCCCGCCAGTTCCGGACGGGAGTCGACGAAGGCGAAGACCCGCTCGTACTGGTCGTGGATGTCGAAGTGCTTGCGGCTGGTGGTGGACAGGATGTTGCCCTGCCGCCGCTGTCGGTAGTGGAGGCAGATCCGGTCCAGGGCGGCGATCCGCTCCGCGCTGAGCATGACCGGGAACGTCCAGGGCGTGTCCTCGTAGTAGCCGGGCGGGAAGGAGAACCCGTTCCGCCCGACGAACTCCCGCCGGTAGACCTTGTTCCACACGACCATCAACAGGTCGAGGATCTCGGGCCGTTCGGCGGCCGTGAAGGTGCCGTCCCCGGCCTCGGCGAGGACATGGGCGAGGGCGTTCCTGCGGGTGCCGCCCCACCAGTAGGTGCGCGCGTAGTCGAAGACCAGCACGTCCGGGTCGCCGGCCTCGTCGAGCCGGTCGGCCATCGCGCCCAGCGCGCCCGGGGTGAGGGTGTCGTCGCTGTCGAGGAAGAACAGGTAGTCGCCGCCCGCGAGCGGCATGCCGGCGTTGCGGGCGCGGCCGAGGCCGGCGTTCTCCGGCAGGTGCAGGACCCGGACACGGTCGTCGCGGGCCGCGTACTCGTCGAGGATCGCGCCGCAGCCGTCGGGTGAGCGGTCGTCGACGGCGATCACCTCGATGTCCCGGTACGACTGCTCCAGGACCGAGTCGAGACACTCGCGCAGGAAGCCCTGCACCTTGAAACAGGGGACGATGATGCTGAAGCGGGGCACTGCGGAGGTCAGCTCCTTACGAGGGTGGAGGCGGCGGGGGCCGGGACGCGCTCGGCGAGCGGCCGCACGGGCGCGATCGCCTCGGGGGGCTCGCCGAGCAGCACCCGGCGCACCACGCGCTCGGCGGCCCGGCCGTCGTCGAACTGGCAGAAACGGGACCGGAACGCGGCCCGGCGGGCGGCGGACGCGCGGTCCCGGTACGCGCCGTCGCGGAACACCCGGGCCAGTTCCCCGGGCGTGCGGGCGACCGGCCCCGGCGGGGCCGCCATCAGGTCGAAGTAGACGCCCCGGGTCTCCCGGTAGACGTCCCAGTCGTCGGCGTACACGACGATCGGCCGGTCCAGGTTGGCGTAGTCGAACATGATCGACGAGTAGTCGGTGACCAGCGCGTCGGCGGCCAGGCAGATCTCCTCGGAGGAGCGGTGACCGGTGACGTCGATGATCCGGCCGGTGCCGCGCCGGCCGCCGCCGTCGTAGAAGTAGTGCGCACGCAGCAGCACGACGACGTCCTCGCCGGCCGCCTCGCAGAAGGCCTCCAGGTCCAGGCCCGGCTCGAAACCGGTGTGGTAGTCGCGGTGGGTGGGCGCGTACAGGACGGCCGTGCTGCCCTCCGGCACCCCCAGCTCCCGCCGGATCCGGGCCACGTCGGCGGCGGTCGCCGTGTAGAAGACGTCGTTGCGCGGATAGCCGTACTCCAGCTGTTCGTACGAGCCCGGGAAGGCGCGCTCCCACATCTGGGTGGAGTGGGTGTTGGAGGAGAGGTTGTAGTCCCAGCGGTCCACGCGGCCCAGCAGCTTGGTGAAGGAGCCGGTCGCGGCGGCGACGACCGGGTACGTCGACTGGTCGACGCCCATCTTCTTGAGCGGGGTGCCGTGCTGGGTCTGCACATGCACACTGCCCTCGCGCTTGACGACGCCCTCCGCGAAGTTGGCGTTGTTGACCAGGTACTTGGCGCGGGCCAGGACCTGCCAGGAGCGGCGGCTGCCGATGACGGCGTGGTCGACGCCGTCCGGCATCGCGTGCGCCTGGTCCGCCTCGACCAGGAACACCGAGCGGATGTGCGGGGCGAGTTCGGCGGCCTTGGCGTGGATCGCGGCCGGGCTGCACGCGTAACCGCGCCCCCAATAGGCGCAGTACACCGCCAGGTTGGGGTCGATACGGCGGCGCAGGTGACGCCGGTAGAGCAGGCGGGTGCGCAGTCCCCGGGGGCGCGGGAGCCGCTCGACGGCGCCCGCGGCCTTCTGGTTGGCGCCGCGCAGCGCGCGGAACGCGGTGTACGCGCCCACCGCCAGCAGCCGGTGCTGCACGCCCAGGCTGCCGCCCGGCCCGCGGAAACCGGCCGGGCGGTGGCGCCGGTACAGCCGGCCCGCGCGGCGGAAGAAGGCCCGGCGGTGGCGTCCGGTCAGCCGGGCCGGATGCGCGGCCGTCTTCAGGACGGCGGCGAAGAGCTGCTCGAAGAGCGGGCCCGTCCGGTCCCCGGACAGCCCGAGTTCGGCGGCCCGGCTCAGCACCGCGTCGGTCCGGTCCAGGAGCTCCGGATGGTGGGCGCCCGGCAGCTGCAGCCGGTTGCCCTGCCGCCGCAGCAGATGCCGTACGACGACCGAGCGCAGCACCGCGATCCGCTCGGCGTGCACGGTGACCAGACCGCCGAAGCCGACGTCCGTGAAGTGCCCGTCGGGGAAGGCGAGCCGGTGCTCGGTGACGAAGGAGCGCCGGTAGGCCGTGCCCCACGCGGGCAGCCGCACGCCGGTGAGGTGCGGGGCCTCGGCGGGGGAGAAGGCGCCCTTCGGGGTCCCCGCCAGCAGCGCGGCGGCCGGGTTGGCCGGCTCCCCGTCCCACCAGGGGGTGCGCTCGTGCTCGGCGTACAGGACGTCGACGTCGCCGGTCTCGGTCAGCCGGGCGTCCAGCGCCGCCAGGGCGCCCGGGGCGAGGACGTCGTCACCGTCGAGGAACAGCAGATACGCGCCGGTCGCCGCCCGCATGCCGGTGTTGCGCGCCCCGCTCAGCCCCGCGGACGGCGGCGAGTGCACCGGGGCCACCCGGGAGTCCCGCCGGGCGTACCCGGCGGCGAGGCCCGCGGCCGGGGCGCCGGGTGCGTCGCTGACCGGGATCAGCTCGAAGTCGCCGAAGGACTGGGCCAGGACGGAGTCCAGCGCCAGGGACAACCGGCCCGCGACCCCATGGGACGGGACGATGATGCTGAAGCGGGGCATGCTGCTCTTTCTCTGTCGTTGCGGCGGACGGTCCGCGACGGACGGGCCACCGGGGCCGGTCCGCGGCGGAGTTCTTCGGGCGACGGCCGGGCCGCCCGGCCGGCCGCCAGGCGGGCGGCCGGGTCGGGGTGGGCCGCGACGAGCCGGCGGAGGACATGGCGACTCCCGGAGGGGCGGACGGGTTCAGCGCCGGTCGGTGACGGGGGTGACCGGGCCGGCGGGCGGTGGCACATGGGCGAGCGCCGGGCGTCCCGCGGGCATCGCCGCCGAGGCGGCCGCCGACGGCACCGGACGGCGCTCGGCGAGCGGCACGACCGGGGGCAGCCGCGTCTCGCCCAGCACGACCCGCCGTACGACGCGCTCGGCGGCGCGGCCGTCGTCGTGGGGGCAGAACCGCTCGCGGAACGCGGCCCGCAGCTGGGTGGAGCGCGAGCCGCGCCAGTGACCGGTCGCGAAGATGTCGATCAGCTCGTCCTCGCTGCGCGCGACCGCGCCCGGCGGGCAGGCGCGCAGGTCGAAGTAGGTGCCGCGGGCCGCCTCGTAGGCCTCCCAGTCGTCCGCGTGGATCACGATCGGACGGTCGAGGCCCGCGTAGTCGAACATGAGGGACGAGTAGTCGGTGACCAGGGCGTCCGAGGCCAGGCAGAGGGACTCCACGCTCGGGTGGTCGGTGACGTCGATGACACCGGGCACCGGCCGGCCTTCCGGCGCCTCCTGCCAGTAGTGGGCGCGGGCCAGGATCACGAAGCGGGGCCCCAGGCGGCGCAGGACGCGCTCCAGGTCGAGATGCGAGCGCTGGACGCGGCGGTAGTCGCGGTGGGTGGGCGCGTAGAGGACGGCGACCGTGTCGCGGGGGATGCCGAGGGACTCGCGCAGCCGGGTCACGTCGTCCGGGGTCGCCCGCTGGAAGACGTCGTTGCGCGGATAGCCGTACTCGAGCGTCTCGTAGCGGCCGGGGTAGACCCGCTCCCAGGTGAGGGTGGTGTGGCGGTTGGCCGACAGGACGTAGTCCCACTTGTCGACGCCCCTCAGCAACTCGGCGAAGTCCATGTCGCGTGCGGCCGCGGGGCGTTCCTGGAGGTCGAGGCCCATGTGCTTGAGGGGCGTGCCGTGCTGGGTCTGCACGAAGACCTGGCCGGGGCGCTTGACCAGCCGCCGGTCGAAGTTGACGTTGTTCACCAGGTACTTGGAGCGGGCCAGCGCCGTCCAGTAGGCGGCCGTCCCGGGACGCACCTGGCGCGGTCCGGGCGGGACGGCCGCCTGGTGCTCGGGCCGGGCGATCCACGCGGTGCGGACCTGCGGCGCGAAGGTGCGGAACGCGGCCTCCAGCGCGCCCGGGTTGCAGCTGTGCCCGCGCCCCCAGTACGCGGCGAACACGGCCCGGTCGGCGCGCAGCGGCAGCTTCAACTGGACGCGGTAGTGGGCCTGCAGGACGGCCGCACGCAGCCCGCGGGCGAGTTTCGCGACGGCCTTGTGGGTGCGCCGGCGCACGGTCATGGACGCCTGGAGCACACGGTAGGTGCGGTGCACGCCGAAGTGGACGAGCGTGTGGCGCAGCCGGGAGCGCAGCGGGACCGGGAAGCCCGGGGTGCGGTAACGGCGGTAGTGGGCGCGGGCCCTGCGCAGGAACTCGGCGCGAGAACCGCGCGGGAGCCGGTCGCGCTTGGTGAACACGGTCGAGAGGTGGTCGACCATGCGGCGGAACAACACCGGCCGCCAGTGCGCGAGTTCCGGCCGCTGCTCGACGAACGCGAAGACCCGGTCGTACTGCTCGAAGACGTCGAAGTGTCCCCGGCTGGTGGTGGACAGGATGCTGCCCCGGCGTCGCTGCCGGTAGTGCACGCAGACCCGGTCCAGCGTCGCCAGCGACTCGGCGGCCATCAGCGCCGGGTACGTCCACGGGGTGTCCTCGTAGTAGCCGGACGGGAACGTCAGGCCCACGCTCTCGACGAACTCCCGCCGGTAGGCCTTGTTCCAGGCCACCATCAGCACCCTGAGCAGCCCCGGACGGTCCTCCAGCCGGAAGGGCGCGTCGCCCTCCTCGGTGAGCTGCGCGGCGAACTGGTTGCGTACCGTCTCGCCCGACCAGTACGTGCTCGCGTAGTCGTAGACCAGGACGTCCGGCTCGTCCGTCTCCCGCACCCGGTCGGCGATCGCGCGCAGCGCGTCCGGGGTGAGGGTGTCGTCGGAGTCCAGGAACAGCAGGTAGTCGCCCGTCGCCCGCTCCAGTCCCGCGTTGCGGGCCTGCCCCAGGCCGACGTTCTCCGGCAGGTGCACGGCGCGCACCCGCTCGTCACGGGCCGCGAACTCGTCGATGATCTCGCCGCAGGCGTCCGGGGAGCGGTCGTCGACGACGATCAGTTCGAGATCGGTGAACGACTGGGACAGCACCGAGTCGAGGCACTCGTGCAGGTACGCCTGAACCTTGTACGCGGGGACGATGACACTGAACCTGGGCAAGGGACATCCATGGGTCGGCGCGGGCGGAAGACAGGGCCTTGCCCGGAAACGGCCGATGGAGTGAATCGGTTACGGTTCGTACGGCATTCGGGGGATTGCGGGTGAACGGAAAGGGACGGGCCGATGATCCGGCCCGCCCCTGGTCCACCGGCCGCCGACCGGCTACTTGACCGCGCCCGCCATCACGCCGGACACGAACTGCCGCTGGAACGCGAAGAACACGGCCAGCGGGATCACCATCGAGATGAACGCGCCGGGCGCGAGCACGTCGATGTTGTTGCCGAACTGCCGTACCTGGGTCTGGAGGGCGACCGTGATCGGCTGGCTGTCCGCGTTGGTGAACACCAGCGCCACCAGCATGTCGTTCCACACCCACAGGAACTGGAAGATGGCCAGGGACGCGATCGCGGGCCCGCCGAGCGGCATCACGACGCGGGCGAACAGCCGCAGTTCACCGGCGCCGTCGAGACGGGCCGCCTCCAGCAGTTCGCGGGGGATCTCCGCGAAGAAGTTCCGCAGCAGGAACACCGCGAAGGGCAGTCCGAACCCGACGTGGAACAGGATCACCCCCAGGATGTTGCCGAACAGGCCGATCTCGCCGAACAGTTCGGCGATCGGGATGAGCGCCACCTGCACGGGCACGACCAGCAGTCCCACGACGCCCAGGAACCACCAGTCCCGGCCCGGGAACTCCATCCACGCGAACGCGTAGCCCGCGAGCGCGCCGATGACGACGACCAGGACCGTCGCCGGCACCGTGATCAGCACGGTGTTGACCAGGGAGCTGGTGATGTCGCCGTTCTCCAGCAGCTTCCGGTAGCTGTCGAAGGTGAGTCGGGAGGGCTCGCTGAACACGGTCCACCAGCCGTCGGCGCTCATGTCCTCGGGTGCGCGGAGCGAGGAGATCAGCAACCCGATGGTCGGCACCAGCCAGAACAGGCCGACGACGATCAGGAAGGCGCGCACCAGCCCGCCGTTGAGCTTGGCCATGACCCACTCGAGTCGCCCGCTCATCGCCTGACCTCCCGCCTGAGCCGACGCACGTTGAACCACATCACCGGGATCACCAGCAGCAGCAGGAACACCGCGATGGCGCTGGCGATGCCCGGCTGGTCCTCGGAGAAGCCCTTGCGGTACAGCTCCAGGGCGAGCACGTTCGCGTCGTCCTGCGAGGAGCCGGGGGCGATGATGAAGACCAGGTCGAAGACCTTCAGCACGTTGATCATCAGGGTGACGGCGACGACCGCGAGGACCGGCGCCAGGAGCGGGACGGTGACTCTGCGGAACACCTGCCACTCGTTGGCGCCGTCCACCCGGGCCGCTTCGAGCAGCTCCCGCGGGATCCCCGACAGGCCGGCCGCGATCAGCACCATCGCGAAGCCCGCCCACATCCAGATGTACGAGCCGATGATCGCCGGCGTGACCAGCGACGGGCCGAGCCAGTCCAGGCCGTTGTACGCCTCCTTGAAGTTGCTCGCGGGCAGCCGGAGCCGCGCGCCGTCGGCCTCGCCCGGCAGCGTGAAGGTGCCGTCGGCGGCCGCCTTCGTCGAGGCCACCACCTCGCCGTCCTTCACGGCCTCGATCTTCATCCCGGCGTAGCCCCGTTCGGACGGGTCGGGCGCGCCGAGGGTGCCGACGCCCTTGCCGCGGGTGAAGTCCTGCCAGGCGGTCCCGGTGATCTCCCCCTGGGCGGGCCGCGCCTTCACCGCCTTCTTTGCACTGCCGGGCATCTGGTCCGGGGCCACGCCGACCAGCGGAAGGGCGACCGGGACGCCGGTGCGCACCGGGGCCTCGGTGATGAAGCCGCCGCCCTGCGGCCGCAGCGGCGAGTCGCGGCCCGGGTGGGCCTTCGGGAACGCCGACGACTCGGCGAACGTGTCGTGGACGCCCACCCACACCGCGTTGGCGACGCCCTTGTCCGGGTCCTGGTCGTAGACCAGCCGGAAGATGATGCCGGCGGCGAGCATGGAGATCGCCATCGGCATGAAGACGACCAGCTTGAACGCGGTGCCCCAGCGCACCCGTTCGGTGAGCACCGCGAAGATCAGACCGAGCGCGGTCGCGACCGTCGGCGCGAACACCACCCAGATCACGTTGTTCTTCAGGGCGGTGCGGATGCCGTCGTCCGTGAAGAGGGCCTTGTAGTTGTCGGCGCCGGCGAATCCGTCGCCGGACTGGTCGTAGAGACTGCGCACGACCGAGTACCCGATCGGGTAGACCACGAGCGCGCCGAGCAGCACCAGGGCGGGCAGCAGGAACAGCGCGGCCACGGTCCTTCGGGTGCCGGTCACACTCTTGCGCGGGCGAGGAGGGGCGGGGGCCCCGGGAGCCCCCGCCGCCGCGGGCGTCGCCATCTCCGCGTCAGTTCCCGTACGCCGCTGCCGCGTCCGACTCCAGTTTCGCCTGGGTGCCGGCCACGTCCGTCGGGTTCTTCAGGAAGTCCTGGAGGTCCTTCCACTCGCCCTTGCCCGGGGTGCCGCCGAAGGCCTGCGGGGCCTGGTCGGACATGTCGAAGCGGAAGTCGTCGCCGGCCGCGATCAGCGCCTTGGCGATCGTCTGCTGGACCTCGTTGGGGTACACGGAGACGTCGACGTTCTTGTTCGGCGAGAGATAGCCGCCGAGCTTCGCCTGGATCTCCGCCGCGTCCGGCGAGGCCAGGAAGGTCGCCAGCGCCTGGGCGCCCTTGGAGTCCTTCAGGATGACGGCCGCGTCACCCCCGGAGACCACCGGCGCGGTGTCGCCGACCTTCGGGAACGGGAACACCTTGGCGTCCGTGCCGACCTTCGCCTTGGTGTCGGCGATGTTGACCTGCACGAAGTCGCCCTCGTAGACCATCGCCGCCTTGGGCTGCTCGCCGCCGGTGAAGGTCTGGGTCACCGAGGCGGGGAACTCGGTCTGGAGCGCGCCGCTCGCGCCGCCCGCCACCCAGTCCTTCTTGCCCCAGACCTGGGCCAGCGTGGTCAGGGCCTCCTTCACGGAGGGGTCCGTCCACTTGATCTTGTGCTGGGCGAGCTGGTCGTACTTCTCCGGGCCGGCCTGGGAGAGGTAGACGTTCTCGAACCAGTCGGTGAGGGTCCAGCCGTCGGCGCCGCCGACGGAGAACGGGGTGACGCCGGAGTCGTACACCGTCTGCGCGGTGGCCAGCAGGTCCTTCCACGTCGCGGGGTCGCCGGCGCCCGCGTTCTCGAAGACCTTGGCGTTGTACCAGATCAGCGACTTGTTGGCGGCCTTGTAGTAGACGCCGTACTGTTTGTCGCCCACCTTCCCGATGTCCTGCCAGCCCTGCGAGTAGTTCTTCGCGAGCTCCGCCTGGGCCTCGGCGCCCAGCGGTTTGGCCCAGCCCTTGTCGGCGGCCTGCTTGATGGCGCCCGGCTGCGGCAGCATCGCCACGTCCGGCGGTGAGCCGCCCGCGATCTTCGAGCCGAGGAAGTTGATGATCGGGTCCTGTGCGGGCACGAAGGTGATCTTCGCGCCGGTGCGTTTCTCGAACTCGGCGAGGACCTTCTTGAAGTTCGCCTGTTCCGTGCCGGTCCAGACGGCGGCCACTTCGAGCGTGGTGCCGTCGAGCTCGGGGAGGGCGAGCGTGCCGCCGGACTCCTTGCTTCCGGTGCTGCTGCCGCTCCCGCCGCTCTTGTCGTCGTCGCTGCCGCACGCGGTGAGCGAGAGCGCGAGCGCTCCCGCCAGGAGCGTGGCGGCCGCCTTCACGGTTCTGCGTGTCCCGATGGTGTTGCTCGTGCTGCGCATCACTGCCCCGTTCTTCGTCCTCGTCGACTCGTGAACGTTCGAGCGCTGTCCCGTGAGCACTGGTCTACGCCGGGTGTCCGGGCTCGGCAAGAGCGCCTGTGCTGTCAACCGGGGGATCGTGACCGCGTCGTGATCGCACCGGGCGAGATCGCACCGGGCGTGATCGCACCGGGCGCGTGGCCGGTGCGGTGCCGTGCCGGACCGGCGCGGGGGCGGTGTGTAGTGGGGTCGGTGCAGGGCAGGGCAGGGCCGGGTTCGTCCGACGCGGCCGTGGACCGGGGGCCGCCTCCCCGTGGGTGACCTGCTCGGGACGCCCGGGCCGATGCCGGGCCTGCCTGGGCTGACGCCGGGCCTGCCTGGGCTGACGCCGGGCCTGCCTGGGCTGACGCCGGGCCCGCCCGGGCCGACACCGGCCCCGAAGGGCCTCGGCTCACGCGCCGCCGGCGGGCGCGCTTCCGGTCGGGCTGAGCTGCCGTGCGGCGCGCTCCAGGGCGCTGGCCAGCAGGGCCAGGTCCGTCGGGCCGTTGCCCAGTTCCCGTACCGGGCGGCGGGCCGGGGGATCGCCCATGCGCTGCCACTCCAGGGGGACCACCGTGGGGCGCTGCGTCGCCGTACGGGGGATGCGGCCCGTGACACGGCCGCCCTGGAAGGGGGTGAGGCGGCCGTCCGCGCCCTTGAGCCGCCCCCGGCCGGGCGCCGGTTCGTCGGTGCCGGAACCCGGCGGGTCCAGAGTGATCCGAACGGTGGACAGCCGGGCCGGTTCCGACTCCGCCGTACGGCCCCCGGGGCCCGCCGCGACCACCAGGTGCACGCCGAGCCGCTCGCCCTCGCGGGCCACCGCCTCCAGCGCGCGCATCACCGAGCCGGCGGCCGGCCGGCCGGGGGAGCCGAGGGCGGGCGAGACGAGGGCGTCCAGGTCGTCGACGACCACCACCAGACGGGGCAGCGGGGGCGCCGCCTCGGCCCGCTGCCGGGCGGCCGCGCCCGGGCGCAGCCGCAGCGTGGCACTGGACGGGCTCTCGATGTCCGCGGCGCCGCCGCCGGAGCCACCGAGCGCGGCTCCCGGGGACGGGGCGTTCGGGGTGCGTTGCGGGACGATACGGCCGGACACCGCGCGCTGGGTGTGCCACTCCACGAAGCCGGACCGGCCCAGCAGTTCGGACCGCCGCTTCAGCTCGGCGCTCAGCGACTGCGCGAACTCCCGCATGCGGACGGGGTCGTTGGCGGTGAGGTGGGTGGTGACATGCGGTACGTCCGTACAGATCCGCAGGCCGTCGCCGTGACCGTCGCCGCCCTTGCCGACGGTGTCGCGGCCGTCCAGCAGGACGATGCCCAGCCGGTCCGGCCGCTCGGCGGCGGCCAGCGAGGCCACGACCGCCCGCAGCAGCTCCGTACGCCCGCTGCCGGTCGGGCCCTCGATCAGCAGATGCGGGCCCTCGGCGACCAGGTCCACGCCGACCGGGCCGCGCGGCCCCGCGCCGAGCACGGCCCACGCCCGGCCGCCGAGCGCCTCGGCGTCGTCCGCCGCGTCCGCCCAGCGGGCCATCAGCGAGGCGGGCGTGGCCCGGGCGAGCCCGAGCTTGTCCAGGAGCCGGGCCGACTGGGGCAGCGGAGCCGACACACGCGTGTGCCGCTCGCCGCCGCCGGCGCCGTCCGGGCGCAGCGGTGCGAGGGCGCGCGCGAAGCGTTCGGCCCAGGCGAGGGAGACCGCGTCCACCGCGCCGACCGTGCCGGGCCCCACCGGGCCGGGCCGCTCCGTCTCCGCCCCGGCCGGCGCGACCCGCAGCAGCCGCAGCGCCGTCGCCACGTCCCCGCTGAGCAGCGCGACGGCTCCGCAGGCGCGGAAGGTGGGTGCTGCGGCACAGGCCGCTTCGTAGGTCTCGGTCACCGGAGAGGAAGGGGAGGCGGCGGGCGTCTCGGCCAGGCAGACGAGGTGTATCCCGGCGCGCGGTCCGGCCACCGCCAGCCGGGCCACCGCCTCGCGCAGGTCGGCGCCGCCGGGATCGCCGTCCACGACGACCACGGTGTACGGGCCGGGGAAGCCGCCGTCGCCCGTCTCGTCCGGCACGGCCCAGGAGGGACGGCGGGCCGCGCCGCGAGGCGCGGGCACCACCGGTCCGGCGCCGCTTCCCGTGCCGCTCGGGCCGCCCGCGCTGTCGGCCAGGTGGTCCTCCAGGCGGCGCAGCAGCTCGTCGGCGCGGGCCGTGGCCTGGTCGCGGTCGTAGGCGAGCAGGAGACGGCAGTCCTGTCCGTGCCCCGGGCGCAGCTGCGGCAGCCAGCCGAGCCAGGACCACTCGGCGACCCGCTCCTCCTCGGAGCGGGCGCGGTCGGTGCTGATCAGGACGATTTCCAGGGTGTCGGGGGAGTGCAGCGCGGCCAGCTGGGCCAGCACCGCGCGGGCCAGCCCGGACAGCCGCGGGCGCGGTCCGGCCAGACCGAGCGCGCCGACCTCGCGCAGCCCCGTCGTCACCGGGACGGCGGGCAGCAGGCCCGAGCCGTCGGGCGCCGGCCGGTCGGCGGTGCCGAGCCGCACGGTGAGCGCCTCGGGGTGCCCGGGGCCGCGTTCCCACAGCCGGGGGCCCGGGCCGAGCGCCGTCAGCAGCAGCGCCGCCGGGTCCGGCCAGGTCTCGGGCGCGGGGGAGGCGGCGGCCGACGGGTACGACCGCGTCCCGGCCTCCTCCTCGCGGCTCCCGGGGGCGTCGTCCGTGTCCGGTGTGTCGCCGCGGCCGCCGGCCAGCCGGCGCGCCCACGCGGAGAGGCCTCCGCGCTTGCGGACGCCCGGGGGGACGTCGGTGCCGCGCAGCGGGGTGCCCTTGCGGCGGGCGGCCGCGCGCGGGTCGGCTTCGGGGACGTCGTCGTAGGGGTACCCGGCCGGGACGTCGGAGCCGGGGGCGGAGGCGGCGGGGCGGTGCGGGGCGCGCGTGTCGTCCGGCGCGCCGTGCGGTCCGCGGACGGCGTCGTGGGTCTGCGCGTACGAGCCGAGGCCCGAGCGGCCGGCGTGGGTGGCCGAGGAGCCCTCACCCGGTGCGGACACGCCGCCGGAGGGAGCGGCTGCGGGCGGGTTCCCGCGCACGGATTCTGCCGTGCGCGCCACGCCGCCGGACCGGCTCTCGATGCGCGGTGCCGTGCCCTGGCCGGGCACCACCGCGGGTGCCCGGCGGGTGTCCCCGGCGTCGCGGGCCCGCCCGCCCCGGCCTTCCGGCGAGCCGTGCCAGTCCACCGTGCCGTGGGCGTGGCCGGTCGGGCCCGCGGGGGCTTCCCGGCCGGCCGCGCCGTCGCCCGCCGCACGCGCGTGCGGCGCGCCCGCGGCCGGGCCCAGACGGTCGCCGGACGGTTCGCCGTCCGCCGCCGGGTCGGTTCCCGCGCAGGGCACCCGGACATGGCCCTCGCCGTCCGGCGTGGTGGCCGCCCGCGGGCCCGGGCCGCCGGGCGGGGCCAGGCGCAGCGCCGACTCGCCGACGCGCAGCAGGGCGCCGGGGACGAGACGGACGGGACGGTCCTGGATCCGGGAGCCGTCCAGGGTGGTGCCGTTGGTGGAGCCGAGGTCGGCGACCGTGACACGGCCCTCGGGGGAGAGCGTTATCGCGCAGTGCAGGCGCGAGACGTCCGGGTCGTCGAGGGGCACGTCGGCGTCGGCGGAGCGGCCCACGCGGACCTGGCCGCCGTGCAGCAGATGGACCCCGCCCGCGTCGGGCCCGGCCACCACGTGCAGACGGGCCGGGGCTTCGTCGACCTCGGGATGCGGCTCGGGGTCGGCCGGGGCGCCCAGGGACAGCACCGCGCCGTCGATCAGCGGCGGTTCGCCGAGCGTGCAGCGCTGGGTGTCGAGCCGCTCCACGCCCGCGTAGAGCACGACCGCCGCGGCGGAGGAGGCCGACGGGGCGCCCTCCCCGGAGACCGCCGCGGCCAGCGCGGACGCCACCGCGGCCAGGGCGGTGCCGGCGGGCGCCGTGACGAGCACGTCGCAGCTCGTGGTGCGGGCCCGCGCCTGAGGTGCTCCCGCGCGAGCGGAGCCCGGCGCCGGGGAGGGCGGGCCCGTCGGGTCTACGACGGTCAGCCGGATCTGCATCGCCGTCAGCGGTCCCTTCTGCACGGGCGCGGACTTCCCCCACCCCACACGAGCACAGCGGCCAGTACTGCAGGCATCCTCGCACCTGTCACCGACAACGCGCCCCACACCGGGGAACAAGTGATCTTGATTGGTCGGCTCTGCCCGCAAAAGTGCCTGACAAGTGCGTCACCGGCGATCAGTTGAGATCGGTCACGTCCGGTCGCGGCAACCAGGAGGACCGGGTGAAGCGTCTTTCTTTCGGATAAGGACGACAGCCCCGGGTCCGCACTGCGGCACTACAGTGGGTCGGAACACGGACAGCACAGGCAAGCAAGCAGCAGGGAGCGCGTGACGTGCGGCCAGTCGGCAGCAAGTACCTGCTCGAGGAGCCGCTCGGACGCGGCGCCACGGGCACCGTCTGGCGAGCGCGCCAGCGCGAGACCGCGGGCGCCGAGGCGGCCGTGGCCGGCCAGCCCGGGGAGACCGTCGCGATCAAGGTCCTCAAGGAGGAGCTCGCGAACGACCCCGACGTCGTGATGCGCTTCCTGCGCGAGCGGTCGGTGCTGCTGCGGCTGACCCACCCGAACATCGTCCGGGTCCGCGACCTGGTCGTCGAGGGCGATCTGCTGGCGCTGGTCATGGACCTCGTCGACGGCCCCGACCTGCACCGCTACCTGCGTGAGAACGGCCCCTTCACCCCGGTCGCCGCCGCGCTGCTCACCGCCCAGGTCGCCGACGCGCTCGCCGCCAGCCACGCCGACGGCGTCGTGCACCGCGACCTGAAGCCGGCCAACGTCCTGCTGATGCAGAACGGCGGGCAGATGCACCCGCTGCTCACCGACTTCGGCATCGCGCGCCTCGCCGACTCCCCGGGCCTGACCCGCACCAGCGAGTTCGTCGGCACGCCCGCCTACGTCGCGCCGGAGTCCGCCGAGGGCCGCCCGCAGACCTCGGCCGTGGACATCTACGGCGCCGGCATCCTGCTGTACGAGCTGGTCACCGGGCGTCCGCCGTTCTCCGGCGGCTCCGCCCTCGAAGTCCTCCACCAGCACCTGAACGCCGAGCCGCGCCGCCCGTCCACGGTCCCCGACCCGCTCTGGACGGTCATCGAGCGCTGCCTGCGCAAGAACCCCGACGACCGGCCGAGCGCCGAGAACCTCGCGCGCGGGCTGCGCATCGTCGCCGAGGGCATCGGGGTGCACGCCAACTCGATGCAGATCGCCGCCGCCGACGGCGTCGGCCACCTGCTCGCGCCCGACCCGGCGCCCGCGACCGTGCCGGGCGGCGCGGCCTACGACCCGAACGCCGCGACCAGCGTCCTGCCGCACACCGGCGGACCCGCGGGCGCCGCCGACCCCACGGCGGTGCTGCCGCACACCGGCGGTCCTTCGGGCGCCGCCGATCCGACGGCCGTCCTGCCGCCGGTGCCGCCGCACCAGCAGGGCCAGCAGGGCCAGCAGGGCCAGCAGGGCCAGGAGCCGCATCCCTGGCAGTCCCAGATGCGGGCCGCCCGCGACCGCAACGAGCCGACGCAGGTCCAGCAGTACCTCGACCCCGGCGAGGACCCGCTGCGCCGCCGCCCCCAGCGGCAGGTCTCCCGCCAGCAGCAGCAGCCGCAGCAGCCGCAGCAGCCGTATCCGCAGCAGAACCAGCAGCGGCCTCAGCAGCAGCGGCCCCAGCAGCGCCAGCAGCAGCCCCCCGGCTACGGCTACCCGGGGCAGCAGCAACAGCAGTACGCGCCGCCGCAGCAGCCGCAACAGCAGCCCCAGCGGTACGCGCCGCAGCCCCAGCAGCAGCCGAGGCGGCGGCCCGAGCCGGAACCCCGCCCGCCGCGGGAGCCGAGGCAGCGCAGCGCCAACCCGATGAAGATCCCCGGGCTGGGCTGCCTGAAGGGCTGCCTGTTCACGATCGTCATCCTGTTCGTGGCCGGATGGCTGATCTGGGAGCTGAGCCCGCTCCAGGGCTGGATCGGCACCGGCAAGAACTACTGGCAGCTGATCAGCGGCTGGTTCAACGACGTCACCGGCTGGATCGGCGACCTGGCCGACTCGAGCGGCAGCGGCTCGGGCGGCACCGGTACCGGCAACTGAGGCACGGCGACCGAGGCACCGGCACCGGCGACCCGGGCACCCGTGACGAGGGGCATCTGCGCCCCGGGCACCCGTGACGGGAGTACCTGCGACCCGGGCGCCGGAGGCCGGCGCGGGCTCCGGCCCTGACCGCGAGTTTGTGTACTTGTCGACATCTGGCGGGTGATTTCCGTCTCCGCGGTGAAGGTTGGCTCCTCGGACGCGTACTTTGATGGGCAACACGCGTCTGTAGGAGCAGCCTTGGCACGGAAGATCGGCAGCCGGTACACCGCCCACCAGATCCTGGGACGGGGCAGCGCCGGCACGGTGTGGCTGGGCGAGGGACCGGACGGACCCGTCGCCGTCAAGCTGCTGCGCGAGGACCTCGCCTCCGACGAGGAGCTCGTGGGCCGCTTCGTGCAGGAGCGCACGGCACTGCTCGGCCTGGAGCACCCGCACGTGGTGTCCGTACGGGACCTGGTGGTGGACGGCAACGACCTGGCCCTGGTCATGGACCTCGTCCGCGGCACCGACCTGCGCACCCGCCTCGAACGCGACCGGCGGCTCGCGCCGGAGGCCGCCGTGGCGATCGTCGCGGACATCGCCGAGGGGCTCGCCGCCGCGCACGCGGCCGGGATCGTGCACCGCGACGTGAAGCCCGAGAACATCCTGCTCGACATGCAGGGCCCGCTCGGCCCCGGCGGCTCGCACCGCGCGCTGCTGACCGACTTCGGCGTCGCGAAACTGATCGACACCCCCAAACGGACCCGCGCCACGAAGATCATCGGCACGCCGGACTACCTGGCCCCGGAGATCGTCGAGGGCCTGCCGCCCCGCGCCTCCGTGGACATCTACGCCCTGGCGACCGTGCTGTACGAGCTCCTCGCGGGCTTCACCCCGTTCGGCGGCGGCCACCCCGGCGCGGTGCTGCGCCGGCACGTCACCGAGTCCGTCGCCCCGCTGCCCGGCATCACGGACGAGCTGTGGCAGCTCCTCGTGCAGTGTCTGGCGAAGGCCCCGGCGTCCCGGCTGCGGGCGTCCGAGCTGGCCGCGCGGCTGCGGGAGCAGCTGCCCGCGCTGGCCGGGATGCCGCCGCTGGACGTCGACGAGCCGGACCCGGAGCAGGAGGAGGGCGAGGGTGAACCGGCCGAGGCCGCGCCCTCCGCGTCCTCGCCCGCGGCTCCCTCCGGACGGGTGCGGCGCGGTTCGGTGCCGCTGGTGCCCGGCGCGAAGCCCGACTCCAACCGGGACACCCACACGTCGATGCGGGTGCCCGCGCCGGACGAGCTGGCGGGCGGCGCCCACGGCACGGCACGGGTCCCGCGGGCGGCCGGCGCCCCCCGCCCCGGCTCGGCACGGAACCGTTCCGCCACCCGGCGGCGGCGGATCACGCTGAGCGTGGCGGCGGTGACGCTGGCGGCCGCGGCGGGCATCGGCACCTGGGCGGCCACCTCGGGCGACGACGCGGGGGCGACCCCGCAGGACACGACGAGTACGTCCCCACCTGCAACGCCGTAGAAGCACCGCCCGGAATGCCTCCGCTCGCCGTGTCTGAGCGGCGGCTTGCCGGATGCCCTTCCGGTGAGCGGGCCGGGAGTCGGTCCGGCTGGGGAAGGTGGCAGTTTCGGGCCACATCGCCTTGCGGGGAGCCGGTCCCGGCATCCCGCCAGGCGGTGTTCGACGAGCACCGGACCGTGTCCGTAGCCGACATCGACACCCGGAGTCGCCAGTTCGGAAATCGGTGTGCCCACCGTCAGAGAGGGCCTGAACGGGAGGCTCGCCCTGTTCTGGTGTTCGATTTTGAGACGTCTCCCCGTGTCATGCCTGCCGGATTTACCAGTGGCGCAGGAGATTCTCGGTACGACAAAGGGCGCTGCGCATGGTGATGCCGCCTTGACGGGAGGTGATGGAGAGCCTTTGGATGTGGAGAACTTGAGGATCATGTGACTGTGGGGGGCGCATCTCAGTGCAGGGCAAACGGGGCAGCAGGCGGTCAGCGAGATGTCATGTGCATGTCCGATGGCGGAGATCTGGGGCCGCGACGGCTGCCTTCGCCGCCCTATTGGCGATTCTGGTCACGCCCGTTCCACAGGCGTCTGCTTCTCCCTCGGAGGCCACCCCGCTGTCCGAGGGGCAGCAGGCGTCGGCGGAGGCCAAGGAGTCGGGTCGGCCGGTGGAGGTGACGGGGGAGCGTTCGGAGCGGACAACGGTCTATGCGAATCCCGATGGCCTCACCTTCACGTTGCAGGAGTCGGTGGTTCCGGTTCGTGTGGCGAAGCCGGATGGTGGCTGGCAGGCGCCGGATGCGACGCTGGGGAAGCGTTCCGACGGTCTGGTGGGTCCCAAGGCCGCAGCGCTGGACATTGCCTTCTCGGGCGGGGGCGCGAAGGCGCCGCTGGCCCGGATGGAGGACGAGGGGAAGTCGCTCGAACTGCGGTGGCCGGGAACGCTTCCGGCGCCGCAGCTGGACGGGACCAGTGCTCTGTACGCGGAAGTACTGCCGGGCGTGGACCTGAAGGTGAACACGACTCCGGAGAGTTTCCAGCCGGTGTTCGTGGTCAAAACGGCCGAAGCAGCGGCGAACGAGGGGCTGAAAAAGCTCACGTTCGGGCTCAATGCCGTGGGCTTGGACGTGCGCGAAGGGGCGTCCGGCAACCTCGCGGCCGTGGACGACAGTGGCCGTACGGTGTTCAAGGCGCCGCCGGCCCAGATGTGGGACTCGGCGGGTTCGCCTTCCGGCACGCAGACGCAGTTGATGACGGTTGAACCGCCAGGCAGCGGTGAGGTGGGGTCGGCCGACCCCTCGGAAACGGCGCCTTCGGGTTCCGGATCGGAGCCTGGACAGGGCGACCACGTGGCCCGCATGGATGTCGCGGTCACCAAGGACTCGCTGTCGGTGGTTCCGGACGCGGAGATGCTCACCGAATCCAAGGCGTCGGCGTTCCCGCTGTTCATCGACCCGACCATCACGTGGGGCGAGTCGGAGCGCACGCTGCTGCGCAGCGACGGTTATGAGTCGTACGGCTGGGGCAACGGCGACGACGATCTTGGGAAGGGCGTAGGTAAGTGCGGTACCTGGAACGGCTACTACTGCGGTCCTGGGTACGTACAGCGACTCTACTTCGAGTTCTCGCCAGCCAGTCTGAAGGGTAAGAACATCCTGGACGCCACATTTCGGGTGACGGAGCCGTGGGCGTTCCAGTGTGATCCGCGTTGGGTGGATCTGGTTCGTACGAACAACATCTCTTCCTCCACCACGTGGTCGACGCGTCCGGCGGAACTGGACCTGATGGTGGACCGCAATGTCTCGGCCGGTCGTGGCTCGTTGTGCGATCCGGATTTGCCGGACGCGCCGATCGAGTTCAACGACAGCGCGGAGGAGACGAACGAGAACCTGACGCCGACGGTGAAGAACTTCGCGGCGGGCAAGTTCTCCATGCTGACGCTCGAGGTCCGGGCACATGACGAAACCGATGCCTCGGCGTGGAAACGGTTCAGGAACGACGCCGTGATCGCGGTGAAGTACGTGGGCCTGCCGGCCACGCCCACTGAGGTCGGCGCGGTCACGGGCTCTTCCTACGTGTGCTCGACCAGTTCGGCCTCTCCGAACGTGGTGTCCGACCCGACGCCGCTGGTACAGGGCAAGCCACGAACCGCTGTGGGCGGTTCGGTCGGGGCGAATCTCCGGATCCGCTGGCGGACGGAGAAGTACGACGGCACAGCATGGACGCTCGCCCACACTGACATCGACGGCCCGACATCTGGCTATGTGGGGAACCTGGTCAAGCAGTCGAGGAGCCTGCCGACGCTGCAGGAGGGTGTCCTGTACCGACTGAGAGCGCTGACCCTTTCCTACTACGAGGACGGCACCAACCGTCTTAACTCCGCTTACAGCACGCCCTGTTACTTCAAGGTCGATCCGACTGCGCCCAAGGCGCCGACGGTGACCTTCGGTTCCCCGTACACCGAGTGCACGACCAACGCCTGTGCGGGGCAGGGCGGACCGGGCGTGAAAGGCACGTTCACGTTCGCGCCTGCGTCGGGTGAGACGAACATCGCCGCCTACCAGTACAGATTGTCCAGTGCGGACGCCTGGTCGGCCGACCAGGCGGGCTTGACGGCATCGGTCGCTGTCACGCCGGAAGAGGCGGGCCTGACCACGTTGTACGTGCGAGCCAAGGACAACGTCGGCACCGGCCGCTTCGGCGCGGAGATGGCGGTCGATTTCCTGGTGAGCGCCGGCGACGGGCCGGTCGGGCGGTGGAATTTCGGCGAGGCGAGCGGTGCTGCGCTGGACTCGGCGACAGCCGACGGTGCGGACAACGCCACGCTGGTCGGTGGGGCGGCGCGGGATGACAGGGGACGCCGTGGGCTGATCACCCGTGACTCTCAGGGGATTCCCCTGGAGACGCCGATCACTGATACGGGATTGTCCCTGAACGGGTCCACTGCCTACGCACAGACGAGTGCCCCGGTTCTTGAGACCCGCTCGGCCTACACCCTGTCCGCTTGGGTGCGGCTGGAACGCGACGACCGCAGCGCCGCAGTGCTCTCGACGAAGGACAGCGTCAGTAGCCCGTTCCTCCTAGAGTACGACGTCAGTAAGAAGACCTGGTGCTTTGCTATCCGTCAGCCGGGCGCAACCGACTTGTACACGGGTCAGTTCGCGGCCTATCCGGCGCAGGTCGGCGTATGGACGCACCTGGCCGCTACCTACGATCCGGCGACGGGCAAGCTCCAGCTCTACGTGGACGGCCGCAGGCAGTACCAGGGTCAGAGCGTGGAGGGCTCTTACCCGTCGACCGGGCCACTGGACTTCGGTCGGCATCAGTTCAGCACAGGCCCCGGTTACTACTTCCAAGGTTCGGTCGATGAAGTCGCCGTCTGGCAGCGTGCCTTGACGGCACAGGAGATTGCCGAAGAGTCCCAGCTGATGGTGTCCGGCGGGGAATTCGCCGGCGTCGAGTTGGTGGCGGACTGGAACGCGGAACGTGGCAGTGGCACGACTGTTCCCGACAGTACTTCCGGGTACGGCAAGAGTCTGGCACTGACAGGCGGTGCGTCGCTGAAGGACGGCGCCATCGTGTTCGACGGGGTCGACGGCGCGGCGACCACAGCAGGCCCCTTGGTGTACGAGCACGCATCGTTCACGGTGACGACCTTGGTGCAATTGGATGCCGCGAAGATCCTTGCCAAGGATGTCGGCTACATCGGACAGGTGTTGGGGCAGCGCACCGCGGACGGGTCCGCGTGGGGATTCTTCTACCAGCTGACCGGCAAACAGACTGTATGGGACGAGGGGGCGATGGAAGAGCGGACCGTCCCGGTCGGTAGGTGGCAATTCGGGCGACTCAATGATGACGGCAGCTTCTCGGCCGTTGCCTCCGACGATGTCGCCGAATTGGACAGCCCAGTGCGGTTGACCGGCATCTACGACCCGTTGGACGGGACGATCAGCCTCTACCTCGGGCACAACCAGAACGGCAGTGCTCAAGCCTTCACGGTCAAGCTCGGCAGCGGCGATTTCACGATCGGCAGGGGCTTCGTCGCCGGTGCCTGGAAGCACTACCTCCCCGGCCGGGTCTGGGAGGCGCGGGTCTGGGCCGGCGCCATGGCGAGTAGCGAGCAACTGGACGAGAGCGTCGGCGACTGACGGGCAGTGGGGGAGGGCGGCTCTCGACTGCCCTCCCCCGGAATCGACGGGCGTCGCGTGACGGCCTGAGAACGACTTGACGTACATCTCTCACGGGACTGGGCGGGGGACGAAGAGCGATGGCATTTGGCGTGGGCACCTCAAGATGGCCTCGGAGTGGTCGGTATCGTGCCGGCCGGCTTCTGTTGCAGTCGCTGGCTTTGGCACTTGTCGTGCCTGTGGCTGTGGCGCAGGCGGCCGAAGTCGCGGGATCGGAGGGACTCGGCCGCCCTGATGTGCCGAAGCCCCGTGTCAGCGACGTGAAGGTAGTCAAGGGGCCAGGTGCGAAGAACGCGCGGGAACAGGTTGCCCGGGAGCAGAAGACCAACGCTGACCAGGCCGAACAGGCACAGGCGGAACGACAGGCGAAGTGGCCCGGGGAAGGCGAGGCGACAATTGTCCTGACGGCCGGGAAGACGGTCGTGGCGAAGGCGAACGGTCTGCCCGTGTCCCTCCTACCGCAAGCCGGAGGCCATGCCGCCTCCGGTACTGCACGTGTCACTGTGCTGGATCAAAAGGCCGCCCGAGAAGCCGGAATCACCGGCGTGCTGCTGACCGCCGAGGCAGCCACGGCGGGCAGCGCTGAAGTGACCGTTGACTACGGCGGTTTCGCCTCGGCCATCGGCGGTGACTGGTCCCAGCGGCTGAAGCTCGTACAGTTGCCAGCCTGCGTCCTGACGGCACCGCAGAAGCCGGAGTGCCGTAAACAGCTACCGCTTTCGTCGCAGAACGACTCCGCGCATCAGTCGGTCTCGGCCAAGGTTCACCTGGCTGAATCTGTCGTTGGCCGGTCCACGCAGCTCTTGCGGGATGCCGACAGCACATCGACTGCCACTGTGCTGGCCGTCACCGCGACCGCTACGGGCTCCGGTCAGTCGCCCAAGGGCGCTGGAGACTACTCCGCCACCCCACTCTCGGAGTCGTCCTCCTGGCAGTCGGGGAACAGTGCGGGTTCCTTCACGTGGTCGTACGACTTCACGATGCCGCCGGCTGCAGCGGGTCCGGTGCCGCCGCTGTCGCTGTCGTACGACTCGGGCAGCGTGGACGGCCGTACCGCGGCGACCAACAACCAGGGCTCGGCGGTCGGTGAGGGTTTCACGCTCACCGAGTCCTACATCGAGCGCTCGTACGGTGTCTGTGACGACGACGGGCACGCGGACGCCTTCGACCTCTGCTGGAAGTACGACAATGCCCGTCTGGTGTTGAACGGCAAGTCCACTCGTCTGGTCAAGGACGGCGAGGGTGGCCAGTGGCGTCTGGAGAACGACGACGCCTCCAAGGTCACCCGCTCCACGGGCGGGGACAACGCCGATGACGACGGCGAGTACTGGACCGTGACGACGGGCGACGGCAAGAAGTACGTGTTCGGTCTGAACAAACTGGCAGGAGCGGATACACAGCGCACCAACTCCGTTTGGACGGTGCCGGTGTTCGGTGATGACTCGGGCGAGCCGGGCTACTCGGCCGGTGACACCTTCGCGGACCGGTCAATCTCGCAGGCGTGGCGGTGGAACCTCGACCTGGTCGAGGACACTCGCGGTAACGCGTCCACGTACTGGTACACAAAGGAGTCGAACTTCTACAAGAAGAACAAGGCGACCACGGCGAACGCGGCCTACACGCGTGGCGGCTACCTGACGCGCGTCGAGTACGGTCTGCGGGCCGGGGCACTGTTCACCGACAAGGCGGACGCGAAAGTCACCTTCTCCCACGCTGAGCGCTGCACCGCCGCCGACTGCTCCAGCCTGACGAAGGACACCGCGGACAACTGGCCGGACGTTCCGTTCGACGCGATCTGCTCGAGCGGAGACGCCGAGTGCAAGGCAACCGGCCCGTCCTTCTTCTCCCGCAAACGCCTGACCGGGATCGACACCTATTCCTACAACGCCACCACGGCCGTCTACGACCCGGTGGACTCCTGGGACATGGTCCAGCAGTACCTGGACGGTGGGGACATCGGCGACAGCTCCGACCAGATGCTGACCTTGAAGTCTGTCAAGCGGACCGGCAAGGCCGGCGACACGGCGATCGGGCTCGACCCGACCTCGTTCACCTACCAGATGCGCCCCAACCGGGTCGATGCCACGGACGACATTCTGCCCCTGACCCGGGCGCGCATCTCGACGATCACCTCGGAGACGGGGGCGATCACCACAGTGACGCTGTCGGGCGAGGAGTGTGTACGTAGCGAGGTGGCAGGCGCGGCCCCCGACACCAACACGCGTTCGTGTTATCCGCAGTTCTGGCGCATCAACGGTGGTGCAAACGCCTCGATCGACTGGTTCCACAAGTACCGCGTGCTGGCGGTGACCGTTTCCGACCCGGCGGCGGCCAACGAGACGGTTGAACACGCCTACTCCTACAGCGGTGCGGCCTGGCACTACAGCGACAACCCGTTCGCCCCGGCCGACGAGCGCACATGGTCGGACTGGCGCGGCTACCGCCAGGTCACCGCGTGGACCGGTTCGACGGACGTCACCCGCTCCAGGACTGTCTCCCTCTACATGCAGGGCATGCACGGCGACAAGAACAAGGACGGCACCACCAAGACGGCCTCCGTCGCCCCCCTCAGCGCTCCGGCCCTCGGAGCCGCCACGCTCACCGACAGCGATCAGTACGCCGGACAGCTCCGCGAACAGGTCACCTACGACGGAACCACGACGATTTCGGCAACCATGAAGGACCCCTGGTCACAGGAGACCGCCCGACAGACAGCGCCCGATGCCGGTGATCACGTAGCCCGCTACGTCCGAACCCAGAAGACGCACGCCTACACGTACCTGTCGGCATCCCAGACGTGGCGTGAGCGGCAAACCGCCACCACCTTCGACAGTTACGGCTTGCCAGTCACTGTCGAGGACTCAGGCCAGGTCGGCAAGAACGACGACGAGACCTGCACCCGCACCTGGTATGCCCGCAACACCGAGGCCGGCCTGATCAACCTGGTCTCACGTACCCGTACGGTTGCCGACACGTGTGCGACGGCGGACACCGCCTTGACGATGCCGGTGACCAAGGGCACCCGGGGTGACGTCCTGACGGACACGGCGGTCGTCTACGACACGGCGAACGCCACCACCTGGTCGGCCGTGCAGAAGCCGGCCAAGGGCCAGCAGACCTGGACCGGCCGCGCCACCGGCTACGCCGCGACGTCGGATCTCAACGGCGACAGGCTCCCCTCGGGCTGGCAGACGACGGCGACCACTACGTACGACGGCCTGGGACGTCCCCTTAGTGTGACGAACGCGGATGGGAAGAGCACCACGACGGCGTACACGCCGACCGACGCCGGCCCGCTGACCAGGACCATCGTCACCGACGCAGCGCCGGCGCAGTTCAAGACGATCAACTTCGTCGACGCACGGCGCGGTCTGACCTTGCGCACCTACGACCGCAACAACAGCAAGACCGAGAGCGCCTATGACGCTCTGGGGCGGGTGACCGCTGTCTGGCTGCCCAACCGAATCCGAGGCTCAGACGCGGCCAACATGACCTTCGCCTACCACCTGGACAACCTCAAGCCGTCCTGGGTATCGACCTCGACCCTCAAGAAGGACGGCAAGACCTACAACACCAGCTACACGCTGTACGACTCGCTCCTGCGCCCGCTTCAGACGCAGTCGCCGACGCCACTGGGTGGCCGTCTGCTGACGGACACCCGCTATGACACCCGGGGCCTGGCCTACGAGACGTACGCCGACATCTTCGACACCACCAGCACCCCCAACGGCACCTACACGCGTGCCGAGTACGGTGAGGCCCCGAAGCAGACGGCCACGGTGTTCGACGGAGCGGGCCGACCGACTACCAACACGCTCTACGTGCTCGGTGTCGAGAAGTGGTCCACCAGCACCAGCTACACGGGTGACTCCGTGGCGACGACCGCCCTCCAAGGCGGGTCAGCCCAGCGCACGATCACGGATGTACGCGGGCAGACGACGGAGATGCGTTCCTACGAGAGCACGAGCCCGGCAGACACCGCCTTCGGGACCAGTCCTGGTGCTTCGTACGCCTCCACGAAGTTCACCTACACCCTGGACGGCAAGCAGAAGACGATCACCGGGCCGGACGGCGCCACATGGTCGTACGGCTACGACCTCTCCGGCCGCCAGACCAGCGCCAAGGACCCCGACAAGGGAGCAACGAGCACCGAGTACGACGTCCTGGACCGGGTCACCAAGACCACGGACGCGCGCGGCAAGTCCATCATCGTGGGTTACGACGAGCTGAGCCGGGTCACCGGCACCTGGGCGGGCACGAGGACGGACGCCAACCAGCTCACGGGATACACGTACGACACGGTGCTGAAGGGCTTGCCCACCTCCGCCACCCGCTACGTGGGCGGCAAGACAGGCGACGCCTACACACAGACCGTCACCGCCTACGACAGTTTGGGCCGGGCCACGGAGACCCAGCTCGAGCTACCGGCCTTCGACCCGTTCGTGAAGGCGGGCGAGGCGGCCGTGCTGAAGTCCGAGGCGTACTACAACCTCGACGGCACCTTGCAGAACAGCAGTGAGCCCGCGATGGGCGGCCTGGAGTCGGAGACGATCGGCTTCACCTACAACGACCTGGGCGACCTGGCCACCATCGGCGGTGTGCTCGACGTCTCCTACTCCGCTCTCTCCCAACCGCAACAGCTGACGCTGGGCGCAGGCGGCAGCGACAACAAGAGTGTCTATGTCACCAACCGTTACGAGGAGGGCACCGGCCGCTTGGCCCGCAGCCATGTCACGGACCAGACCCACGGCTACATGCTTCAGGACCTCAACTACAGCTACGACCAAACCGGCAACGTCACGTCGATCAATGACCCCACAGCGCTCGGCGGCTCCGGTTCGGCGGACACCCAGTGCTTCGCCTACGACGGGCACCAACGCCTGACCGAGGCCTGGACCCCCGCCTCCCAGAACTGCGCCGACACCCGCAGCGCCACCAGCCTGTCGGGTCCGGCACCGTACTGGACGAGCTATGACTACAACGACGCCGGCCAGCGGACCAGCGAGACGGTGCACCAGAGCACCCACGACACCAAGACGAAGTACTGCTACACCAAGCCCGCGCAGCCTCACACCCTGACCGGCACCACAACCGGCACGGACTGCGCCGCTCCGGAGCGTGCCTACGCCTACGACGCCACCGGGAATACCACCAGCCGCCCTGGAGGCACGGCCATACAGAGCCTGGCCTGGTCCGACGAGGGCAGACTGGCCAGACTGACGGAGAACAACGCATCGACCGACTACCTATACGACGCCTCCGGCACCCTGCTGATCCGCACCGCCGAGAACGGTGAACGTGTCCTGTACACCGGCGCCACCGAACTCCACCTGCGAGCCGACGGCACGACCTGGGCCCAGCGCTACTACTCGGCCGACGGCATCACGGCCGCCGTCCGGTCCAACCAATCCGGTACGGACAAAGTCACCTATCTCACAGGGGACCACCACGGCACCTCAAGCCTGGCGCTCAACCCGGACACGAACCAGACCTTCACCAAGCGTTACACGACGCCCTTCGGTCAAGACCGAGGTAAGACCGCCTCCGGTTCCTGGCCGGACGACAAGGGCTTCCTGGGGAAGACCAGCGATATCGACACGGGCTTGACTCGCATCGGAGCCCGCGAGTACGACCCGGCCATCGGCCAGTTCCTCAGTGTCGACCCAGTACTTCAGCTCGAAGCGCCGCAGACGCTGAACGGGTACAGCTACGGATCCCAGAACCCGGTCACCTTCTGGGATCCGACGGGAACCGAGATCGGCTCACGGCCCAACTCCTGCCAGTACTCGCTGGAGTATTGCGACAAGGCGACCCAGGACGCCGTCGGCTATGACAAAAAAACGGGCAAGACTGACTACACCAAGGGAACGTCAGTAGGTGACGGATCCATCCTGGAATCCGGTAACGGCACGTCCGTCACGGAGAAGGAACGCCTCAAGCTGGACCCGAAGGTGGTCGAGTGGCTGACAAAGGACCTCGGCTATCGAGGCAGTGTCTATCTTGGAAATGGAGAGGCGAAAGCCTGGATCGAGGGACTGGCAGACGACAAGAAAACCAAGGAACTCCAGGAGGCTGCTACAAGCTTCTTTGGCTGCTATATAAGTCGGGCAAAGGGGAGTACCGGCTGCATGAAGGATGTGCAGAAGACCTATAAGAAGCAATTCGGGAAAGAGAGTGGCTGGGATAAGACTCTCGGCATCTTCAAGAAGCTCGCAGGTCCGGTGGCCGGCATTATCGCAGGTATAGGATGCGCGTTCGTCACTGGCCTTACCGCCGCTGCCTTTTGTGCCGTGGGAGCTGCAATGCTCACCGGGGTGATCGACAATGCCTTGTCCGATGATTCAGACAAGAGCGTTGCGGGCTATGCCGAGGCAGCTGCTATACAGGGCGTGTTGACGGTGGGCTCCTTTGGCGCGGCTAGGTGGGTCGGTCCGATTGGCGCTCGAGCGCAGTCGAACCGGGAACTTTGGGACCTTGTCCGCGGGGGGTGGTGATCGATCCATGGCGCTCCGCGCCTTGCCTCTGTAGCAGGCTGCGGAGCCCAAGCGGGACGAGTCGGGCGTGCTCGGTCTGTGACATTTTGGTGGAATAATGCAGCCCGTTGACACAGGCACGGTGACCCAAAGATGGCAAAAGGAGGGCTGGTCATGCGGGACTGGCAGAAGGTATTGCTGGCGCTCGACCGCCGCTTCGGATCTGGCCAACCTCCCTCCCGTCTTGAGGTGAAAGTGGCTCGTCACCCCGTGCGGGCCGGCGTGATCTTCGGTGCTGTGTTAGCGGCGTCGATCGCTTGGACTTTGTCTGGTAGTGATGACCCTGTGGTGCTGCTGCAGGCATCCCTGATCGGTGCAGGTATGGGCGTGTTGTGCTGGGCGGCTCTCCGAGCTGCGCGGTGGCAACACGCCTACGACGAGAGAACCGGAAGGTTCGACACGGCGCGACAGCAAGACCGACGGGCTGAATTGAAGGCTGTTTCGCCGACAAGGCGCGCTTTGCTCCTCGCCGGAAAATGGCTGGTGATATCGAGTGCGATTTGGATGATCAGCCCCCTGATTGATATGCCTCGAAGTATTCCCTGGGCCGCACTCTCTGGAATCCTGTTTGTCGGTGCGGTGATCACGGCCGGATGGATCAAACGCACAAGGTCTTGAGGGTCGATACGGTCCGCCAGTCTTGCCGCTGGGCCGCCCTCGCGCCGGGCAGATCTCTCGTGCGGCTGGAGGGCCGGAGGAGTGCCGGGCCACACAGCGCGGGACGCTTGCGATCGGTGCCTCGCCGGAGTCCGCCGCTTGGCGGAGCCGTTACGCTGGAGGCGTGGCAGTCGTCGATGTATCCGAAGAGCTCAAGTCCCTCTCCTCGACCATGGAGTCGATCGAGGCCGTTCTGGACCTCGACAAGCTGAGGGCAGACATCGCCGTGCTCGAGGAGCAGGCGGCCGCGCCGTCCCTGTGGGACAACCCGGACGAGGCGCAGAAGATCACCAGCAAGCTGTCCCACCTCCAGGCCGAGGTCAGGAAGGCGGACGCGCTGCGCAGCCGGATCGATGATCTCGCCGTGCTGTTCGAGATGGCCCAGGAGGAGGACGACCCGGACACCCTCGCGGAGGCCGAGTCCGAGCTCGTCTCGGTCAGGAAAGCGCTGGACGAGATGGAGGTCCGTACGCTGCTCAGCGGCGAGTACGACTCCCGCGAGGCGCTCGTGAACATCCGCGCCGAGGCCGGTGGCGTCGACGCCGCCGACTTCGCGGAGAAGCTCCAGCGGATGTACCTGCGCTGGGCGGAGCAGAAGGGCTACAAGACCGAGATCTACGAGACGTCGTACGCCGAAGAGGCCGGCATCAAGTCGACCACCTTCGCCGTGCAGGTCCCGTACGCCTACGGCACCCTCTCCGTGGAGCAGGGCACGCACCGGCTGGTGCGGATCTCCCCCTTCGACAACCAGGGGCGCCGTCAGACCTCGTTCGCGGGCGTCGAGATCCTTCCCGTGGTCGAGCAGACCGACCACATCGAGATCGACGAGTCCGAGCTGCGGGTGGACGTGTACCGGTCCTCCGGCCCCGGCGGCCAGGGCGTGAACACCACCGACTCCGCGGTGCGCCTCACCCACCTCCCCACCGGCATCGTCGTCTCGTGTCAGAACGAGCGCTCGCAGATCCAGAACAAGGCGAGCGCGATGAACGTGCTCCAGGCCAAGCTGCTCGAGCGGCGCCGCCAGGAGGAGCAGGCCGCGATGGACGCGCTCAAGGGCGACGGCGGCAACTCCTGGGGCAACCAGATGCGTTCGTACGTCCTGCACCCGTACCAGATGGTCAAGGACCTGCGCACCGAGTTCGAGGTCGGCAACCCCGAGGCCGTGTTCAACGGTGAGATCGACGGGTTCCTGGAAGCCGGAATTCGCTGGCGCAAGCAGCAAGAGAAGTAACTATGTCGACAAGGCAACCGCCCCTGATTCAGGGGCGGTTGCCTTTTACATCACATTCACAGCACCAACGACACGCAAAGCGCCCCGACTTGGACATTGCGCACGCAACGACCTTGACGATGCTTTGAAAAGTGGGGAAGGTGCAGTGTGGCATGCGTATCTCCGGGGCGCATGTGAACCGGGGGGCTTCAGCTACATCTCAGCTACCTCCGTCGATCACGGCCCCGGACGCGGCCTCATCGACGATTCAGCTACTGGGGGTAGCAGCTATATGACCAAGAAGACGCGGATCCGGTTCGCGCGCATAGCCGCCGGCGCCGTGATCGCCGCGGGCGCCTCGCTGACGGTCGCCGGCGTCGCCTCGGCCGATGATGACGCTCTGGTGGACACGAGCACGATCGTCCCCATGGACGGCGACGACGACTGCACCATCATCATCACCCCGGAGTGCGAGACCGGCGGCACGTCCACCGGTAGTTCGGAGGGTACGTCCACGGGTACTTCGGAGGGTACGTCGGAGGGCACCTCGACGGGTACGTCCGAGGGCACGTCCACCGGAACCTCGGAGGGTACGTCCACCGGAACCTCGGAGGGTACGTCCACGGGTACCTCGACCGGTACGTCCGCCGGCACGTCGACGGGTACTTCGGCGGGTACGTCCACCGGCACTTCGACGGGTACGTCGACGGGTACCTCTGCCGGTACCTCGACGGGCACGTCCACCGGTACTTCGACGGGGACCTCGACCGGTACCTCGAACGGCAACACGTCCTCGGGTAACACGTCCTCCGGGAGCTCCAGCGAGGGTAATACCTCGTCGGGCTCGTCCTCCGAGGGCAGCACCTCGTCGGGCTCGTCCTCGCAGGGCAGCACCTCCGCGGGTACCGGCACCGACACCGACGGCACCTCCACCCAGGAGGAGGGCAGCTCCGCGCTGACCGACACCTCGGACGCCGCCGCCGACACCAGCGCGCAGGGTGGTGGCAAGGAGCTCGCCGAGACCGGTGCCGGTCAGACCACGTTCCTGATCATCGGCGCCGCCACGATGATCGCCGGCGGCATCGGCTTCCGGGTGCTGCCGCGCCTCGCGGCCGGCCGTGACGGCGCCGCTGCCTGACGCCAGGTAGTCGCGCCGTACGTGACGTACACGCGAAGGGGCCCGGAGCAGCCAGCTCCGGGCCCCTTCGTCTGCGCGTTCGGGGGTTACGCGGTCTGGTGGGCGAGCAGCGCCAGCGCCGCCACCAGTACCGCGAGCAGCGCGATCAGCGCCATCGGGTTCAGCCCCGCGAAGAAGTTCTCCTGTTGCTGCATCCGCTCGCGGTTCGCGCGGCACACCGGGCACCGGCCCTCGCTCACGGGCGCGGCGCAGTTAGCGCACACCAGCCGGTCGTACGTCATGCGCTCGCCCTCCTTGCACCGGTTCCACGTACACAACGCCTCGGGGAACGGGAACGTTCCCCCTCCACTGTGCCAGGTTCCTCCGGGGGCCGCGCGGCCCACCCGGAGAGCGGGGGGTGTACAAAGTCCCGTACAAAAACGCACAAGCCCCACTCAACCCCTCCCGACGCCTGCGCCGCCCTCCCCGGTTCGCGTATGGTCACGCTCATCTACCCCCGGCGACCCGTGGTGCATCCGTGATCCGATTCGACAACGTGTCCAAGGTCTACCCCAAGCAGACCCGCCCCGCACTCAGGGATGTCTCCCTCGAGGTGGAGAAGGGCGAGTTCGTGTTCCTCGTGGGATCCTCCGGCTCCGGCAAGTCCACCTTCCTGCGGCTGGTCCTCCGGGAGGAGCGCACCAGTCACGGTCAGGTGCACGTCCTGGGCAAGGATCTCGCGCGCCTCTCCAACTGGAAGGTGCCGCAGATGCGCCGCCAGCTGGGGACGGTCTTCCAGGACTTCCGGCTGCTGCCGAACAAGACGGTGGCGGAGAACGTCGCCTTCGCGCAGGAGGTCATCGGCAAGTCGAAGGGCGAGATCCGCAAGTCCGTGCCGCAGGTGCTCGACCTCGTCGGGCTCGGCGGCAAGGAGGACCGGATGCCCGGTGAGCTGTCCGGCGGTGAGCAGCAGCGCGTCGCCATCGCGCGGGCCTTCGTGAACCGGCCCAAGCTGCTGATCGCGGACGAGCCCACCGGCAACCTCGACCCGCAGACCTCCGTCGGCATCATGAAGCTGCTCGACCGGATCAACCGGACGGGCACGACCGTGCTGATGGCCACGCACGACCAGAACATCGTGGACCAGATGCGCAAGCGCGTCATCGAGCTGGAGCAGGGCCGCCTCGTCCGCGACCAGGCGCGCGGCGTCTACGGCTACCAGCACTGACCGCCCCCGCCATCGCCCCCGCCCTCGCGGACGTCCCCGGAAAGGCCTGAACAACTCGCCATGCGCGCCCAGTTCGTACTGTCGGAGATCGGTGTCGGTCTCCGCCGCAACCTGACGATGACCTTCGCCGTCGTCGTCTCCGTCGCCCTGTCCCTGGCGCTCTTCGGCGGGTCGCTCCTGATGAGCGACCAGGTCAGCACGATGAAGGGCTACTGGTACGACAAGGTCAACGTCTCGGTGTTCCTCTGCAACAAGAGCGACGCCGAGTCCGACCCGAACTGCGCCAAGGGCGCGGTCACCGCGGACCAGAAGAAGCAGATCAAGTCCGACCTCGACAAGATGGGGGTCGTCGAGAAGGTGACGTACGAGTCGCAGGACGACGCGTACAAGCACTACAAGGAGCAGTTCGGCGACTCCCCGCTGGCCAGCTCCCTCACGCCGGACCAGATGCAGGAGTCGTACCGCATCAAGCTGAAGGACCCGGAGAAGTACCAGGTCATCGCGACCGCTTTCGACGGGCGCGACGGCGTGCAGTCCGTGCAGGACCAGAAGGGCATCCTGGACAACCTTTTCGGGCTGCTCAACGGCATGAACTGGGCGGCGCGGGCGGTCATGGCGCTGATGCTCGTGGTGGCGCTGATGCTGATCGTCAACACCGTGCGCGTCTCGGCCTTCAGCCGGCGGCGTGAGACGGGGATCATGCGGCTCGTCGGCGCCTCCGGGTTCTACATCCAGGCGCCGTTCATCGCCGAGGCCGCGGTGGCCGGGCTGATCGGCGGCACGGTCGCCTGCGGGTTCCTGGTGATCGCCCGGTACTTCATCATCGACAACGGCCTGGCCCTCTCCGAGAAGCTGAATCTGATCAACTTCATCGGCTGGGACGCCGTGCTGACGAAGCTTCCGCTCATCCTCGCCACGAGCCTGCTGATGCCCGCGCTGGCCGCGTTCTTCGCGCTGCGCAAGTACCTGAAGGTGTGACGCATGCCCCGAAGGGCCGTACGGTCAACCGACCGTACGGCCCTTCGCGTTCCCCTAGACTCACCGCCATGTCAGGCCGTGACCTGTTCTGTCAGCCCCGCCGCTTCGGCCGCGGGGCCGCCCTGACATTGGTGTTCGCGAGCGTGCTCGTCGCCGGCGCCGCCACCGGATCCCTGCCGGGCGACCCCGCGCAGGGCGGGCGGGGCGCCTCGGGCGCCGCCCCCTCCCCGGCCGCCGC
This sequence comes from Streptomyces sp. 3330, assembly GCF_031456635.1. Classification (NCBI taxonomy): domain Bacteria; kingdom Bacillati; phylum Actinomycetota; class Actinomycetes; order Kitasatosporales; family Streptomycetaceae; genus Streptomyces; species Streptomyces sp. 3330. The sequence goes on from NZ_JAVDVA010000026.1 coordinate 74,032, forward strand.
CGGCCGCTCCGAGGACGTGACGCGGGCCGCCGAGGAGGCCGCCGCGGACGGCAAGTCCCCGATGGAGGCCGCCGAGCGCGCCGTCAGCCGCAGCGGCGACCGCTGGGCGGCCGTCTACTCCGAGGGTGAGTACGAGGAGTTCGAGGCGTCCCTCGACGGCCGGTACACCGGCGTCGGCCTGGAGGCGCGGGGCGACCGGGACGGCCGGATCGAGGTGACCAAGGTGCGGTCGGGATCGCCCGCGGCCGCCGCCGGGCTCCGCGCGGGCGACCGGCTGCGCAGCGTGGACGGACGGTCCGTCGAAGGGCTCCCGGTCACCGACGTCGTCTCCTTACTGCGTGGTGACGCCACGGACGCGACGGCCGGCAGCACCGTCCGTCTCGGCCTGGAGCGCGGCACGCGCGCGTGGACCGAGACCCTGCGCCGGGCGCTCCTGTCCACGGACTCCGTCACCGTCCACCGGCTGTCCGGCGACACCACCGTCATCACCGTCGCCGCCTTCACCAAGGGCGTCGGGGACAGCGTGCGCAGCGCCGTGCGCCGGGCCCCGGCCGGGGCCGGGATCGTCCTCGATCTGCGCGGCAACTCCGGCGGCCTGGTCACCGAGGCCGTCTCCACCGCGTCGGCCTTCCTCGACGGCGGCCTCGTCGCCACCTACGACGTCGACGGCGACCAGCGCGCCCTGCACGCCGAGGGCGGCGGCGACACCACCAGCCCCCTGGTCGCGCTCGTCGACGGCGGCACGATGAGCGCCGCCGAACTGCTCACCGGAGCCCTCCAGGACCGGGGCCGCGCGATCGTCGTGGGGTCCCGCACCTTCGGCAAGGGCTCGGTCCAGATGCCTAGCCGGCTGCCCGACGGCTCCGTCGCCGAGCTCACCGTCGGGCACTACCGCACCCCCTCCGGGCACGGGGTGGACGGCCGGGGCATCACCCCCGACCTGGAGGCGGAGGACGGGGCGCTCCAGCGGGCCGAGACCGTGCTGAGCGGTCTCGGGGACGCGCCCTGAGCGACGGCTCCGTAATCGGCTTTCCCTCAGCGGGCCTCCGGGTGCGAAACTGGCTTCACTATGAGCAAGGGAATGTACGTACCGAAGGAGTCCCAGCCGAAGCAGGGCGGGGCGGCCGCGTCCGGCAAGGTCAAGGACGGCAAGCGCAAGATCGTCGCGCAGAACAAGAAGGCCCGGCACGACTACGCGATCATCGACGTCTACGAGGCCGGACTCGTCCTGACCGGCACCGAGGTGAAGTCGCTGCGCGAGGGGCGCGCCTCGCTGACCGACGCCTTCGTCCAGATCGAGGGGAACGAGGCGTGGCTGCACGCCGCGCACATCCCCGAGTACTTCCAGGGCAGCTGGACCAACCACTCCGCGCGCCGCAAGCGCAAGCTGCTCCTGCACCGCGAGGAGATCGACAAGCTGGCGGTGAAGTCCGAGGAGACGGGCCACACGATCGTGGCGCTCGCCGTCTACTTCAAGGACGGCCGGGCGAAGGCCGAGATCGCGCTCGCGCGCGGCAAGAAGGAGTACGACAAGCGGCAGACCCTGCGCGAGCAGCAGGACCGCCGGGAGACCGAGCGGGTGATCGCCGCGGCGAAGCGCAGGCAGCGGCACGCGTAGCCGCCGCACACCGCGCGCGGCCGTCGTGCGCGGGGTCGCCGGGAATACAGTGGCATCGCCGGGCGTTGGTCACGTACGATGGCACCAGTGCCGCACAGCAGGCACGAGCCCTCCTCGGAGGGATTGAAAAATCAACATGGGGATGATCGGTTTCGACAGCGACTGTTGAAGCAGGGGAAGCGTGTCGAGGAAGCGGCAATGATCTCGTAAACCATATGTCGCAAAAAATAATCGCCAATACCAAGAGCGATTCCCAGTCCTACGCCCTCGCTGCCTGATAAGCAGTGATGTAGGACCCTAAAGGGTGTCAGCCCGGGAGTGTTCCCGGCCCGGATCCTGGCATAATCTAGGGAACTAAACCATCTGGCCCGGTCACGGGGTCGGATGGGAAATCAAACAGTGACTGGGCCCGTCGGCGACTTGTTCGCGTGATCACCGGGGCCGAGAAAAGCGCAGCGAACTGCACACGGAGAAGCCCTGATTCTGCACCGTTGGACGCGGGTTCGATTCCCGCCATCTCCACTCATCCCATGTGAACAAGAACCCCGTCGCTTCCGAGCGGCGGGGTTCTTGCCGTAACAAGAGCCGTGTCCGGAGCACCGGCCGTGTCCGGAGCACCCGCCGTGACGCGAGCAGATGCCGTGACGAGGGCAAGAGAGGGAGGGCCCGGTGGACGATCCGCCGCACATCACACTCCTGGGCGAGTACCACGCGCTTCCGCTCCGCAGGGGTCCCCACGACGACTTCGCCCCGGACGACCCCGCCGCCGCCCTCGGTCTGTCCGCCGACCTGGTCGCCGACCTGTCCGCCTGGGCGAGCGGCATCGACGCGGCCATGAACACCTGGCTGGCCGACCGTGACGACCGCCTCTGGGACGCCGCGTTCGTGCGCCTGCACGAGGAGGGCGAGACGCTGGCCCAGCGACTCGCCCGGGAACTCGCCCCCGGCCGCACCGTCAGCTACGAGGGCGTCCAGGGCGTGTCCTGCGCGCTGCTGGGGACCCGCCTCGGCAACCCGGTCAGCGTGGACTGACCGTCCGCGGCGCGGTGCTCGCCCGCCGGGTCAGCACGGGCGGCAGCAGTGTCGCCCCCGGCACGGTCTCACCGTCGAGCTTGCGCATCAGCAGCTCCACGGCCCGCTCGCCCACCTCCGCCGACGGCAGCGCGACCGAGGTGACCGGGACCCGGAGCCCCGTCGCGAGCTCGTCCGGGCAGATCGCCGTGACCGAAAGATCGCCGGGAACCCGCAGGCCCCACTGCTCGAACGCGTCGACCAGGGGCTCCAGGACCGCCTCGTTGTGGACCACCACCCCCGTCAGAGCCGGCTGCTCGCGCAGGAGCTGTTCGGCGACCCGCCGGGCCGCGGCCGGAGTCGCCTCGCAGGGGTGGACCGCGGAGGCGAGTCCCGCCCGGTCGGCCGCCGAGGTGAACCCCTGGACCACGCGCTGCGCGAAGGCCGTCCCGCGCACGTACACCTCGGGCGGCGACCCGACCAGCCCGACCACCCGGTGCCCGAGCTGCGCCAGATGTTCCACGCACCGCTCACCCGCCGCCCGGAAGTCGAGGTCGATGCAGGTCAGCCCGTCGGCGTCGAGCGGGAAACCGATCATGACGGACGGCCGGTCCAGGGAGCGCAGCAACGGCAGCCGGGGGTCGTGGAGTTGGACGTCCATCAGGATCAGCGCGTCGACCAGGGCGGTGTCCGCGACCCTGCGCAGCCCCTCCTCGCCCTCCTCCTGGGTCAGCAGCAGCACGTCGTGGTCGTGCCGCCGGGCCGCCGTCACCACCGACACCGCGAACTGCATGACGACCGGGACATGGATGCCGGCCCGCAGCGGCACGACGAGCGCCAGCACGTTCGAGCGGCTGCTGGCCAGCGCCCGGGCGCCGGCGTGCGGGCGGTAGCCCAGCGCGCGGGCGGCCTCCTCGACCCGCCGCCGGGTCTCCTCGGAGATCGGACGTTTGCCGCTCAGCGCGTACGACACGGTGCTGGGGGAGACCCCGGCGTGCCGTGCCACATCGGTGATCTTCACCATCAGCCGCGCTCCCCGTCGTCCGGCGTCTCCAGGGTCAGGAACCCGGTGCCGGCCGCCGCCCGGGCGACCCGGTCCCCGGCCGCCAGCGCCCAGGGCGCGCGGGGGTCGCTCGCGGACGCGCGCAGGGTGCCCCCCTCCCGTACGACGGTGAAGGTCGCGTCCCCCACCCGTACCGTCACCTGGGCGCCGCGCTCCAGACCGTAGGCGCGCAGGGTGACGCCGTCGGCGTGCCGGTAGTCCGGCCGGTCGGCCCGGTCGCCCATCGGGAGCACCGCGCCCGGCCGCACCAGCAGCGGCAGGCCGAGGAACCCGTGGCGTTCGCGCACCCAGCGCGGCCCGGTCACCGTCCGGCCCGTGAGGCAGTGGGTCCAGACGCCCTCGGGGACGTAGTACGTCACGTCCCCCGCGTCGCTGAACACCGGCGCCACCAGCAGGTCCGGGCCGAGCATGTACTGCCGTTCCAGGTGGGCGCACCCGGGATCCTCGGGGAACTCCAGCACCATCGCCCGCATCATCGGCGTCCCCTCCTCGTGGGCGACGCGGGCGGCCTCGTACAGATAGGGCATGAGGCGCAGCTTCAGCCGGGTGAAGTGCCGCAGCACGTCCACCGACTCCTCGTCGAACAGCCAGGGCACCCGGTACGAGGAGCTGCCGTGCAGTCTGCTGTGCGAGGACAGCAGGCCGAAGGCCAGCCAGCGCTTGAACAGCGCCGGTGTCGGCGTGCCCTCGAAGCCGCCGATGTCGTGGCTCCAGAAGCCGAACCCGGACAGCCCCAGGGACAGCCCGCCGCGCAGCGACTCCGCCATCGACTCGTACGTCGCCTCGCAGTCGCCGCCCCAGTGCACCGGGAACTGCTGGCTGCCGGTCGTCGCCGACCGTGCGAAGACGACCGCCTCGCCCTCGCCCCGGTGCTTGCGCAGCACGTCGAAGACCGTGCGGTTGTAGAGGTACGTGTAGTAGTTGTGCATCCGCTCCGGGTCGGAGCCGTCGGACCAGGCCACGTCGACCGGGACGCGCTCGCCGAAGTCGGTCTTGAAGCAGTCGACGCCCTGCGCGAGCAGTGCCTCCAGCTTGGCCGCGTACCAGTCGCGGGCGGCGGGACGGGTGAAGTCGACGAGGGCCATGCCGGGCTGCCACAGGTCCCACTGCCAGACGCTCCCGTCCGGCCGCCGCAGCAGATGACCGAGTTCCCTGGCCTCCGCGAAGAGCGGCGACCGCTGGGCGATGTACGGGTTGATCCACACGCTGATGTGGAGGCCCTTGGCCTTCAGCCGGGTCAGCATGCCCTCCGGATCGGGGAACACCCGGGGGTCCCAGCGGAAGTCGCACCAGTGGAACTCCCGCATCCAGAAGCAGTCGAAGTGGAAGACGGAGAGCGGGAGTTCGCGCTCGCGCATGCCCTCGATGAACGAGGTCACCGTCTCCTCGTCGTAGGAGGTGGTGAACGACGTCGACAGCCACAGGCCGAACGACCAGGCGGGCGGGAGGGCGGGGCGGCCGGTCAGGGCGGTGTACGTGCGGAGGATGTCCTTCGGGGTGGGGCCGTAAATGACGTAGTACGTCAACTCCTGTGTCTCGGCGCTGAACTGGACCCTCGACACCGCTTCCGAACCGACCTCGAAGGACACCTTGCCCGGGTGGTCGACGAAGACGCCGTAGCCCGCGTCCGTGAGGTAGAACGGCACGTTCTTGTAGGCCTGTTCGGTCGCCGTGCCGCCGTCGGCGTTCCAGATGTCGACGACCTGGCCGTTCCGCACGAGCGGCCCGAAGCGCTCGCCGAGGCCGTAGACGGACGTGCCCACGCCGAGGCCGAGCTGTTCGCGCAGGTAGTGGCCGCCGGTCGCCGCGTCCCGCATGATGCCCATGCCCTTGGGGCCGCTGGAGGTGAGGGTGCGGCCATGGGCGAGGAACTCCACGTGCCAGGGGCCGGAGCGGGCGACCTTCACGGAGAGCGCGCCGGAGGTCAGGGTCGCGTACGCGTCGTCGTAGGAGAGCCGGGGGGCGGGCTGCGCCCCGGTGAGCTCGAAGGCGGGCTCGCGGGGCCGCTCGCCGGTGAAGTGGGTGAGGGTGAGGCCGACGACGTCGCGCATCGGGCTGTGGGCGGTGATCGTCATGACCGGTCCCGTCATCAGGTCGCCGCGGCTGCGGATGGGCCGGGTCGGCGCGTGGATCTCCAGCGCGCCGTGCGACGCGGTGACGTCGAGGACCTCGGCCGGGTGGGCGGCCGTGACGCCCTCGCGCAGCAGCCAGTAACCGTCGGTGAACTTCATGGGTGGGGGTCCTTACTGCTCGGTCCTCACTCCTTCACGGCGCCCACGGCGATGCCGCGCGTGAGGGTCCGCTGGAAGGCGAGGAAGAAGACGAGGGCCGGGAGCACGCCGAGGAGGGCGGCCGCGTCGGTCATCGTGGCGTCCATCAGGCGCTGTCCCTGCAGGACGCCGAGGGCCACCGACACGGTCTGGTTGTCGTTGGAGATCAGCATGACCAGCGGGAGCAGGAACTCGTTCCAGGTCCAGACGAAGAAGAAGACCAGCAGCACGCCGAGGGTGGGCCGGCTGACGGGGACGACGATCCGCCACAGCACCTGCCGGCGGCCGGCGCCGTCGATCCGGGCCGCCTCGATGATCTCGCGCGGGAACCGGCTCAGCACGGAGGAGAGCAGGTACGTGCCGAACGCCGCCTGGATCACGGTGAAGACGATGATCACGCTGAGCCGGGTGTCGTACAGTCCGGCCTCCTTGCTCAGGTAGTACACCGGGTAGACCAGCGCCTCCTGCGGAAGCATCGTGGCCAGCACGAAGAAGGCCAGGATCCAGGTGCGGCCCCTGATCCGCCCGATGCCGATCGCGTACGCGTTCAGCACCGACAGGACCACCGCGCCCACCGCCACCGAGCCGCTGATCAGGACCGAGTTCAGCAGCTTCCGGCTGTAGTCGACGCGCTCCCAGAAGTCCTTCAGACCGTCCAGGTACAGGCCGTCGGGCAGGCTCAGCGGGCCGTTCCGCGCGTACTCGGCCGGGGACTTGACCGCGTTCACGGCGACGATCACGAAGGGGACGACCATGAAGAGGGCGGCCAGGCACAGGGCCAGCAGGACCGGGGAGCGGCGCAGGGCGCGCACGGCCTTCATGTCCGGTGTCCTTCCTCCGCGTCCTCCGCCCGGGTCTGCAGCCGCAGGCCGACCAGGGAGAGGGCGAGGATGATCACGGTGAGCACGGTGGAGATCGCGGCGCCGTAGCCGACCTGCGTCTTCTCGAAGAACGTGGCGAAGGAGAAGTAGGAGGGGACGTTCGTCGCGCCCCCCGGGCCGCCCTTCGTCAGGACGTACACCGCGCCGAACACCTTCAGCGCGGCGATCGTGCACCAGGTCAGGACGACGTGGACCTCCGGGCGGAGCTGCGGCACCGTGATGTGCAGGAAGCGACGCCACCAGCCGGCGCCGTCCAGCTCCGCCGCCTCGTACAGCTGCGGGTCGACGCGTTCCAGCCCGGCCATGAAGACGACCAGCGGGAACCCCAGCTGCACCCACACCATCACGCCCATGACGCTGTAGAGCGCGAGGTCGGGGTCGCCGAGCCAGTCGTGCCGCCAGGAGCCGAGGCCGACGACGCGCAGGAGCTCGTTCAGCGAGCCGTCGTCGGGCGCGAGGATCCAGCTCCAGACGATGCCGGCCACCGCGATCGGCAGCACCTGCGGGAGATAGAAGCAGGCGCGCAGGACGGACGCCGTCCGGCCGCCGAAGTGCTTGCCGACCCAGTCGGACAGGGCGGCGGCCAGGACCAGTCCGAGGCCCGTGGGGAGCACCGCCATCGCGACGACCATGAACAGGCTGTGCCGGAAGCTCTCCCAGAACTCCGCGTCGTCCGTCAGCTCGCGGTAGTTGGCGAGCCCGGCCCACTCGGGGCGGCCGACGCCCTGCCAGTCGGTGAGGCTCACCCCGGTGTTCATCAGGAACGGGACGATGACGACGGCGAGGAAGGCGACGACGCCCGGAAGCAGGAACAGCGCGTAGGAGTCGCGGGCACGGCGCGGGGGAACGGGTCCGTCCTGCTCGCCGCTCACCCGCCCGCCCCGTTCGGCGGTCGCCGTCATGTCTTCGGTACGCCCTTGTCGTACGCCTCCTGCAACGCGTCCAGGTAGCCGTCCGGCTTCCCGCTGCCGTTGATCAGCTTCTGGGTCTCGGAGACGAGGACGTCGTAGAAGCCGGGGACCGGCCAGTCGGGGTAGAAGGCCAGGCCGTCGCGGCCGGACAGGGTGGTGAAGTGGGCGATGAGCTCCTGGGACTTCGGGTCGGTGATGGCGGCGGGGTCGGCCGCGACCGGGATACCGCCCTTGTTGCCGAGCAGGTTCTGGATCTTCTTCGACAGGGTGATGTCGATGAAGTCGTAGGCGAGCTCCTTGTTCCGGGCGCTCTTGGGCACCACCCAGAGGTTGCCGCCCGATCCCGGGGAGAGGTCCGCTCCGGGCCACAGGGTGGTGCCCCAGTCGAACGTCGCCTCGTCCTGGAAGCGGCCGTACCACCAGCTGCCGGAGAACAGGATCGGCGCCTTGCCCTGGAGGAAGGAGACGCCCGCCTCCTCGGACTTGGCGCCGGTGGAGCTCTTGCCGATGTAGCCCTTCTTCACCCAGTCGGCGAAGGTGTCGGCCGCGTATGTCCAGGCCGTGTCGTGGAAGTCGGTCTTCCCCCGGTACAGCTCGTAGGAGTCCACCCAGGAGCGGTCCGCCCGGGACAGGGCCAGCTGGTAGACGTACTGCTGGGCGACGTACTCCGCGCCGGAGTTGGCGAGCGGGGTGATCTTGTGCTTGACGAAGGTGTCCATCGCCGCGACCAGGTCGTCGAACGTCTTCGGCTCGGCGAGCCGGTGCTTCGCGAACAGGTCCTTGTTGAAGTAGACCATCGTGTACTCGGCGTAGTTGGGCACGCCGTACCACTTGCCGGAGCCCATCACGCCGTTCGTGTCGTACCGGCTGGTGGTGCGCACGCCCGGGCTGAGCAGCTTGTCCCAGCCGCGCTTCGTCACCTCGTCCGACAGGTCGGTGAGGAGGCCCTGCCGGGAGAGCAGGCCGGCCGTCGCGTTGCCCTTGTTGTACTCCATGAGGTCGGGCGCGTCCGAGGAGTTGAGGACCATCGGGGCGGTCTTCTGGATCTGTTCGAAGCTCTTCTCCTCGAACTCCACCTTCACGCCCGGGTGCCGGGTCTCGAACTCCTCGATCGCCGCGGTCCAGGCCGCGCCCATCGCGCTGTTCGGGGCCTCGTAGTGCCACAGCCGCAGGGTCTCCGCGTCGGCGGCGCCGCCGTCGGGGCCGCCGCAGGAGGCCAGGAGCAGGGATCCCGCGAGGAGCGCCGCCGCGCTCGCCGTTCCCCGCCGTGCCATCACACGCCTTCGTGCCGTCAACATCCTGTGCCTCCGGGGGAGTCGGATGGGTCTGAGGGCGTCACGGTGCGTCCATCGAATCGATTCGATGGGTGACGTCGAAGCGCTTCGACGGGGAAGTTATGTGGCCGCTGTGGTCACGTCAATGGGGCGGGTGGGGAAAACGGGCAATCCGGTGTTGGCGCCAGTGAACTTTCCGGCCATGCCTGGGACGGCTCTCCGCCTCTTCTTCTGAGTCGGCGGAGTGTCCCGTTGTGTCACCGATGCGCCGAAACGTCCTGACCCCCTCGATCTTTGATGCGCATCGAGGGTCACTTTCGGGATCGGGGTGATCGAAGTGCGACCGCCGAGGTCGAGCCAGGGGCGATTTTCAGCCATGGACATGGGCATGACTTCTGTCCATATATGACACATCGCGAACACAGGGCCCAAGCCTGCGCTAGATTCATAGATCTGAGCGCAATGGGATAAATGGGGCGCTGGAGCTGGGTGGGGGCCCGGTTTCGTCGACGTGCGCTCAGGGTCGTCGGCGCACCCGGAACAGTTCCGTGGGGGGAAGTAGCACATGAAGAATTGGCGAGAAGACGCCCAACCGCACTGGCCGGAGGCGGCATCGCCGACCCGGGACGTGCCGGCACTGGGGGCGGGATCGCAGAGTCTGGCCGGGGTCGGGGGGCAGTCGCTGGCACCCATGGCCGGAGAGAGCGCCGGATACCGGTCATTGATGGACGTACCGCGAGAAAGCGGTCTCCTGGCGCCGTCGAACATCTCGAACGGCCTTTCCGAAAACGAACGGTCGAGCGAACTCCGGGACCCCTGGGGAGAGGAGCCGGGCGGCGCGGACGGGGAGGGGAGCGACCCGGGCGAGGTGACCGTCCAGCTCGACTCCCTCAAGAAGGGGCGGTCCGACGGTGCGGACGCCGACGTCCCGGTGTTCGTCGACGAATCGGGCCGCCGCAGCCGTACGTTCCGCCGGATCGGCATCGTCGTGGCCATCGCCTGCGGGGCGTACGCCGTCGTCATCGTGGCCGCTCTGCTCTCGGGCAATGCGGGCGCGCCCTGGCTGCCGGTCCCCGTGCCGGGCCAGGCCGACGACAAGCCGGCGGCCGGCAAGGTGGACAGCACGGCGGAGCCCGACGAGTCCGCGAGCCCGCGCCCCGGGGTTCCCGGCGGCGCGGTGCCGGGCGCCCCGGGCGCCACCGCCCCCGCGTCCGGCGCGGTGTCCGGCAAGAAGGGCGCGAGCAAGGCGCCCGGCACGTCGGGAAGCGCGGCTCCGTCGGGCGGGGCGTCCACGGCGGCCCGGCCCTCGGCGAGCGGGACCACGCGTCCCAGCACCGGCCCCACGGCCTCGGTCCCCTCGGGGTCCGGCCCGAGCAGCCCGGTGGTCGCGCCGCCCCCGTCCACGCCACCGCCGGCGTCCTCGCCCGCCGCCTCTCCGTCCGCCGTCTCCTCGCCGTCCCCGGCCGGAGGGGCCTCCACCACGGTCGCCGACGGCCCGCCGGAACCGGTCCCGGCGGCATCGAGCCCGGCAGCCTGAACGGGACCCGTGAGAGTCGCCGGCCGATGGCCATGGACGGCACGGGCGGCACCGGCCCCGGCACGCGGCGGACCCCACATCCTGCGACCGGCTTCGGCTTCGGCTTCGGCTTCGGATCCGGATCCGGATCCGGCTTCGACGGTGGCTTCGGCGGCGATCGCGGCTTCCGCGGACACCGGATCGACGTTGTTGCTGTTGCTGTTGCTGTTGCTGTTGCTGTTGCGGCGGCGGCGGTGGTGGTCGCGGCGACCCCGGGCCTTCGGGGGCGCGGATCGAGCCGGTCACGGGGCCTGGACCGGGGCTTCGGCCTCCCGGGCCCGGGACGCGGGCTTCGGCCCGCCGGACTCCGGACGGGGCTTCGGCCTCCCGGGCCGGGGCGGCCGTCTCGGTCACCGGGGCCCGGGCCGGGGCTTCGGGCGACCTGGCCCCGGAACGGGTGCAGGCCTCCCGGGGCGGGAGTCGGTTCCCGCTCCGGGGCCGGGACCGCGAGGGCTTCGGCCGTCGACGACCGGGCCCGGGTTCCGGCCCTGAGCGCGGGAGCTCCCGACGACCGGGCCGGGACTCCGGCCACCGGGCGGCGGGGAGCGTTCCCTGTCGATCCGCCTCCGGCCGCTCGGCTCCACCACGGCTCCACCCCCGCCGGAAGACCGGGTCCGGATCCCGGGGCCCGGCCCCCGGGGATCCGAACCCGCAGGCCCGTCAAGGGCTCGCGTCACGGGTGCGGGTCCTGACACGACAACCCGACACGACAGGGCCCCGGCGCGTCAGTCCCGACGCGACAGGCCCTGGCACCACAGCCCCGACGCCTCATGATCCCGGCGCGCCGGTCCCGGCGCACCGGACCCGACGCGGACAGCCCCGGTGCGACAGCCCCGGTGCGACGGGGCCCAGCACTTGAAGTCCGCACCCTGTCAGCGAGGTCCTGATCCTCGCTCCCCGCCGCTTCAGCTCGCGGCGCGTACCTTCGCCCGACCTCGTCCCCGGAGAACCACCTCTCATGGCACCACGTACCAGCCGCCGCTCGACCCGAAGGTCAGCTGTCGGGCAGTCCGCGCACTCGACCGGCGGCCAGGCCGCGTCCGCTTCACCGCCGACGGGGGACGCGCCGGGAGGCGACTCGGCCGGCGGGCCGCGCGGCGGAGGGCGGCGGTCCTCCGGCCGGCGCTCCGGCCCGGGGCAGGGGCGGGTCCGGGCCTTGGGACGCGCGGCCGGCGGCTCCTCGCACGCCGTGCCGCGGTCCCCCGAACGCCGGCGCCTGGTGTCGCTCCGGCTGCGTCATCTGCTGCCGCTCGTCGTGCTGATGGCGATGATGGCGATGCTGATGCTGCGCGGCTATGTGCACAGCGAGATCCTCGCCGACTACCGCATCCGCCCCGAGGCCGCCGCCGACAAGGTGCCGCAGAAGGTGCTCGACGGCGGGCCGGTCGTCGACACCCGCAACGGGCAGCAGGCCAGCCTGGACGTGCCGGACCACCGGATCGTGCTCACCTTCGACGACGGGCCCGACCCGAAGTGGACCCCCGAGGTCCTCGACGTCCTGAAGAAGCACCACGCGCACGCCGTCTTCTTCATCACCGGCACCATGGCCTCCCGCTACCCGGACCTGGTCCGGCGGATGGTGGAGGAGGGCCACGAGATCGGACTGCACACCTTCAACCACCCCGACCTCTCCTACCAGTCGAAGAAGCGCATCGACTGGGAGCTCACCCAGAACCAGCTCGCCCTGGCGGGCGCCGCGGGGATCCGGACCTCGCTCTTCCGGCCGCCGTACTCCTCCAGCACGGACGCCCTCGACAACGCCTCCTGGCCGGTCACGCAGTTCGTCGGCACCCGCGGCTACCTCACCGTCTTCACCACCGCCGACAGCGAGGACTGGCGCAGGCCCGGCATCCGGGAGATCATCCGCAACTCCACCCCGCAGGGTGGCAAGGGCGCGATCGTCCTCATGCACGACTCCGGCGGCGACCGTCACCAGACGGTCCGGGCCCTCGACACCTATCTCCCCGAACTCCAGGGCAAGGGCTACACGTTCGAGAACCTCACCGAGGCCCTGGAGGCGCCGAGCGCGCACACCCCGGTCACCGGGGTCGACCTGTGGAAGGGCAAGGCGTGGGTCTTCCTGGTCGAGGCCTCGGACGACATCACCGGCGTCCTGGTCGTCGGCCTCGCCGTCATCGGCGTCCTGGTCTTCGCCCGCTTCGGGCTGATGCTCCTGCTCTCCGCGATCCACACCCGCCGTACCCGCCGCAAAGGCTTCGTCTGGGGGCCCGACGCGCCCGTCACCGAGCCGGCGTCGGTGCTCGTCCCGGCCTACAACGAGGCCAAGTGCATCGAGAGCACGGTGCGTTCGCTGATGAAGAGCGAGCACCCGATCGAGATCCTCGTCATCGACGACGGCTCCAGCGACGGCACCGCCCGCATCGTCGAGGACCTGCACCTGCCCGGCGTCCGGGTCGTCCGGCAGCTCAACGCGGGCAAGCCCGCCGCCCTCAACCGGGGCATCGCCAACGCCCGTCACGACCTCATCGTGATGATGGACGGCGACACGGTCTTCGAGCCCTCCACGGTCGGTGAACTCGTCCAGCCCTTCGCCGACCCGAAGGTCGGCGCGGTCGCCGGCAACGCCAAGGTCGGCAACAAGGACACGCTGATCGGCGCCTGGCAGCACATCGAGTACGTGATGGGCTTCAACCTGGACCGCCGGATGTACGACGTGCTGCGCTGCATGCCCACCATCCCGGGGGCCGTCGGGGCGTTCCGCCGCAGCGCGCTCGACCGGGTCGGCGGCATGAGCGACGACACGCTCGCCGAGGACACCGACATCACCATGGCCATCCACCGGGACGGCTGGCACGTCGTGTACGCGGAGAAGGCGCGCGCCTGGACCGAGGCCCCGGAATCCGTGCAGCAGCTGTGGTCGCAGCGGTACCGCTGGTGCTACGGCACCATGCAGGCGATCTGGAAGCACCGCCGGGCCCTCGTCGAGGGCGGACCGTCGGGCCGCTTCGGCCGCGTCGGTCTCCCGCTGGTCTCCCTCTTCATGGTGGTCGCCCCGCTCCTCGCCCCGCTCATCGACCTCTTCCTCGTCTACGGCCTGCTCTTCGGGCCGACCGGCAAGACGATCGCCGCCTGGTTCGGCGTGCTCGCCGTCCAGGCGGGCTGCGCGGCCTACGCCTTCGTGCTGGACCGCGAACGCCTCACCCCGCTCGTCTCCCTCCCGCTCCAGCAACTCCTCTACCGCCAGCTGATGTACATCGTCCTGCTCCAGTCCTGGATCACCGCCCTCACCGGCGGCCGGCTGCGCTGGCAGAAGCTCCGCCGCAAGGGCCAGGTGGCGGCACCGCCCGGCGCGGCGGTCACCGCGGACGGAGGAGCGGTCTGATGAGCACCCACCCGACGGAGTCCACCGCCGAGTTGCCCGAGCTTCCCCACCCCTCTGCCCCGAACGCCGCGCCGGATCGGCTGAGTCCGGAACGGGAGGGCTCCCACCGGCGCTCCGACCCGCAGGTCTCCGACCGGCAAGCCCCCGAGCGGCGGGGCTCGGAGGAGACGGGTACGGAGGAGAAGGGTTCCGGGGAGAAGGGCGGCCGGAAGAAGGGGGGCGGCCGGGACCGCTACTTCGACCTGCTCCGGGCCGTCGCCCTCTTCCGGGTCGTCTTCTACCACCTGATGGGCTGGGCCTGGCTGCCCGTCGTCTTCCCCTCCATGGGCGTGATGTTCGCGCTCGCCGGCAACCTCATGGCCCGCTCGCTGGCCCGCCGTCCCGCGCCGGAGGTCGTACGGGGCCGGCTGCGCAGGCTGCTGCCCCCGCTGTGGCTGCTGGGTGCGGTCGGGGTGACGGGCATGCTGGTGGCGGGCTGGGGCCCGGACGACGAGGGGCGCCCCGGCTGGTGGTGGCTCCACCTCGCGTACTGGATCCTGCCGCTGAGCGACCCGCCGTACGGCGACGGCCTGCCCGGCGTGCACGGGCTGATCAGCGACGGCTGGGCCGGGGACATGGGCGTCCCCCTCTGGTACATCCGTGCCTACCTCTGGTTCGTGCTGCTCTCCCCGCTCCTGCTGCGCGCCCTGCGCCGGCTGCCCTGGCCGACGATCCTCGCGCCCGTCGCGCTGTCCGCCGCCCTGGAGTTCGGCTCGCTGGCGGTGCCGGGCTGGCGGCTCGAGGCCCAGCTCAGCGACTTCGGGGCGTTCGGCGCGTGCTGGCTGCTGGGCATGGCGCACCAGGAGGGCGTCCTGCGCCGCCTGCCCCGGTACGCGGTGCCGTCGCTGGCGCCCGCGGTGGCGGGGATCGGCCTCTGGTACATGCTGACCCACGACCTCAAGGAGGGCCACGACCTGGACGACATGCCCTTCGCCCAGTCCCTGTGGTCCTTCGCCGCGGTGCTGCTGCTCCTGCACATCAGCCCGTCCTGGTCCGAGTGGCCGGCCAAGCTGCGCCGCTGGGACCGGCTGATCACCCTGCTCAACTCCCGGGCCGTGACGATCTACCTGTGGCACAACGTCTGCATCGGGATCGTGGAGGCCCTGTGGGACCGGCTGTGGGGCATCTCCTGGCTGGAGGCGGACGCCCCCTGGGTCCTGGAGAGCCCGTGGCCCCAGTTGCCGGCCGTCTGGCTGTTCACCGCGGCCTGCGTGATCTGCTTCGGCTGGGTGGAGGACCTGGCGGCCCGCCGCAGGCCACGCCTGTGGCCGGACGGACGGGGCGGCGCCGGGACGCACCGGTCCTGAACGGCGCTCCGCGCCCCGAACCGGACACCGCGCGCGCGGGTCCGTGCGCCGCGGCACGGCCGTACGCCGTTCGCCCGGTTCGGGGTGCGCCCGCCGGAAGCCCTGGTGACCATGGCCCGGTATGCCCGTCCGTGGGGCGGGCCCGAGCCAGGGTTTCGGGATGGAGGAACGTGAGCAGGACGCGCCGGACCATTGTTCTGGCCATGACGGGTGTGCTGGCGGCGGTGCTCTCGGTCGGGACGGCCCTCGCGGGGCCCGTGTCCGCCGGCGGAGGGCCGAAGCCGCCGGGCACGACCCCTCCGCCGGGCACCCCGGCCTACGGCGAAAGCCCGAAGCCACCGGGGACGACACCGCCGCCCGGGACCGGAAACCCCAACGGCGAGGCATGGGCGTGGACCCAGCTGACCAGCCGGGGGACCCAGATCCGCTATGTCACCACCGACTCCTCCGGCACCTGCCCCTCCGTGCGGTACACCCTGGGCATCGTGCGGACCGCCTACCGGATGCGGCTGCTGAGCCGTCCCGCGCCGCCGCAGTTCCCCACCACGGTGTGCGAGCTGGTCGTGCCCCTCGGGGCCTATGACGCGGTCCTCGCGCAGTCGACGGTCGCGGCGGCCGTGGTGCACCCCGCGAACCGTCAGCTTCCCCTGCCGAACTGGACGGCGAACACCCGTCCCGGCACCATCGCCGTCCTGGGCGACTCGGGGTGCCGCGTCACGACGGCGGGCCCCGAGCAGGACTGTGCCGACCACCAGAACGGCTGGCCGTTCCCGCGGATCGCGAACAGCGCGGCCACGGTGACACAGCCGGATCTCGTGCTCCATGTCGGCGACTACCTCTACCGTGACGACCCGGCCCGGGCCGACGACACGGCGGCGAACCCGGGCTGCACGACCTCGGCGGACAGGTTCAGCTGGGCGTGTGTGGTCGCCGACTTCTTCAGACCGGCGGAGAGTCTGCTCTCCGTGGCGCCGGTCGCGTTGACGCGCGGCAACCACGAGGACTGCCGCACCCCGCCCGCGACGGGCGGCGCGGGGGCCGCGTGGTTCCGCTACCTCGCCGACGAACTCAGGGCCGACGGATCGTGCTCCTTCTACCCCGATCCGGTGGAGATCAGGGCAGGCGCCCTGCACCTGCTCTCCGTGGACTCCTCGTTCGCCGACCCGGCCGACAGCGGAAGCCTCGCTCAGCAGGCGATCTACACCCGGCAGTTCGAAGCGGTGAACCAGGCCGCGACGCAGCAGCCCGGCCACGACTACTTCCTCTTCACCCACAAGCCCGTGTGGATGGTGAGATCGGCAGGCCCCCCGGCGGAGACGTTCACCCCCGTCCTCGACCGGGCCGTCGCCGGTACGACCCTGGGACGGCCGGCGGACAACATCCGCATGGTGCTCTCGGGCCACGCGCACCTCTACCAGATGGTCGATTTCGACACCACGCGGCCCCCGCAGGTGACGGTGGGCTTCTCCGGTGGAGCCCCGCTGGAGCAGGGGCCGAACGACGCCGCCGTCATCGGCAAGGCGGTGGGGACCCCGGCGCAGCCCGTGCATCACTCCGTCACCCAGGGAGGGGTCTTCGGGTACGCGGTCCTGAGCCGCAACGCCGGGACCTGGGACCTCACCGCTCACGACCCGGCCGGTGCGGTCCGCGGCCAGACCTGCACGTTGAGCGCGAGCACCGCCAACAAGGAGTTCGTCTGCCACTGACGAACGCCCCGCGCCTCGGCGGACGTGCCCCCCCCCCCGGTCCTCGGACCGGGGGCGGGGGCACGTCCGGCCGCGCGGACGCGGACTCCGCCCTCCGGCCCGGCGGTTCCCCCCAGGCGGTGTCCGGTTGTCGCGTCCTGCCCACGACCTCTCACCGGCCCTCCGCGCAAGGTGAGAGCAACGTTCCTTTCCGGTCACCCACAGCCACAGCGTGGAAACGCGCCCTCCCTACCTTCGGGACTCATCACCGCTCATCCCCCCGGAACACCTGAGCCCCGGAGCACCGTGGAGGCGTCATGACAGCCCCGAGTACAGCCCCCGCACCCTTGCCCCCCACGAAGAAGGGGAGCCGCTGGATCGAGGAGTGGGACCCGGAGAACGAGGCCTTCTGGAACGAGAAGGGCGAGAAGATCGCCCGTCGCAACCTCCTCTTCTCCGTCCTCTCCGAGCACATCGGGTTCTCGATCTGGACGATGTGGTCCGTGCTGGTGCTCTTCATGGGCCCGGAGTACGGCCTCACCCCGGCCGACAAGTTCCTGCTGACCTCGATGGTGACGCTGGTCGGGGCGGTCGTGCGGGTGCCCTACACCTTCGCCGTCGCGGTCTTCGGCGGCCGGAACTGGACGATCATCTCGGCGGGGCTGCTGCTGATCCCGACCATCGCCGCGTTCACGGTCATGGACCCGGGGACCTCGTTCACCACGTTCCTGCTGGTCGGCCTGCTCGCGGGCATCGGCGGCGGCAACTTCGCCTCCTCCATGACCAACATCAACGCCTTCTTCCCGCTCCGTAAGAAGGGGTGGGCGCTCGGGCTCAACGCGGGCGGCGGCAACATCGGCGTGCCGGTGATCCAGCTGATCGCCCTCGCCGTCATCGGCGCCAGCGGCGGCCCGCGCGTGCTGCTGGGGATCTACATCCCGCTCATCGTCGTCGCCGCCACCCTCGCCGCGCTGTACATGGACAACCTGTCCTCCGTGAAGAACGACACGGGCGCCGCGATCGACTCGGCGAAGGACGTGCACACCTGGATCATGTCCTTCCTCTACGTCGGCACCTTCGGGTCGTTCATCGGCTACAGCTTCGCCTTCGGGCAGGTCCTGACGAACCAGTTCGGGCGGACGCCCCTCCAGGCGGCCTACCTCACCTTCATCGGCCCGCTGCTCGGCTCCCTCATCCGTCCCGTCGGCGGCTGGCTCGCCGACCGCTACGGCGGCGCCCGCATCACCCTCTACAACTACATCGGCATGGCCGCCGCCACCGCCGTCCTGGTCTTCGCCAGCATGCAGAAGTCGCTCCCGCTCTTCGTCTGCGTCTTCGTGGTGCTGTTCGTGCTCAGCGGCCTCGGCAACGGCTCGACGTACAAGATGATCCCCGGCATCTTCCAGGCGAAGGCCGTGGCCAAGGGGCTGGAGGGCGAGGCGGCGGCCGCCTACGGCCGACGCCTGTCCGGCGCGTCCATGGGGCTGATCGGCGCGGTCGGCGCGCTCGGCGGTGTCGGGATCAACCTGGCCTTCCGGCAGTCCTTCCTGTCCTACGGTTCCGGGACCGGCGCCTTCGTCGCCTTCCTCGCCTTCTACGCGGCGTGCTTCGGGGTCACGTGGGCCGTATACCTTCGCCGTCCGTCCGGAAGGATCACGGCAGGAAGCACCGCTTCCGAGGCGAAGCAGCAGCTCAGCTACGCCGAGGTGTGACGTAACACCGGCGACACGTAGCCGAACCGAGCCTGTCACGCACCGTTGACAGGCTCGTCGGCATGTAGGTGCAAACGGGACTCGAGCGGGACGAGAGTGATGTACGAGCAACAGCAGCGATCCGACGCCGGCCCCCAGGGCGCCGTCGAACACGGGCCCCTCGCGGGCTTCACCGTGGGCGTGACGGCCGCGCGCCGGGCCGAGGAGCTCAGCGCGCTGCTCCAGCGGCGGGGAGCGGCGGTGCTGCACGCGCCCGCCCTGCGGATCGTGCCGCTCGCCGACGACGGTGAGCTGCTCGCCGCCACGAAGGAACTCATCGACCAGGTGCCGGACGTGGTGGTCGCCACCACGGCCATCGGCTTCCGCGGCTGGATCGAGGCCGCCGACGGCTGGGGGCTCGGCGAGCAGTTGCTCGACCGGCTCGGCGGCGTCGAGCTGCTGGCCCGCGGCCCCAAGGTCAAGGGCGCCGTGCGGGCCGCCGGGCTGACGGAGGACTGGTCGCCGTCCAGCGAGTCCATGGCCGAGGTGCTCGACCGGCTCCTGGAGGAGGGCGTCGACGGGCGCCGCGTCGCCGTCCAGCTGCACGGTGAGCCGCTGCCCGGGTTCGTGGAGTCGCTGCGGGCCGCGGGCGCGGAGGTCGTGGGGGTGCCCGTCTACCGGTGGATGCCGCCGGAGGACGTCTCGCCGCTCGACCGTCTCCTCGACGCCGCCGTCTCGCGCGGACTGGACGCGATCACCTTCACCAGCGCGCCCGCCGCCGCGTCCCTGCTGTCGCGCGCGGAGGAGCGCGGTCTGCTGCCCGAGCTGCTCGCCGCGCTCGCCCATGACGTGCTGCCCGCCTGCGTCGGTCCGGTCACCGCGCTGCCGCTCCAGGGGCGGGGCGTGGACACCGTCCAGCCGGAGCGGTTCCGGCTCGGGCCGCTTGTGCAGTTGCTGTGCCAGGAGCTGCCGTCGCGGGCCCGGGCGCTGCCGATCGCCGGGTACCGGGTGGAGATCCGGGGTCACGCGGTGCTGGTGGACGGGTCCTTGAAGCCGGTGCCCCCGGCGGGCATGTCCTTGTTGCGGGCGCTGTCCCGGCGGCCGGGGTGGGTCGTGCCGCGCTCCGATCTGCTGCGGGCGCTGCCCGGCGCCGGGCGGGACGAGCATGCCGTCGAGACGGCGATGGCCCGGCTGCGGACCGCGCTCGGGGCGCCGAAGCTGATCCAGACGGTGGTGAAGCGGGGGTACCGGCTGGCGCTGGATCCGGCCGCGGACGCGAAGTACTCGGACGAGTAAGGGGTTTCTGTCCCCTGCCCCTGCCCCTGCTCCCCTTCCTTCTGCCTTCTGTCTTGCGTCCCTCTCCCCTCTCCCCTCTTCCTCCTTCCCCTCACGGTTTCCCTCCAGCAGGGGCGAGGAGGGGGATCAGGGAGGGGGGATCGAGGGGAGATCAGGGACGGGGGATCAGGGAGAAGGAGCGGAAGGGGGAGTCCTCGTCGTCCGGACGGGCCGAAATGCACTGACCTGCGTCAAAGGGCCCGGGGGGTTCCGGTGGCGCTCGCGGCCGGGCACTGTGAGAGGGACGGTTTCCCAGGAGTGCCCCCTCGGTTGGCGGTGACACGCGCATGGACGAGCTCCGGTTCGACGCCGGGCGGATCTGTCTCGACCTTCTCGCTACCGCGCATCCCCTCGAACGGCTCGACGCCGTCGCGCCGTTGTGCGCGTGGATCCGCGGCTCCGGACTCGTCCCGCCGGACACCCCGCTCACCCACGCCGACGCGTCCTGGCCGCCCGCCTTCCGGGAACTGCGTCGCAACACGGGACAGTTGGTGCACGGGTGGCTCGCCCGGCACGACGCCGGGTCGTACGACCTCGCCCTGGCCCGCGTCAACGACGCCGCCCGGGCCGTGCCCCCGGTCCCGCGTGCGGTGCGCGGCGAAGACGGGGGGCTCGTGCGCGAGTTGGCCGGGCCGCCGGCGTGTGCCGCGCTGCTGGCCGCGGTGGCCCGGGACGCGGTGGAGCTGCTCACCGATCCCGTCGCCCGGACGGGGCTGCGGCAGTGCGCGGGGGACAACTGCCCGATCGTCTATGTCGACATGTCCCGGGGGCGCCGGCGCCGCTGGTGTTCCAGCGAGGTCTGCGGGAACCGGGAGCGGGTGGCGCGGCACCGCCGACGAGCGGCGCTCGCCTCGCAGACGTAACTCGCCTGCCGGGTATGCGGCTTTCGTGGACGCGTCGTCGGCCGACTGTCGAAGTGATTTCGATTACACGCTGTTTACCCGGGCCGCGCGCCGGGCAGCCCGCGAGATCTTGTCGATGTGGCGGAAATGTAAAGAAGAAGCGGTGGGAATGTGCCGCCATGTCCCCGCTCGTCATGACACCCCGAAGAAAAGTCTCTCCACGGTTTGAACGCTCAACACCCCGCTTGCGTACCCGTCGTCGAGCGACCGACTGGGGGAACCCCCGGACACCGGAGGTGGGCGTGCGCAAGGATGCGGCCGTGGCCAATGAACGTGGATCGAGGGCCCGACATCGCATGTCCCAGCCCTCGGAACCTGACGAGGAGCTGATGCGTGCTCTGTATCGGGAGCATGCCGGACCCCTGCTTGCGTATGTCCTGCGCCTGGTTGCCGGAGACCGGCAGCGCGCCGAGGACGTCGTGCAGGAGACGCTCATCCGTGCCTGGAAGAACGCCGGTCAGCTCAATCGTGCGACCGGATCTGTACGCCCCTGGCTGGTGACGGTCGCACGCCGCATCGTCATCGACGGCCACCGCAGCCGGCAGGCCCGGCCGCAGGAGGTCGACCCGTCGCCGCTGGAGGTCATTCCTGCGGAGGACGAGATCGACAAGGCGCTGTGGCTGATGACGCTGTCCGACGCGCTCGACGACCTGACCCCGGCCCACCGGGAGGTGCTCGTCGAGACGTACTTCAAGGGGCGTACCGTCAACGAGGCGGCAGAGACGCTGGGCATACCCAGCGGCACCGTGCGCTCACGGGTCTTCTATGCCCTGCGGTCGATGAAGCTGGCTCTGGAGGAGCGGGGGGTGACGGCGTGATGAGCGTTTACGGGGGATTCGGAGCGGGTGGTTCGGGTATGTCTGGACCCATGCAGGGATCTACGGGATCTCCGAGCCCGAGCGAACACGAGACCGTCGGCGCCTACGCCCTCGGGATTCTCGACGACGCCGAAGCAACCGCTTTCGAGATGCATCTCGCGGGCTGCGAGTGGTGCGCCCAGCAGCTCGACGAGCTCGCCGGCATGGAACCCATGCTGGCCGCCCTCGCGGACCTGCCGGGCACCGGCACCCCCGCGATCGGCGAGTCCCTGTCCGCCCGGCCCAGCCCGCGGCTCGCGGAACGGCTGGTCGACGAGGTGTCCGAGCGCCGCGCGGTCAAGCGCCGCCGCTCGTTCTTCCTGGTGGCGGCCGCGGCCGCGCTGATCATCGGCGGCCCGCTCACCGTGCTCGCGGCGACCGGCGGCGACAGCGGCACCAAGAGCACCGAGGCGAGCTCCACCAAGTCGGCGAACTCGGCCAAGACCACCTTCGCGACGCTCACCGACCGCGTCTCCGCGACCGACTCCGCCTCCAAGGTCTCCGCGACCGTCGCCATGGGCGAGAAGGCGTGGGGCACGGAGATCGGCGTCGAGCTGAAGAACGTGACGGGTCCGGAGAAGTGCTCGCTCATCGCCGTCGGCAAGAACGGCGAGCGCGAGACCGTCTCCTCCTGGTCGGTCCCGGAGTGGGGCTACGGCATCCCGAACGCCAAGACCGAGCAGGCCAAGAACCCGCTCTACGTCGTGGGCGGCGCCGCGTTCAAGACCAACGAGATCGACCATTTCGAGGTCATGACCTTCGACGGCAAGAAGCTGGTCCAGATCGACGCGTAACTTCCTACACGGGGTCCCCTTCGCGTACGGTTGACGGCTGCCCAGCACGTCAGAAGGGGGCCCGGTGGCCGTTCAGGCACAGCAGGAAACCGCGGTCGGATCGGTTCGGCACACCGCGCCGGATTCGGTGCGGGACCGAGAGATCGGCATCGAACAGGAACACCTCGACCGGGTGTACCGGCGCCTCGAGGAGAAGATCCACGAGGCGGAGTTCCTGATGCACGACGCGGCCAAGCGCGGGCAGGTCGGCACCCCCGGCGCCCTCGCGGAGCGGGACGCCCAGGTGTTCCGCGCCGGTGTCCACCTCAACCGGCTCAACAACGAGTTCGAGGACTTCCTGTTCGGGCGGATCGACCTGCTCGCCGGGAAGGACGGCAAGAAGGGTCCGGACGGCGCCTACACCGCCGTGGAACCCGCCGAGGGGGCCGTCCGCCCCGACAACACGGCCGACATCGCCGAAACGCTCCACATCGGCCGTATCGGAGTCCTCGACTCCGACTACTCGCCGCTGGTCATCGACTGGCGGGCGCCCGCCGCGGCGCCGTTCTACCGGTCCACCCCGGTCGACCCGGGGCGGGTCGTGCGGCGCCGGGTGATCCGCTCGAAGGGGCGGCGCGTCCTCGGCGTCGAGGACGACCTGATGCGTCCCGAGCTGAAGGCGGTCCTCGACGGCGGCGAACTGCCCGTCATCGGCGACGGCGCCCTCATGGCCGCCCTCGGCCAGGCCCGCAGCCACACCATGCGCGACATCGTCGCCTCCATCCAGGCCGAGCAGGACATGGTCATCCGCGCCCCCGCCGCCTCCGTGACCTATGTCGAGGGCGGTCCGGGCACCGGAAAGACCGCGGTCGCGCTGCACCGGGCCGCCTATCTGCTCTACCAGGACCGGCGCCGGTACGCGGGCGGCATCCTGATCGTCTCGCCCACCCCGCTGCTCGTGGCGTACACCGAGGGCGTGCTGCCCTCGCTCGGCGAGGAGGGCCAGGTCGCCATCCGCGCCATCGGCTCCCTGGTCGACGGCGCCGAGGCCACCCTGTACGACTCCCCGGCGGTGGCCCGGGCCAAGGGCTCGTACCGGATGCTGAAGGTGCTGCGGAAGGCGGCGCGCGGCGCGCTGGAGAGCGGCGGCCGGGCCCCGGCGCAGCTGACCCTCGGCGAACCCGACGAGGCCCCCGCTCCCGCGGGGACCCCCACCCGGCTGCGGGTCGTCGCCTTCGGCCGCCGTCTGGAGCTGGAGGCCGCCGACCTGGACCGGGTCCGGCAGAACGCCCTCAGCGGCACCGCCCCGGTGAACCTCCTGCGACCCCGCGCCCGCAAGCTGCTCCTTGACGCCCTGTGGGAGCGCTCCGGCGCGGCCGGCCGGCACAGCGACCCCGAGCTCGCCGCCGAGCTGCGCTCCTCCTTCGACGAGGACGTGACCACCGAGGACTCGTTCATCGCCTTCCTCGACGCCTGGTGGCCCGAGCTGACCCCGGAGGCGGTCCTCGCCGCCATGGCCGACGAACGGCGGCTCGGCCGCTGGGCCCGGCGGGTCCTCAACCCGGGCGAGGTCCGCAAGGTCGCCCGGGCCCTGAAGCGGGACGGCCGCTCGGTGCACGACATCGCCATGCTCGACGAACTCCAGGCGATCCTCGGCGCCCCGCTGCGCCCCCGCAAACGGCGCGAGTACGACCCGCTGGACCAGCTCACCGGCCTGGAGGAGCTGATGCCGGTGCGCGAGGAGACGCAGCGCGAGCGCGCCGAGCGGCTCGCCCAGGAGCGCACCGAGTACGCGCACGTGATCGTGGACGAGGCACAGGACCTCACCCCGATGCAGTGGCGCATGGTCGGCCGCCGCGGCCGGCACGCCACCTGGACGGTCGTCGGCGACCCGGCCCAGTCCTCCTGGTCCGACCCCGACGAGGCCGCCGAGGCCCGTGACGAGGCCCTCGGCACCCGCCCGCGCCGCCGCTTCCAGCTGACGGTGAACTACCGCAACCCGGCCGAGATCGCCGAGCTGGCCGCGAAGGTGCTGGCCCTGGCGATGCCGGGAGCCGAATCCCCGTCGGCGGTCAGGTCGACGGGGGTCGTGCCCCGCTTCGAGGCCGTCACCGACGCCCTGGGCGCCACCGTGCGCACGGAGGCCCAGCGTCTGCTGGAGCGGGTCGACGGGACCGTCGGCGTCGTGGTCGCCATGAACCGGCGCGAGGAGGCGAGACGCTGGCTCGCCGGGCTCGGCGACCGGGTGGTGGCCCTCGGCAGCCTGGAGGCCAAGGGCCTGGAGTACGACGCCACGGTCGTCGTCTCCCCGGCGGAGATCGCGGACGAGAGCCCGGCCGGCCTGCGGGTGCTGTACGTGGCCCTCACCCGGGCGACGCAGCAGCTCACGGTCGTCTCGGGGGAGCGCGACGAGCCGGACGCGCACGGTGTCCCGGACCTGCTGAGGGACTGAACGGCCGATCGTTTCCTGTGAACTCCGCGGACGGGAATGGTCTTCCGGCTTCCGTTTGTTAGCCTGGTCGTGACACCGGCTCGATCCAAGCCCCCGGGCCCAACCTTCGTCGCTACGAGCGACCACTTGCCGCGAGGCGAGCATGGCGGGCCGGTGTCATGAACGCGAGAGAGGCCCACATCACTTGTGATGTGGGCCTCTCTTTTCTGCTCCCGCCGCCCTTCCGGGGCCCGCTCCGGGTGCCCCCAAAGGCTTGATGGAGAACAAAACGATCGCAACCCGGGGCGGCTTTCATGTACTCGTCGGTAGGTGCGACGATCGGACGGCAAACCCGCGACCCAGCAGTGCAGAGGAAGTCGGCCATGGCAACGGCGCCCAGCGTCTCCTACTCGATCACGGTCCGTCTGGAGGTGCCCGCGAGCGGAACGGCGGTCTCCCAGATCACCACGGCCGTGGAGTCCCACGGAGGCTCGGTGACCGGCCTCGACGTCACCGCGTCCGGCCACGAGAAGCTCCGCATCGACGTCACCATCGCCGCCACCTCCACCGCCCACGCCGACGAGATCGTCGAGCAGCTGCGCGGCATCGAGGGCGTCACCCTCGGCAAGGTCTCCGACCGTACGTTCCTGAT
>NZ_JAVDVA010000027.1:0-97690 GCF_031456635.1 Streptomyces sp. 3330
CCCCGTTGTGGGCGGGTTTTCACCCCCCCCCGCCCCCTTTGGTCCCCGGGCTTGCCGTTTTAACCCCCCCCGGGCCCCGGCCTAGGTAGCGGCCGGGGGGGGGGCGCCGTCGATACACAGATACCCTTGACAGGTGACCGACGCCCAAGAAACCGCAGCAGCCAGTTCACTGCGAACCACCGGAGGCGCCCCTCCGGACGACGGCGGATCAGCTGATTCCGGGGCGCCGACACCTTTGCTCGAACCGCGTGAGGGCATTCCTCCGGTGATCGCCGACGAGGCCGCCCTCGCCGAGGTGATCGCCGCCTTCGCCGCGGGCACCGGCCCCGTCGCCGTGGACGCCGAGCGCGCCTCCGGCTACCGCTACGGACAGCGCGCCTATCTGGTGCAGCTGCGTCGCGAAGGCGCCGGCACCGCGCTGATCGACCCCGTGGGCTGCCCCGACCTCTCCGCGCTGGGCGAGGCCCTGTCCGGCGTGGAGTGGGTGCTGCACGCGGCCACCCAGGACCTGCCGTGCCTGCGCGAGATAGGCATGGTGCCGACGCGGCTGTTCGACACCGAGCTGGCCGGACGGCTCGCCGGATTCCCGCGGGTCGGCCTCGGCGCCATGGTCGAAGGAGTGCTGGGCTTCGTCCTCGAGAAGGGCCACTCCGCGGTGGACTGGTCCACCCGGCCGCTGCCCGAACCCTGGCTGCGGTACGCGGCGCTCGACGTCGAGCTCCTGGTCGACCTGCGCGACGCGCTGGAGAAGGAGCTGGACCGGCAGGGCAAGCTGGACTGGGCCCGTCAGGAGTTCGACGCCATCGCCTCCGCCCCGCCGCCCGAGCCCCGCAAGGACCCGTGGCGCCGCACGTCCGGCATGCACAAGGTGCGCCGGCGGCGGCAGCTGGGCGTCGTGCGGGAGCTGTGGCAGACACGGGACCGGATCGCGCAGCGGCGGGACGTGTCCCCGGGCAAGGTCCTCTCGGACGCGGCCATCGTGGAGGCGGCGCTGTCCCTGCCCGTGAACGTGCAGGCGCTGGCCGCGCTGACCGGGTTCGGGCACCGGATGGGCCGGCGGCAGCTGGAGCAGTGGCAGGCGGCCGTCGACCGCGCCAAGGCGCTGAGCGAGTCGCAGCTTCCGCAGCCGGGGCAGCCGGTGGCGGGTCCGCCGCCGCCGCGGGCCTGGGCCGACAAGGACCCCGTCGCCGCGGCGCGGCTGTCCGCGGCGCGGACCGCCGTCTCCGCGCTGGCCGAGGAGCTGAACATGCCGCAGGAGAACCTGATCGCCCCGGACGCGGTGCGGCGGGTCTGCTGGGAGCCCCCGGCAGCCGACGAAGCGGCGGTCGCCGGTGCCCTCGCGTCGTACGGGGCGCGGCCGTGGCAGGTGGAGCAGGTCGCTCCGGTGCTCGCGGCGGCCCTGGCCGGCCAGGAAGCCTGACCCCGGCGGGACCCGCTCGGGGCGCCGGTGGCGCCACCGGACGGCGTCGGGTCACCGGTGACGCCGTCGGCCCGCGCCGGGGCGTCGTCGGCCCGCGCAGGGCACCGTCGGCCCGCGCCGGGGCGTCGTCGGCCTGCGCCGGGGCGTCGGCGGCCCGCCCGGGATACCAGGCAACCCGTGCCAGACGTCGGCGGCCGACGGCAGGTGTCGGCGGCCGGCACCGGGTGCCGTCGGCTCGCTCGGGGACACCGGCGTCCCGTGCGTCGGCGGCCTGCGGCGGGTGTCATCGGCTCGCTCGGGGGACCGGAGGCCCGTGCCAGACGTAGGCGGCCGGCGGCAGGTGTCGTCGGCTCGCCCGGGCTGCCGGGGGCCCGCGACGGGTGTCGGCGGGCCCGCGCCAGGCGCCTCGGGGGGGGGAGCCGCACGAGCGGTACGGGCCGCGCAGGCGAGCCGCGCGAGCTGCGCAGGCCTCACGGGTCACTCGGGTCCTACGGGTCACCCTGGTCCCATGTGTTGCTCAAGCCCCGACGGTTTCACGCGTCGCACGAGTCCCTCGCGAGCCGGGCAGCTCAGGCAGCTCAGGCAGCTCAGGCAGCAAGCGGTTACCTCGTCGCTCCTCTCATGAAACCGTTGTAGATGTATTTCTGCAGGGCGAGGAAGACGATCAGCGTCGGCAGGATGACCAGCACGGCTCCCGCCGAGATCGTTTCCCAGTGGGCCGCGTAGGGGCCCTTGAAGCGGAACAGGGACGTCGAGATCACGCCAAGATCTTGTGAGGGCATGTAGAGGAAGGGGATGTAGAAGTCGTTGTAGACGGCGATCCCCTTCACGATCACGACCGTCGCTGTCGCGGGTTTCAGCAACGGAAAGATGATCTTCCGGTAGATCGTGAACGCGTTGGCGCCATCGAGTCGGGCGGCCTCGTCCAGCGAGACCGGGATCGAGCGCACGAACTGCAGGAAGATGTAGATCGAGACGATGTCCGTGCCCATGTAGAGGGCGATCGGGGCCCAGCGGGTGTCGAACATCCCGAGGCTGTGGACGATCTGGAAGGTGGCCACCTGGGTGGTCACCCCGGGGACCAGCGCGGCGACCAGGAACAGGGCGATCACCAGTTTCCGGAAACGGAAGGTGAACCGGTCGATGGCGTACGCCGTCATCGACCCGATGAGAACGGTTCCGCCGACCGAGACGACGAGGATGAAGGCCGTGTTGCCGAACGCCGTGAGCATGTGGCCGTCCTGGAACGCGGTCACGTAGTTGCGGAAGTTGAGCGGGTCGTGCGGCAGCGTGAGGGCCCCGCTGCCGCTCGCCGTCTCCTGCTCGGTCTTCAGCGACGTCAGGAGCACGACGCCCAGCGGGAGCAGCACGACCAGCGTCGCGGCGATCAGCGACAGGTACACGAGGGCACGGGTCACAGCACGGCGCGTCATACGAGGTCCACCCTGTCGTCGGGGACGAGACGGCGCTGCACCCAGGTCACCAGCAGGATGATCAGCAGCAGCACGACCGCCGCCGCCGAGGCGAGCCCCGTCTTGTTGAACTGGAAGGCCAGTTTCACGGTCTGGATCACGAAGGTCTCGGTACCGGTCGCCCCGCCGGTCATGATGTACGGGATCTCGAAGGCCGAGAGGGAACCGGAGACGGACAGGATGACCGTCAGCGTCAGCACCGGCCTGATGCCGGGCAGGATGATGTAGCGGAACTGGTGCCGGCGGTCGGCGCCGTCCAGTTCCGCCGCCTCGTACAGCTCCCCCGGGATGGACTGGATCGCCCCGAGGAACAGGACGAAGTTCATGCCGAGGTAGCGCCAGATCGAGACGCCGGCCAGCGAGGTGTTCGCCGAGACCGGGGTGCCCAGCCAGGCGTGGTCGGTGTGGAGGCCGAAGAGACCGAGCACCGTGTCGAAGGTGCCGCCGTCCTGGAAGAAGTAGAGGAAGACGAAACCGATTGCCACGCCGTTCACCAGGGACGGGAAGAACAGCACTCCCTTGAAGAAGTTGCGGAAACGGATGCTGAAACTCAGGATCGTCGCGAAGTAGAGCGCGGCGACGATCTGGATCACCGAGGCAACCAGGTAGTAGCCGCTTACCCAGAAGACCTGGAAGAGGTCCTCCCTGGTGAAGATCTCCGTGTAGTTGTCGGCTCCCGTGTAGTGCAGTTCGGGGCTCACGCCGTCCCAGTCGGTGAAGCTGTAGGCGACCATGTTGGCGATCGGCGCGTAGGTGAAGGTGATCAGCAGGGCGAGCGGGGCCAGCAGGAACAGCCAGGGGGTCAGCAGTCGCCAGGTGCGCGCCCGGCGCGGGGCCGGCGCCGGGACGGTGCCTTTCGTAACCGGTTTCACGGCTGCGGGGTCCGTCCGCTCGGCGCGGTGCGCCGGGGTGTGCGGGTGCGCGTGCGCCATCAGTCGCTCACGGTCGCTTGCGTCTCGGTCCACTTCTTGCCGAGGTCGCCGAGGAAGTCGTCCAGACTGCCCTTCTTGGCGCCGCGTGCCAGGTCGACCAGGTCCTGGCGGTACTCGGGCTTGTAGATGCCGACCTCGGACTCGTCGTCGATCAGCTTGACCTTCGCGCCCGCCGCGTCGTCCAGTTCGATGAGCTTGACGCCCGCCTCCTCGTACGGCTTCAGCACCTCGGGCATGGGCGCGTCCTTCAGCGGGGAGATGGCCAGGTTGTCCTTGTCGTAGCCGGACTTGTCGGTGAACCAGTCGATCCAGGCGCGGGCCGCCTCCTTGTGCGGGGAGTGGACGTTCACGGCCTGGTGGTAGTCGGGGCCGACCGTCGCGCAGAAGGCGCCGTCGGTCTGGGCGGGAAACGGCATGAAACCGATGTCGTCCGGGTTCACGCCGGCCTTCCTGGCGGCGTCCTGGAACTGGATGATCGCCCAGGTGCCGAGCCACTGGGTGGCGATCTCGCCCTTGGCCGTCCGGGGCTTGGACTCCTCCCAGTTGCTGGTCGTGGGGTCCTTCTCGGCGAGGCCCTGCTCGACGATGTCGTACAGCAGCGTGTCCCCGACGCGCAGGTCGGAGTTCTCGGCCCAGGGGTCGTCCTCGGCGAGCTTCGTGGTCGCCTGCGGGTCGCAGTGGACGGAGCCGTCGACGTACGTCCAGGAGGTCAGGGGCCACTGCGCGGCGAAGTTGGTGTAGTAGGGGATCGCGTCGGTCTTCGCCTTGATCGCCTTGAGGTCGGCGAGGAACTCGGCCGGGGTGGTGGGCCAGGCCGTGACCCCTGCCTCCTTCCAGACCCGCTTGTTGTAGACGAAGCCGGGCATCACGCCGACCGGACTCTGGCCGTAGACCTTGCCGTCGACGGTGGTGAAGTCGGTGAAGCGGTACTTCTCGGCGCGCTCGTCGGCGGTGCCGAGGGAGGCGAAGAACTTCGGGTAGTCGTTCTTCTTGATAACCGCGGGGATCAGCAGGACGTCGCCGTAGTCGTCGGTGTTCATCCGGATCTTGATCTCGGCCTCGTAGTCGGTGAGGGCCTGGAACTCCACCTCGACCTTGGGATAGGTCTTGTTGAACTCGGCGGCGTACTTCTTCATCGTGCCGTCCTGCACGAGGTCGGTGCGCACGGTGAGGACCGTGATGGTGCCGCTGACCTCGGAGGGGTCGTCGGGCGCGTCGGCGTCCGCGCCCTTGGCGCTGCCCCCGGTGCCGGTGCAGCCCTGGAGCAGCAGGGCGGCTCCCGCGACCGTGGCGAGGATCGTGACCGTACGGCGGTTCATGTGCATCACTTCCGTTCTCGGGATCTTCTCGGGACGGACGAGCACGTGCGGTGTGGTGGAACACGAGCGGGTCGGTGGTACCCGGGCGGGTTGGCTGATTCGGCACTCTGGCAGCGCTTTCTCAACCGGTAAAGTCCGATTCCCGCCAACGATGAAGAAGTGGCGCTCAGTTGTGGGCTTGACCGGTTTAGGGAGTGCGCATGCTGGAGGCCTCACCGCTCGACGACGGATGGCACCTGCGGCACGAGGGGAAGCCGTTCCCGGCCGAGGTGCCGGGCTGCGTGCACACGGATCTGCTCGCCGCCGGGCTGATCCCGGACCCGTTCCTCGGAACGGCCGAGAAGGAGGTCGCCTGGGTGGGGCGGCGCGAGTGGACGTACGAGAGGGATCTGCCGGCCGTGCCGTCCGGGCACGAGCAGACCGACCTGGTCTTCGACGGACTCGACACGGTCGCGGAGGTCACCCTGGACGGCCGGCTCCTCGGCCGGGTGCGGAACATGCACCGCTCCTACCGCTTCGACGTGACCGGGATCGAGGGGGCGCTGGCCGTGCGGTTCGTGTCGGCCTACGCCGAGGCGGAGGCCGTGCGCGGTGAGGTCGGCGACCGCCCGGCCGCCTACGCCGAGCCGTACCAGTACCTCCGCAAGATGGCGTGCTCGTTCGGCTGGGACTGGGGGCCCACCCTGGTGACCGCGGGGATCTGGCGGCCGGTGCGGGTGGAGCGCTGGTCGACGGCGCGGCTCGCCCGGGTACGCCCGCTGGTGACCGTCGAAGGGGGCGTCGGGGTGGTCGAGCTGCGGGTGGAGGTGGAGCGGACCCGGGTGGAGGCCGGTCTCACGCTGGAGGCCCGGGTGGCGGGACGGTCGGTGCGCGCCGAGGTGACGGGCACCGGCGGCGTGGTGCGCGTCGAGGTGCCGGAGGCGGAGCTGTGGTGGCCGCGGGGATACGGTGGGCAACCGTTGTACGAGGTCGAGTTGACCCTGCGTCACGGGAGTGCGCCGCTCGATGTCTGGCGGCGGCGCGTCGGGTTCCGCACGGTCGTGCTGGACACCTCCGCGGACGCTTACGGAACCGGTTTCACCCTCGTGGTGAACGGGGAGCGGCTCTTCGCCAGGGGGGTGAACTGGATCCCGGACGACGTGTTCCCGTCCCGGGTGACCCGGGAGCGTTACCGCAAGCGGTTGCGACAGGCGGCCGACGCCGGGGTCGACCTGGTCCGGGTCTGGGGCGGCGGTCTCTACGAGAGCGAAAACTTCTACGACGCGTGCGACGAACTGGGCCTGCTGGTGTGGCAGGACTTCCCGTTCGCGTGCGCGGCCTACCCCGAGGAGCAGCCGTTGCGGGGCGAGGTGGAGGCGGAGGCCCGCGAGAACGTCGTCCGGCTGATGCCGCATCCGTCGCTCGTGCTGTGGAACGGCAACAACGAGAACCTCTGGGGGTTCCGGGACTGGAAGTGGGAGGAGCGGCTCGGCGGGGACTCCTGGGGGGAGGGGTACTACCTGGGTCTGCTGCCGCGCGTCGTGGCCGAGCTGGATCCGACGCGGCCGTACACGGCGGGCAGCCCGTGGTCGGGGTCGTGGGCGCGCCATCCCAACGACCCGGCGCACGGGACGCATCACTCGTGGGAGGTGTGGAACCGGCGGGACTACACCGAGTACCGGAGCGAAGTACCGCGGTTCGTGGCCGAGTTCGGCTGGCAGGCGCCGCCCGCCCACGCGACGCTGCGGCGGGCGCTGCCGGGCGAGGAACTCGCGGCGGACTCCCCCGGCATGCTGCACCACCAGAAGGCCGAGGACGGCAACGGCAAGCTGGAGCGCGGCCTCGCCCGCCACTTCGTCGTGCCGGAGGGGGATTTCGACCGCTGGCACTACCTCACGCAGGTCAACCAGGCGCGGGCGGTGGCGATCGGGATCGAGCACTGGCGGTCGCACTGGCCGGTGTGCGCGGGCACGGTCGTCTGGCAGCTCAACGACTGCTGGCCGGTGACGTCGTGGGCGGCGATCGACGGGGACGGGCGGGAGAAACCGCTGTACCACGAGTTGCGGCGGCTCTACGCGGACCGGCTGCTCACCTTCCAAGAGCGCAGCGACGGGCTGGTGTTGGCGGCCGTGAACCAGTCGGGTGAGCCGTGGGCGGGCACCGTGCGGTGGCGCCGGATGTCCGTGGAGGGCGAGGTGCTCGGGGCGGCGAGCACGGAACTGGCCGTCGGCGCCCGGGTGGTGGACGAGCTGCGGGTGCCGGCGGAGCTGGAGCCTGCCGGTGCGAAGGAGTTCCTGGTGGCCGACGCGGAGGGCGGGCTGCGGGCGGTGCGTTTCCCGGTGCCCGACCGTGACATCCCTTACCCGCGACCACGGTTCGAGGTGACGGTGGCCCCGGGGAGCGTCACGGTCACGGCCCGCACCCTCGTACGGGATCTGCTGCTCCAGGCCGACCGGCTGGGGCCGCAGGCCCGGGCCGACCGGGGGCTCGTCACCCTGCTGCCCGGGGAACGGGTCACCATCGGGGTCGAGGGCTGGGAGACTCCGGATGCCGCCGCCGCCCGGGCCGCGCTGTACTGCCAGG
Source organism: Streptomyces sp. 3330 (assembly GCF_031456635.1). Classification (NCBI taxonomy): domain Bacteria; kingdom Bacillati; phylum Actinomycetota; class Actinomycetes; order Kitasatosporales; family Streptomycetaceae; genus Streptomyces; species Streptomyces sp. 3330. The sequence goes on from NZ_JAVDVA010000027.1 coordinate 7,706, forward strand.
AGCCCGCTCGATGACTGCCTCCCCGTCGTCCCGCGTCACCATCAAGGACGTGGCGGCGCGCGCCGGCGTGTCCAAGGGCGCCGTGTCGCTGGCCTTCAACCGCAAGCCGGGGCTGTCGGAGGCGACCCGGGACCGGATCTTCGCGGCGGCGCGGGAGCTGGGCTGGGAACCGAACCTCACGGCGCGCTCGCTGTCGAGTTCGCGGGTGGACGTGGTGGGGCTCGCGATCTGCCGGCCGGCCCGGATGCTGGGCCTGGAGCCGTTCTACATGGAGTTCGTCTCCGGGGTGGAGAGCGTGCTGACCGAGCATTCCTGTTCCTTGCTGCTGAGGCTGGTGCGCACGGTCGAGGAGGAGGCGGGGCTGCTGGAGTCGTGGTGGCGCGGGCGGCAGATCGGCGGCTCGATCCTGGTCGACTTCCGGGCCGACGACCCGCGGGTGGCGGTGGCCGAGCGGCTCGGGATGCCCGTGGTCGCGGTGGGCCACCCCACGCTGACCGGGAGCCTGACGTCGGTGTGGACCGACGACGCGACGGCGGTGACGGAAGCGGTGCGCTATCTCGCGGCGCTCGGGCACCGGCGGATCGCCCGGGTGGGGGGCGCGGCCGCGCTCGGGCACACGGTGATGCGGACCGCGGCCTTCGACGCGGCGGCGCGGACTCTGGGGCTGGCCGGGGCGTGGCAGGTCGCCACGGACTACTCCGGGGAGGCGGGGGCCCGCGCGACCCGCTCGATGCTGACGGCCGCTCCGGCGGACCGGCCGACGGCAATCGTTTACGACAACGACATCATGGCGGTGGCCGGGCTGGCCGTGGCGGCCGAGATGGGGCTCGGTGTGCCGGGCGACGTCTCGCTGCTCGCCTGGGACGACTCCCAGCTGTGCCGGCTCACTCATCCGACGCTGTCCGCGATGAGCCATGACGTGCACGGATTCGGCGCGGAGGCGGCGCGGACGCTGTTCGGCGTGATCACCGGTCCGGGTCCCGGATCGCATCCGGTGCCGACGCCCGTGCTGACACCGCGGGGCTCCACGGCGCCGCCGCGGGGCTGAGCGGGGGGGGGCGGACGCGGGGTGATCCCGGCCCCGTCCCGGGTGTGACGTTCGCCGCTTGGCTCTCCGGGACTGGGCAGCTACGTTACCCACAAGTAGCATGGTTCCTGAGCGCGCGCTCAGCGCTTGCGTGTCGCAGCAGTGCCATCCCGCACCTGGAGGAGAGCCATCGTGCCTCGTACCGTCAGGGACGTCGTCTTCGTCGACGGCGTCCGTACCCCGTTCGGCAAGGCGGGCCCGAAGGGCATCTACCACGAGACCCGGGCCGACGACCTCGTCGTGAAGGCGATCCGGGAGCTGCTGCGCCGCAACCCCGGTCTCGACCCGAAGAAGATCGACGAGGTCGCCATCGCCGCGACCACGCAGATCGGCGACCAGGGCCTGACCATCGGCCGCACCGCCGGCATCCTGGCCGGTCTGCCGACCTCCGTGCCCGGTTACTCCATCGACCGCATGTGCGCGGGCGCCCTGACGGCCGTCACCGCGGTCGCCGGGTCCGTCGCCTTCGGCGCCTACGACATCGCCATCGCCGGTGGTGTCGAGCACATGGGCCGCCACCCGATGGGCGAGGGCGTGGACCCCAACCCGCGGTTCGTCAGCGAGAAGCTGGTCGACGAGTCCGCTCTGTTCATGGGCATGACCGCCGAGAACCTGCACGACCGCTACCCGCAGATCACCAAGCAGCGCGCCGACGAGTACGCCGTGCGCTCGCAGGAGAAGGCCGCCAAGGCCTACGCGAACGGCAAGATCCAGGCTGATCTGGTGCCGGTCTCGGTCCGCCGCACCAACCCGGACGCCGGTGAGACGGGCTGGGGCCTGGTCACCGCCGACGAGCCGATGCGCCCGGGCACGACGCTGGAGAACCTCTCCGGTCTCAAGACCCCGTTCCGGGTCCACGGCCGGGTCACGGCGGGCAACGCGGCGGGTCTGAACGACGGCGCGACCGCCTCCCTCATCGCGTCCGAGGAATTCGCCCGCGAGAACGACCTGCCGGTCAAGATGCGCCTCGTCTCGTACTCCTTCGCGGGTGTCGAGCCGGAGGTCATGGGCTACGGCCCGATCCCGGCCACGGAGAAGGCGCTGGCGCAGGCCGGTCTGTCGATCTCCGACATCGGCCTGTTCGAGATCAACGAGGCCTTCGCCGTCCAGGTGCTGGCCTTCCTCGACCACTACGGCATCGCGGACGACGACGAGCGCGTCAACCAGTACGGCGGCGCGATCGCCTTCGGTCACCCGCTGGCCTCCTCCGGCGTCCGTCTCATGACGCAGCTGGCCCGCCAGTTCGAGGAGCAGCCGCAGGTCCGCTACGGCCTGACCACCATGTGCGTCGGCTTCGGCATGGGCGCCACGGTCATCTGGGAGAACCCGCACTTCGAGTCCGCCGGAGGCGACAAGTGAGCACCACCGAACTCCTGAAGGGCGCGGCCGAGCTGTTCCCGGACGAGGTCGTCACGCAGGCGCACGTCCGTCACCTGGACCTGCCGTTCGGCGCCGGGCGCTTCGCCCTGATCACGCTGGACAACGGTTTCGACCACACCAAGCCGACCACCTTCGGCCCGCAGTCCCTCGCGAACCTCGACTCGGCGATCGACCAGGTCGAGAAGGAGGCGGCGGCCGGCGAGATCGTCGGTGCCGGCGTCACCGGCAAGCCGTTCATCTTCGCCGTCGGCGCGGACCTCAAGGGCGTCGAGCTCCTCAAGGAGCACAAGGACGCGCTCGCCATCGGCAAGGGCGGCCACGAGGTCTTCAAGCGCCTGTCGGGCCTCGCGGTCCCGACCTTCGCGTACTACAACGGCGCCGCGATGGGCGGTGGCGTCGAGGTCGGTCTGCACTGCTCGTACCGCACGGTGTCGGCCGCGCTGCCCGCCTTCTCGCTGCCCGAGGTCTTCCTCGGTCTGGTACCGGGCTGGGGCGGCTGCACGCTGCTGCCGAACCTGATCGGCGCCGACAAGGCCGTCTCGGTGATCATCGAGAACTCGCTCAACCAGAACAAGCAGCTCAAGGGCGTGCAGGTCTACGAACTGGGCATCGCCGACGCCCTGTTCGAGGGCGCGGACTTCCTGGAGCAGTCGCTGCTGTGGACGGCGTCCGTCCTCAAGGGCGAGATCGTCGTCGACCGCCCGGTCATCGACCGCGGTGAGGCCTGGGACCAGGCCGTCGCGCGCGGCCGGTTCGTCGCGGACAGCAAGGTGCACGGCGCGGCCCCGGCCGCCTACCGCGCCCTCGACATCATCGCCGCCGCCAAGAACGGCGACCTCCAGCAGGGCTACGACGCCGAGGACGTCGCGCTCGCCGACCTCATCATGGGTGGCGAACTGCGCGCCGGCATCTACGCGTTCAACCTGGTGCAGAAGCGCGGCAAGCGCCCGGCCGGCGCCCCGGACAAGTCTCTGGCGCGTCCGGTCACCAAGGTCGGCGTCGTGGGCGCGGGCCTGATGGCCTCGCAGCTCGCGCTGCTGTTCCTGCGCCGCCTCGAGGTGCCGGTCGTGCTGACCGACATCGACCAGGAGCGCGTCGACAAGGGTGTGGGCTACGTCCACGCCGAGATCGAGAAGCTGCTCGGCAAGGGCCGCATCAACCAGGACAAGGCCAACCGCCTCAAGGCGCTGGTCTCCGGTGTGCTGGACAAGGCCGAGGGCTTCGCCGACGCGGACTTCATCATCGAGGCCGTGTTCGAGGAGATCGGCGTCAAGCAGCAGGTGTTCGCGGAGGTCGAGGCGGTCGCCCCGGCGCACGCGATCCTCGCCACGAACACCTCCTCGCTGTCGGTCTCCGAGATGGCGTCGAAGCTGAAGAACCCCGAGCGGGTCGTCGGCTTCCACTTCTTCAACCCGGTCGCGATCCTGCCGCTCCTGGAGATCGTCCGGGGCGAGCAGACCGACGACGCCTCGCTGGCCACGGCATTCGCCGTCGCCAAGAAGCTGAAGAAGACGGCGGTTCTGGTGAAGGACGCCCCGGCGTTCGTCGTGAACCGCATTCTCACCCGTTTCATGGGCGAGGTGCAGAACGTCATCGACGAGGGCACCCCGGTCGCGGTGGCGGAAAAGGCGGTGGAACCGCTCGGCCTGCCGATGTCCCCGCTGGTGCTCCTCGAGCTCGTCGGTCCGGCGATCGGTCTGCACGTCTCGGAAACGCTCAACCGGGCGTTCCCGGACCGTTTCACGGTCTCCTCGAACCTCGCGGCCGTCGTCAAGGCGGGCAAGCGCGGCTTCTACGTCTACGACAGCGGCAAGCCCGAGCTGGACCCCGAGGTCTCGGCGCTCCTGCAGCAGGGCGACACCGTCCTGACCGAGGAGCAGGTGCGGGCGCGTGTCCTGGACGCGGTGGCCCAGGAGATCGGGCTCATGCTCGACGAGGGTGTCGTCGCCGAGGCGCAGGACATCGACCTCTGCCTGATCACGGGCGCGGGCTGGCCCTTCCACCTGGGCGGCATCACGCCGTACCTGGACCGCGAGGGCGTCTCCGAGCGGGTGAACGGCAAGAAGTTCCTGGCGCCGGGCGTGGCCTCGGTTCCGGCCTGATCACCGGGGCCGCTGCGGCCGTTCCGCGTCCGTAGCCGTCCCGCGTCTGTAGCCGTTCCGCGTCCTCGGACGGGAAAAGAGGGCCTCCGCCACCGGCGGGGGCCCTCTTGGTGTCCTGCTGCGTCGCCGTCGTCCTGTGGGGCGCCGGAGCGTCCTGCTCCCGGTCCTGCGGAGCGCCGTCCGGCACGGCGGGCTCGGGGCCCGCACGGGCTCGGCGTCCGGCACGGCGGTACGGGTGGGCGTGTGCCGCCGGCCGGCGCGGGCGCCTACCGGCCGGCGCGGGCGTGGCGTGCCGCCGCCCGGTGCATGCGTGTCACCGGCCGGTGCAGGCCTGTTACCGGGTGTTTCCGCTCAGACCGTCCGCCAGGCCATCAGGGCCAGGCCGGGCTCGTCCTTGCGCCGGGTGAGCTGGAGCAGGCCGGTCGCCGGGGACAGGGCCGCCGCGACCACCCGGTCCTCGTGGTCCTTGGTGAGCGCCACCACGGCGTCGGCGGGCAGTTGGGGGCCCGACTCGGCCCACCAGGCGCCCGCCGACTCCCGTTCGGTCGGATAGGCCGCGAAGGCGACCCGGCCGCTCGAGGAGCGCTGGGCGAGCAACGTGCAGTCGTGACCGTCGAGTTCGGTGCGGATCGCGGCGACGGGACCGGGTCCGGCGGCGGCCAGCACGGAGACGGGCTCGCTGCCGGGACGCCAGGCGCACACGTCACCGGAGTCGTCGGTGTAGAAGAGCGTGGTGTGCTCCGGTGAAGTGGCCAGCGCCCGCAGCGTACGGGGCCGCACCGCTGCCTTGAGGGGCTCCTGGAGCACCGGCTGGGCGCCCGGCGCGTCCTGGCGCCAGTGCAGGATCCCGCCGGAGACGGCCGCGTACGCCTGGACGCGGCCGGACTCCCCCGTCACCGCGATCGGCGGGCCCTCGACGCCCTGTCCCTTCAGGTCGCGCCACGGGTCCCAGCCGCCCTTCTCCTTCTGGGCGACCATGCACAGTCCCGTGCCGATGTTGCGGACGAACACGTGCGCGCGTCCCTGGGCGTCCACCGCGACGGCGGGTGTGCCGGTGCGGTCGCCCTTCTTGTTGGGATGACCGATGGGGGTCCAGTCCAGGGCCGCCAGGTGCGGCCGGAAGTGCGCGGAGTGCACCAGCCCGGCCTCCCCCTTCACCGTGGGCCGCCAGGCGGCCAGGTGGGCGTAGCCGTCGGCGCCCTGGCCGACGGCCGCGGCCGGATACACCTTCTGGTCGCCGCCCACCCTGCGTGGGGCCTCCCAGGGCCCGCCCGGGGTACGTTCCGCCCTGCACAGGACGGCGTCGTCCGACATCAGATAGACACCGAGCCGCCCGTCGCGGCCGCGTATGAGCCAGTCGCCGTTCACCCGGTCACTTTATGCCGGACCCCTCACGGCGCCTGCGTGAGGGGGTCACACCCGCGGGGCCGTCCGTGCGACGCTGGGCCCATGGACGACGACGCCGCGCTGCTCGTGATCGTCGACGCCGCGAACGTCGTGGGGTCGGTGCCCGACGGGTGGTGGCGGGACCGGCGCGGGGCGGCGGAGCGTCTGCGCGACCGGCTGGCCGCGGACGGGCTGCCCGGGCACGAGGGGGCCCTGGAGATCGTCCTCGTCGTGGAGGGCGCGGCCCGCGGGGTGGAGCCGGTGCCCGGCGTGCGGGTGGAGGCGGCGCCCGGCAGCGGGGACGACCGGGTCGTCGAGTTGGTGGCCGCGTCCGCGGGACGCCGCCGTCTGGTCGTCACGGCCGACCGCGAGCTGCGCCGCCGGGTGACGGAGCTGGGCGCGGACGTGACCGGCCCGCGCTCGGTACGGGGCTGAGGGCCCGCACGCGGCCGGGGCGTTGGCGCCGGAGCCGGCCCCGTGCGGTCCTGCGGGGCCGGCTCCCCGGCGTCACACCGTGTCGTCGCGGCCCGGCTCGGCGGCCCCGGCCCCGGCGGCGGCCGCGGCCCCGCGACGGCCGAGAAGGCTGTGCGAGCGGCCGTAGAGGAAGTACACGACGAACCCGATGACCATCCAGATACCGAACCGCAGCCACGTCTCGGCGGGCAGGTTGAGCATCAGCCACAGCGAGGCGCACACCGACAGGATCGGCAGGAACGGCACCCACGGGGTCCGGAAGGACCGGGGCAGGTCGGGGCGCGACCTGCGCAGGATGATCACGCCGATCGCGACGACCACGAACGCGAAGAGGGTGCCGATGTTCACCAGTTCGGCGAGTTCGCTGAGGCTGGTGAAGCCGGCCAGGATCGCGATGAGCACGCCCAGCAGGATGGTCGGCCGGTGCGGGGTCTTGAACCGCGGGTGGACGTGCGAGAAGAAGCGCGGCAGCAGTCCGTCGCGGCTCATCGCGAAGAAGACCCGGGTCTGGCCGAGGAGCAGGATCATGCAGACCGTCGTCAGGCCGACGGCGGCGCCGAAGCTGATGAAGCCCGCGAACCAGGGGTGCCCGGTGGCCTTGAAGGCGTCGGCGAGCGGGGCGCTGACCGACAGCTCGGTGTAGTGCTGCATTCCGGTGACCACGATCGACACGGCGACGTACAGCACGGTGCAGATGATGAGGGAGCCGATGATGCCGCGGGGCATGTCGCGCTGCGGGTTCCTGGTCTCCTCGGCGGCGGTGGCGACCACGTCGAAGCCGATGAAGGCGAAGAACACGACGGAGGCGGCGGTGAAGATGCCCATCACGCCGAAGTTCGAGGGCGCCCAGCCGAACATCAGCTGGATGAGCGGGGACTGCAGGCTGTCGCCCGCGTCGACGGCCTGCGCCTTCGGGATGAACGGGTCGTAGTTGTCGCCTTGGATGAAGAAGGCGCCCGCGATGATCACGGTCAGCACGACGGTCACCTTGATGGCGACGACGACGGACGTGACGCGCGCGGAGAGCTTCGTGCCGACCACGAGGATGGCGGTCAGCACCAGGACGAGGGCGGCGGCGAGGATGTCGAAGCCGAAGCCGTCGGCTCCCTCCCGGCCGCTGAGCGCCGCCGGCAGGTGCCAGCCCGCGTTGTCGAGCAGCGAGGCGATGTACCCCGACCAGCCGACGGCCACCACCGCCGTGCCGAGCGCGAACTCCAGGACCAGGTCCCAGCCGATGATCCAGGCGGGGAGCTCGCCGAGGGAGGCGTACGAGAAGGTGTACGCCGAGCCGGCCACCGGGACGGTCGAGGCGAACTCGGCGTAGCAGAGCGCGGCGAGCGCGCAGGCCACCCCGGCCGCGACGAAGGCCAGGGCGACGGCGGGACCGGCGTTGTTCTTGGCGACCGTGCCGGTCAGGACGAAGATGCCGGTGCCGATGATGACGCCGACGCCGAAGACGGTGAGGTCCAGCGCGGACAAGGATTTCTTGAGCGCGTGCTCGGGTTCCTCGGTATCGAGGATGGACTGCTCGACCTTCTTCGTCCGGAAGAGGGTGCTGCTCACGGGGACCTCCCACGCTGTGTCGTCCTCGACATGATCGAGAGGGGGCGTAGACCGTATGCCCCGACGCGGGCGGGTTAACGCGAATGGGCCGGTTTCACCACTCTTCACAGTGGTGAAACCGGCCCATACGGGTGTGCCGGCTTGCCGGGGGCGGCGTCAGTCGCGGGCGGACTCCACGGAGTCGACCTCGGCGGCCGTGCTGCCGTACTTCCCGTCCAGCTTGGAGACCAGGCCGGTGACCTGGCGGGCGATGTCCGGGGCGGTCAGCCCGATCTCCGCCATGACCTCGGCGCGGGAGGCGTGGTCGAGGAAGCGGGGCGGGATGCCGAAGTCGCGCAGCGGGACGTCGACGCCCGCGTCGCGCAGCGCCTGGGCGATCGCCGAGCCGACGCCGCCGACCCGGGAGTTGTCCTCGACGGTGACGACGACGCGGTGCCGGTCGGCGAGCGGGGCCATGGCCTCGTCGACCGGTTTGACCCAGCGGGGGTCGACGACCGTGGTGGTGATGCCCTGCCGGTCGAGGAGGGTCGCGATCTCCAGGCACATCGGGGCGAGGGCGCCGACGGAGACCAGCAGCACGTCCGGGGTGTCGGTGCCGCTCTCGCGCAGCACGTCCATGCCGCCCACGCGTCCCACGGCGGGCACGGCGGGGCCCACGGCGCCCTTGGAGAAGCGGACGACGGTCGGCGCGTCCTCGACCTCGACGGCCTCGCGCAGCTGGGCGCGGACCTGGTCGGCGTCGCGCGGGGCCGCGAGCCGCAGCCCCGGGACGACCTGCAGGATCGACATGTCCCACATGCCGTTGTGGGAGGCGCCGTCGGTGCCGGTGACCCCGGCCCGGTCCAGTACGAAGGTCACGCCGCACCGGTGGAGGGCGACGTCCATCAGGACCTGGTCGAAGGCGCGGTTGAGGAACGTGGCGTACACCGCGAACACCGGATGCAGGCCGCCCGCCGCGAGGCCCGCCGCGGAGACGGCGGCGTGCTGTTCGGCGATGCCGACGTCGTAGATGCGCTTCGGGAAGGTGTCCGCGAACTTCTTCAGTCCGACCGGCTGGAGCATCGCCGCCGTGATCGCGACGATGTCCTCGCGCTCCTTGCCGAGCTCGACCATCTCGTCGCCGAAGACGGAGGTCCAGTCGGCGCCCGAGGCCTTGATCGGCAGACCGGTGTCGGGGTGGATGGGGCCGATGCCGTGGAAGCGGTCGGCCTCGTCCTGGAGGGCGGGCTGGTAGCCGCGGCCCTTCTCGGTGAGGCAGTGCACGATGACCGGGCCGCCGAAGCGCTTGGCGCGGGCCAGCGCGGACTCCAGCGCCTCGATGTCGTGGCCGTCGATCGGACCGACGTACTTCAGGCCGAGGTCCTCGAACATGCCCTGGGGGGCGATGAAGTCCTTGAGGCCCTTCTTGGCGCCGTGCAGCGTCTCGTAGAGCGGTCTGCCGACGACGGGGGTGCGCTCCAGCACCTCCTTGGTGCGGGCGAGGAAGCGCTCGTAGCCGTCCGTCGTCCGCAGGGTGGCGAGGTGGTTGGCCAGGCCGCCGATGGTCGGCGCGTACGAGCGCTCGTTGTCGTTGACGACGATGACCAGCGGGCGGTCGCCGTCGGCGATGTTGTTCAGCGCCTCCCAGGCCATGCCGCCGGTGAGCGCGCCGTCGCCGATGACGGCGACCACGTGGTCGCCGCGGTCGAGGATCTGGTTGGCCTTCGCGAGGCCGTCGGCCCAGCCGAGCACCGTGGAGGCGTGGCTGTTCTCGATGACGTCGTGCTCGGACTCGGCCTGCGAGGGGTAGCCGGACAGGCCGCCCTTCATCTTCAGCCGGGAGAAGTCCTGCCGGCCCGTGAGGAGCTTGTGCACGTAGGACTGGTGGCCGGTGTCCCAGAGCACCTTGTCCTTCGGGGACTCGAAGACCCGGTGCAGGGCGATGGTGAGCTCGACCACGCCGAGGTTGGGGCCGAGGTGGCCACCGGTCTTGGACACGGCGTCGACGAGGAAGGTCCGGATCTCCTCTGCCAGCTGGTCCAGCTCCTCCAGGCTGAGCCGGTCCAGATCACGCGGTCCCCTGATGCGGGTCAGCAGCGGCACCCGTGCCTCCTTGCAGTAAAAGCTGATCGAGCTGTTGCCGGGCTTGTCGAGTCTAATGTTCCGCCCGGGCGGACGGACTCCGGCCCATGCGTCATAGGTCACGCGAACGGCCGTACCCAGAATGAGCCTTTCCTATGACACGACTGTGCCCGGCATCGGGAGGGATGCCGGGCACAGGGGTCCTCCGGAGCGTCAGCCGCGACCGGCGGCCTTCTGGCTCTTGCGGGAGATGGAGTCGATGACGACCGCGCCCAGCAGAACACCACCGGTGATCATGTACTGGATCGAGGTGTTCATGTTCAGCAGGTCGAGGCCGGTCTGGATGGACTGGATGACCAGCATGCCCAGGAGCGCGGACCACACCGTGCCGCGTCCGCCGAAGAGGCTCGTGCCACCGATGACGGCCGCCGCGATGGCGAGCATCAGGGTGTTGCCGCCACCGGCGTTCAGCGTCGCGGACGCCGTCTGGCCCGCGAAGAACATGCCGCCGACCGCCGCGAAACCGCCGGAGATGGCGAACACGGTGATGCGGACCATCGGCACGTTGATGCCGGCCCGGCGGGCCGCCTCGATGCCGCCGCCGACCGCGAAGACCTTACGGCCGTACGTGGTGCGACGGAGCACGAAGTCGACGATCACCAGCGCCGCGAGGAAGATCACCAGCGCGTTGGAGACACCGGACGCGTTGTTCAGCACGCTCGCGGCCAGGAAGGACGCGACGGCCAGCGCGCCGACGCGCAGCAGGATCTCCGTGGTGGGCCGGAACGGCACACCGGCGGCCCGGCGGCGGCGCTGCTCGCCGAAGTTGCCGATGGCGGTCAGCACGACCGCGAGACCGGCGAGCAGGTAGGCGCCGATGATGGCCTGGTCCATGAAGAAGGAGTTCTGGCCGAGCAGGTGCACCGGGCCGGAGTCCGACGGGATGTTGATGGTGCCGCTGGAGCCCAGCAGCCACAGCATCAGGCCGTTCCAGCCGAGGAAGCCGGCCAGGGTGACCACGAAGGCCGGTACGCCGATCTTCGCGAAGAACCAGCCGTGCAGCGCGCCGATGCCGACGCCGGTGACGATCGTCAGGACCAGCGACAGCCACGGGTTCATGGTGTGGTCCACCACGAACACAGCGAACAGTGTCGACGCCAGGCCGCTGACGGAACCGACCGACAGGTCGATCTCGCCGAGCAGCAGGACGAACACCAGGCCGATGGCCAGCATGCCGGTGGCCGACATGAAGTAGCTGATGTTGGAGAGGTTGTCGGCGCTCAGGAAGAGGTCGTTCTTCGCCTGGAAGATGGTCCAGATGACGATCAGACCGATGACGACGGGGATCTGACCCAGTTCGCCACCCTTCACCTTGCGCTTGAACTCGGTGAGGTAGCCCTTGAAGCCCTCCTCACGTACCAGCAGACGCGGGTCGACGACGGAGACCGGCGCGGCGGTCGGGTCGTCGGCGGGCGCGACGGTGGTCTGGTCCTCGATGACGCCGCCGGTCTTCTCGACCTTCCCGGGCTCCGAGGAGTCGCTCTTCACGGTCTTGGACGTGTCGCTCACTTTGCCGCCTCCGCGGTGCGACGCCCCGCACGACGGGTCACGGCGTTGTCCGTGGCCCCGGTGATCGCGGCGATGATCTCTTCGTGGCTGGTGTCCTTCACGGGGAAGGAGCCGTTGTTCTTGCCCAGACGCAGGACGGCGACGGTGTCGGCGACCGCCTTGACGTCGGCCATGTTGTGGCTGATGAGGATGACGCCGAGGTTGCGCTCGCGCAGCCGCTCGACCAGGTCGAGGACCTGCGCGGTCTGCTCCACGCCGAGGGCGGCGGTGGGCTCGTCGAGGATGACGACCTTCGGGTCGCCGATCAGGGCACGCGCGATGGCGACGACCTGGCGCTGACCGCCGGAGAGGCTGGCGATCGGGATGCGGACGCTCGGGATGCGGATGGAGAGCGTGGACAGCAGCTCCCGCGCGTTCTTCTCCATCGTCACCTCGTCGATGACGCCGCGGTGCAGCAGCTCGCGCCCGAGGTACAGATTGCCGACCACGTCCAGGTTGTCGCACAGTGCGAGGTCCTGGTAGACGGTCGCGACGCCGAGGCCCTGGGCGTCGTGCGGCTTGTTGATGCTGACCGGGCTTCCCTCCCACTCGATGACGCCCTCATCGATGGGGTGGACACCCGCGATCGTCTTGACCAGGGTGGACTTTCCTGCGCCGTTGTCGCCCACCAGGGCGACCACTTCTCCGGCGTGGACCTCCAGCTCGACGTCGGTGAGTGCCTGCACAGCACCGAATCGCTTGGAGACTCCGCGCAACGCCAGCACGGGCGTAGCGGACACGTGAACCATCTCCTTCGCCGCCTGACCGGCGGGGATGCCGCGCTCAAAGACAGGCGCGGAGGGATGTGCGCGGCAGGCGGGGTACGCGATGCCGACGCACGAGGTTTACAAGATGAACATGCGTGAATCCGCTGCGCTTGGCAACGGTTCCGTCCGACGCCCGCCCCGGCAGCGGGGTGTGAGGTGGGGCGGGCGTCGGACAGGTCTCACGGGACCGGCTGGCGGTCGGTGGGACCCGAGGGCCGGCTCGACAAGCGACTCGAGCGGGGCCCTCGGGACCGGGTGCCTACGAGAGGACCGGCGGACTACTGGATTCCGGCGGTCTTGCAGGCGGCGGCGTACTCGCCGGCGCAGATGTCCGCGACGGTGTACAGACCGTCCTTGATCACCGTGTCCTTGATGTTGGCCTTGGTGACCGACACCGGGGTCAGCAGCTGCGAGGGGACCTTGTCGCCGGAGCCGCTGGTCAGCGTCTCGGTGGCCAGGGCCTTGATGTCCTTGCCCTCCAGCAGGTCGACCGCGAGCTGGGCGGCGGCCTCGGCCTCGGGCTTGAAGGCCTTGTAGACGGTGGAGGACTGGGTGCCGGCGACGATGCGCTGGATGCCCGCGAGCTCGGCGTCCTGGCCGGTCAGCGGGATGCCGCTGATCTTCGCACCCTTGAGGGTGTTGGCGATGCCACCGGCCATGCCGTCGTTGGCGGCGTAGACGCCCGCGATGTTCTTGGCGCCGAGCTGGGTGATGGCCGCGGACATCTTCTGCGCGGCGACCGTGTCCTTCCAGAGGCCGGACTGCTCGTAGGCGATGTCGACCTTGCCGTCGAGCGCCTTGTGCGCGCCTTCCTTGAACTGGCCGGCGTTCGGGTCGGCGTCGTCACCGTTGATCATGACGACCTTCGACTTCGTGGTCGCCTTGGCGCCGAGGGAGTCGAGCAGGGCCTGGCCCTGGAGCTCGCCGACCTTGACGTTGTCGAAGGAGACGTAGGCCGAGACGGGGCCCTGGGCGAGGCGGTCGTACGCGACGACCTTGACACCCTTGTCCACCGCGGACTGGATCGAGGACTTGATCGCGGCGGAGTCCTGGGCGGAGATCACGATGACCTTGACGCCCTTGGTCACCATGCTGCTGACCTGCTGGGCCTGCTTGGCGGAGTCGGCCGCGGCGTTCGCGTACTCGAGCTTGCAGTCGGAGCAGAGCGCCTTGACCTTGGCGTCGAAGTACGGCTTGTCGAACTTCTCGTACCGCGCGGTGACGCTGTCGGGGAGCAGCAGGCCGATGGACTTGTCGCCCTTGCTGCTGCTGCCGGAGTCGCTGTCCTTGTCGTCGCCCGCCTTGCCGCACGCGGCAATCGACAGCGCCATGGACGCGGCGGTGGCGCCGATCACGACTCTACGCATCATTGCGTTCATTTGAGGTGTGCCTCCCTGACAGGGCCGCAACGCTGCGGCCGAGGTGGCTCGAAGTCAACTCGGCCGCAAGTTCGACGTCAAGAAGTAAATACTTAACGAGATGGCAACGGCCTCATTCGTTCTCTAAGTGAAGGCAGGTGTCGCCGCGTTCAGCGTGCCGTCCAAAAGGGTTGAATCGCCCATCTCGCTCAGTGCGAGAGCGAGTGCGCCCAGCACCTCGGCACGGCCACCAAGTGCCCCTGGAAGAACGGAAAGTTGACGCGCCGCACTCGGGATCGCATAGCGGCCGACAGACTCCCTGATGGGACCGAGCACCAGCTCACCGGCCTCGGCGAGATCACCACCCAGGACCACTCGGCTCGGATTCAGCAGGTTGCAGAGATTGGCGACTCCACTGCCGATGTGGCGGCCGACGTCGGCGATCACCCGACGGCAGCCCGGATCGCCGTCCCTCGCCAGCCGCACGACGCCTTCCATCGTCAGATCCGTGCCGTGGCTGGACTGGAGGAGCGGGAGCACATAGCGCGCCGCCGCGAAGGTCTCCAGGCAGCCCCGATTTCCGCAGCGGCAGACGGGGCCGGACTCATCAAGTGTAATATGTCCGATTTCTCCGGCGGTGCCGCCCGGACCCCGGTAGATCTTGCCCTCGATCACCAGACCGGCGCCGACACCGCTCGCGACCTTGATGTACGCGAGATCGCGCACCCCTCTGCCGCTGCCCCAGACCATCTCCCCGAGGGCGCCCAGGTTGGCGTCGTTGTCCACGTGCACGGGCACGCCGAGGCGGCCCCTCATCTCCTCGGCGGGCCTGGTGCCGATCCAGCCGGGCAGGATGGCGGACGAGCCGAGTGTTCCGGACTCCAGATCGATGGGCCCGGGCACGCCGAGACCGACTCCCGCGACCTTCGTACGGTCCACGCCGGTGGCCTCGATCAGGCGCGTGACCAGCTGTTCCGCCCGGTCGAAGCCCTGGGTCGAGGAGGCGTCCACGTCCAGCGGCTCGGACTCCTCGGCCAGGACCTGATGGGCCAGATTGCCCACGGCGACGCGTAGATGGGTATGCCCGAAATCCACCCCGATGACGATGCCCGCGTCGCCGCTCAGACTGACGCTGCGCGCCCTACGTCCGCCGGCCGAGGTGGGCGTCACCTCGACGGTCCCACCGTCCTTGAGCTCGCGCACGATGTTGGACACGGTAGCTGCGGACAAGCCCGTGGTCCGGGCGATCTCCGCTTGCGTGAGGGACCCGGCCAAACGCACGGCGCGTACGACTCGCTCCAGGTTGGCTCGGTGCAGCGACGACTGCGACCCCGGAGTCTCCACGACGACCTCCTGCGCGCGGGACCGCTTCGATGAGGCCCCGTCTATGTCCAACTAGTGAACTCTAAGCTGAGCCGTTCGGGTCGCCTCCCGTCAAGAGGTTGAACAGTATCCGCATGCGTGCGAAGAGACACGGAGGGTGGCGGAACCGGGGGTCGCGGGGTGTGCGGAACCGGTTGCGGGGCGTTGCGGTCAGGGGTTCGAGCGGGCGGCGACGGGGCGGGAAGGGGTCGTGACAGGGCGCGCGCGGAGGTGAGCGCCGGGTGAGCGGCCGGGAAAGGGGTGGGGCGGCGGGTGGGCGGGTGACCGTCGGGGGCCAGGAAATGAAGGCGAAGCCGGTTTCGTCTCGTTCACGGGAGCCGGGACCCGGAGGCGGAGCGGCCGACGTCCGGCGGGGATGTCACGTGACGCGGCCTTGCGCGGAGCCTCGGCGGCAGACCGGCGAGGACGCGAACGGCGGGGGAACGCCGGCCCACGGCTTCAGTGGCGAGAAACAGCGAGAAACAACTGGGGGACCGTCGCTGACGGAAGGCCGGCGCAGCCCTCGTACGGCGGCGGAGGCGGGCCCCGCGAGTGTGTGCGCGCCACCACGAACAGGCGGCAGGCGGCAGGCGGCAGGCGGCAGGCGGCAGGCGGCAGGCGGCAGGCGGCAGGCGGCAGGCGGCAGGCGGCAGGCGGCAGGCGGCAGGCGCAACGAGTGCGATGGCGGTTGCGGCGGGTCGGTCCGCGCGGGCGGTCCCGTGGGGCGGGTGCCCGCGCAGACCCGAAGGGTGTCTCGGGGCAGGTCCCGCCTCCCGCCCGCCCCTCCCTCGGACGCGCTCCTACTTCAGCGCTCCCGCGGTCAGTCCCTGCACGACCTGCCGCTGGAAGACGATGTACGCGGCGAGCACCGGCAGCATCGCCATCACGAGGCCCGCGAAGAGCCCCGACCAGTCACCCTTGTAGCCCTGGCTGACGGCCAGTTGGACCAGGCCCTGGGTGAGGACGCGCTTGTCGGGGTCGGTGTTGAGGACCGTGGGGAGCATGTACTGGTTCCACTGGCCCAGGAAGTTGAAGATGCCGACGCTGATCAGGCCCGGCTTGGCCATCGGCACCATGATCTGGAAGAACGTACGGCTGTGCGAGGCGCCGTCCACGAAGGCCGCCTCCGCCACCGAGGTCGGCAGCGTGCGGAAGAAGGCGGTCAGGAAGAACACCGTGAACGGCAGTGAGTAGGCGATGTAGACGAGGATCAGGCCGTGGATGGAGTTCAGCAGGCCCATGTTGTTCACGACGTAGAACAGCGGGACCAGCGCCAGCATGATCGGGAAGCTCATGCCCCCGATGAAGAGGTAGTAGATGAAGCGGTTGCCCGGGAAGTCGAACCGGGCGAGGACGTAGGCCGCCATGGAACCGAGGACCAGCGTGCCGATGAGGGAACCGCCCACCACCAGGACGGTGTTGAGGAAGTAGTCGCTCATGTTGGCCTCGGTCCAGGCCCGTGACCAGTTGTCGAAGTGCAGTTTGTCCGGCAGCGACCAGGGTGAGCCGAAGATCGAGCTGTCGTCCTTGAAGGACGTCATCACCGCCCACAGCAACGGCAGCACGACCATGATCGCCCAGATGACCAGGATGCCGTGGGAGAAGGCGTTGAGAACGTTTCCTTCCGTCTTCTTCCCCGTAGACGGTTTCCTGGCGGCCAGGTCGATTTTCGTCACGGGGACAGCCGAGCCGGACTCGGCCGGCGGAGGGGCGGGGGATTCGGTCGTCTTCATCGTCAGTACTCCAGCCGCTCGCGCCGTCCCAGCCGCATCACGACCGCGGCGAAGGCCAGCGTCACGATGAGCAGGGCGACGCCGATGGTGGTGGCGTAGGCGGCCTGGCCGTCACGGAAGGCCTTCTGGTACACGTACAGGACCATGACGGTGGTCGAGTAGTCGGGACCGCCGGGCCCGGTCGTCATGATCTGCACGACCGCGAACGACTCGGCGCCCAGCGCGAGGATCCCCATGTAGACCCAGCCCGACTGCACGGTGTCCCAGAGCAGTGGCAGGGTGATGCGGAAGAAGGTCGCGGCCCGGCCCGCGCCGTCCAGCAGTGCGGCTTCGTACAGGTCCGCCGGGATGGAGGCCATGCCCGCCGAGAACAGGACCACGAAGAAGCCGACCGTGGACCAGACCAGCACCGCCATCACGCACCACAGCGCGAGATCCGGATCGCCGAGCCAGAGCGGCTGGAGGCCGTCCAGTCCGACGCCGCGGAAGAAGGAGTTGATCGCGCCGCTGTCCGGGTTGTACGCGAAGGCGAACAGCAGCGCCACGATGGCGATCGACAGCACCTGGGGAAAGAAGTACACGATCTTGTAGAAGGAGGAACCGCGGACCCCGGAGATCACCGGGCCGCCCCTCCTCCGCCGTCCACCGACATTGATCATGAAGGCGAAGAACAGCGCCAGACTGATCGTCACCAGCGGCAGCACGACCGCGAACATCAAGCTGTGCTGCAAGGACTTCCAGAAGATCTCGTCGTCCAGCATCCTCCGGTAATTGTCCAGGCCGACCATCTTGAATTCGGGGCTCAGGCCGGTCCAGTCCGTGAACGAGTAGTAGATGGACTGGATGAACGGCCACACCACGAAGAGCGCGTACAGTCCCAGGGGGAGCGCCAGGAACCCCACGATGAACCGGTACTTGCCGTGCTGCATCGCCACTCCGGTGCTTTTATGGACACTTCGCCGTGATTCTCGCCGTCATTGGTGCTTGTAATGCTTGATCGACGTGTCTTTCGCGGCCTCGTCGGCATAGCCCTGGATCTTCTTGATCGCCTCGGCCGGAGTCAGTCGGCCCGCCATCATCTCGCCCAGGCCGGACACCCCGATCTTTTCCTTCTGCAACTGGACATACCAGTCCTGAAGTCGCGGATTCACCACGTTCTCGCCGGCCTTGTCCAGCGCCGCCACACCGGACTTGAGGCCGGGGGTGAGGGTGATGCCGTCGGTGCCGCCGTTGTACGCGGTCAGCGACTTGACCTTCGAGGTGAAGTTCTTGGAGGACGCCTCGCTGAGCATGATGCGCAGCTGTTCCATGCCGCCCGCCGCGTTCTTCGCCTTGGCCGGCACGACGAAGGGCTCGCCGCCGGAGGCCCAGATGGTCCCGAAGGGCATCTTGTCGGAGGAGTCGATGCCGGTGGGCGCGGAGACGGCCAGGTCGAAGTCGGCGGGGATGACGTTCGCCGACTCGTTCTCCACCCAGGAGCCGTTGGGGATGAACAGGGCCTTGCCCTTGGCCCACGCGGTCTGCGACTGGATGTGGTCCAGCCCCGGGGTGCCCTTGAGGACGTAACCCTTCTTGTAGAGCTCGTAGTAGGCGTCGAAGCAAGCCTTTACCGCCGGGTGTTTCCAGGCGTTCGGCTCCAGGTTGTCGATGGCGTCGAGGACCTCGCGACCGCCCACCTTGCCGATCATCGGGTACAGCGAGAAGGGGAGGTAGTACGGGTACTTGCCCGCGTACGTCCAGCCCGCGATGCCCTTCTTCTTGGCCTTCTCGCAGACCGCGAGCATCTGGTCCCAGGTCTCCGGGTACGTGGCGTCGAGCGAGTCCAGGGCCTTCTGCGAGTACCAGACGCCGTAGACGGTGTAGGCGTAGTACATGATCCAGACCGGGTCGCCGTCGAACTGGCCCATCTCGACGATGCCGGGCCGCAGGGTGTCGCGCACCTTCTTGTTCGGGTCGTCGTAGGACGCGGCGTCCAGGAGCGGAGTGAGGTCGGCAAGCTGTTTCTTGCCGACCAGGACGCCCATGTCCATCTGCTCGGCGCCGGAGTTGTCGATGAGGTCGGGCGGGGTGCCCTGGTTGAAGCGGGGCTGGAGGGTCGACTGGATCTTCTGGGTGGCCGAGAACTTCACCTTCGCGCCGGGGAAGCCCTTCTCGTAGATCTTGACCGCGTCCTCGGCGTACTCCTTGCCGAAACCGCCGTCGAACAGGACGAATTCGAGCTGGGCGGTCTCGTTGACCGCGAGGGGATTCTTCGCGGTCTTCTTCCCGGCCTTGGCCTTGTCCTCGTCGCCCCCGCCGCTGCTGGCGCAGGCGGACAGAAAGCTCATCGTCGGGACGGAGATCAGGCCGAGCGCCGCGGATCTCTTGATCAGATCTCGGCGGCCGACACCTGCGGAGCCGTTCTTGTCGGAGCCGATGTTCTCGGAGTGGGATCCCATGCTCAAGTCCTCGCCTTCTCCAGGACTCAGGCGGTGCACCGGATCCTTCCCGGCACCGCGGTCAGGTCAAGCAGGGTCGTGCGGATCATGCGGTCGGAATCATGCGGCCGGCGCCGTGCGGGCAGCAGCGGGCGATCGACCATCACGCGATCGGACGGCACCGCCGGAATCGACGGTGAATCGCCGACAGGTATAGTCCACTTCTTGCCAACTGAGCAAGATCGAATGCAAGGTTGGCCGTTGGTCTTTTCCGAGTTGAGACCTCCCGGAAATATGACCGGCCGGTGGGTGGCTTGCCGGAAAATTGCATGACATGGGCCCCGCCTGGCGCAATCAACATCCTTGACATCACTGTCCACTTGGCCACCTACTGATTCCTGCGCACCACGAAGACAACGTTGTCCGGGGCGTTGTCCGGCGCGGGGAGGGTACTCACGCATGCGACGGTTGGGACGGTTGCGGGCGGTCGTGATCACGGCCGCCCTGGTTATGACGGTCGGCGCACAGGGGACGGCGGTCGCGCTGCCCTCCCCGGTGCCGGTACCGAGCCGGGGGTTCGCCTCGTCCTTCGAGACGGGTCAACACGCCCCCGACTGGCAGAGCACGGTCGACACCACGCCCGGAGGCGGCAAACGGGCCTCGGGCGTGGACGGCGGGTACGGCGGCGGGCTCCCCGGCGATGTGACCGACCGGGTCACGGACGTCCGGGCGAGCGCGGAGAACACGGCCGGCGGCGAGGTGAAGGAGAACCTCGTCGACGGCGAGGCGAGCACCAAGTGGCTGGCCTTCGCGACCACCGGCTGGGCCGAGTTCGACCTCGACGAGCCCGCGCCAGTCAGCACCTACGCACTCACCTCGGCCAATGACGTCGCCGAGCGCGACCCCGCCGACTGGACCCTCTCGGGCTCGGCGGACGGCACCGCGTGGACACCGCTCGACACCCGTTCCGGGGAGTCGTTCGCCGAGCGGTTCCAGACCCGTACGTACACCCTCGCGGCCCCGGCCGAGTACCGGCACTTCCGGCTGGAGGTCACCCGCAACCACGGCGCCGGCATCCTCCAGCTCGCCGACGTGCGGTTCGGCACGGGCGGCAGCGACGGGCCCGTCCCGCCGGACATGCTCACCGTCGTCGACCGGGGCCCGAGCGGCTCACCGACCGCGAAGGCGGGCGCAGGGTTCAGCGGGCGACGCGCGCTGCGTTACGCGGGTCGGCACACCGCTTCCGGCCACGCCTACTCGTACAACAAGGTTTTCGACGTGAACGTCCGGGTCGGCTCCCGCACGGAGCTGGCGTACCGGATCTTCCCCGGGATGGCGGACGGCGACCGTGACTACGCCGCGACGAACGTCTCCGTGGACCTGGCCTTCACGGACGGCACGTATCTGAGCGGGCTCGGGGCGACCGACCAGTACGGCTTCCCGCTGTCGCCCCGCGGCCAGGGCGCCGCGAAGGTGCTGTACGTCAACCAGTGGAACGACGTGAGGTCCGGGATCGGGACGGTGGCGGCCGGGAAGACGGTCGACCGGATCCTCGTGGCCTACGACTCCCCCGGCGGCCCGGCCCGGTTCCGCGGCTGGGTGGACGACATCGCGCTGCGCACCCCCGCCCCCGAGGCGCCGAAGGCGCACCTGTCGGACTACGCGGTGACCACCCGCGGCACCCTTTCCAGTGGGAGCTTCTCGCGCGGAAACACGTTTCCCGCCACGGCCGTGCCGCACGGCTTCAACTTCTGGACGCCGGTGACCAACGCGTCCTCGCTCGGCTGGCTGTACGACTACGCCCGGGCCAACAACGCGGACAACCTGCCGACGATCCAGGCGTTCAGCGCGAGTCACGAACCCAGTCCGTGGATGGGCGACCGGCAGACCTTCCAGGTGATGCCGTCGGCCGCGGCCGGCGTCCCGGACACCGGGCGGACGGCACGGGCACTGGCGTTCCGGCACGGAAACGAGACCGCCCGCCCGTTCTACTACGGCGTCCGTTTCGAGAACGGTCTCACGGCGGAGATGGCGCCGACCGACCACGCGGCCGCCCTGCGCTTCACCTACCCGGGCTCGGACGCGAGCGTCGTCTTCGACAACGTGACCGACCAGGCGGGGCTGACCCTGGACGAGGAAACCGGCGTCGTCACCGGTTACTCCGACGTGAAGTCGGGACTGTCGACGGGAGCGACACGACTGTTCGTGTACGGCGAGTTCGACGCCCCGGTGACGGAGGGCGCGTCGAGCGGCGTAAAGGGTTACCTGCGTTTCGACGCGGGCGCCGACCGTACGGTCACCCTGCGCCTGGCGACCTCCCTCATCAGTGTCGACCAGGCCCGTGACAACCTCCGCCAGGAGATTCCGCAGGACACCGACTTCGACACGGTCAAGCAGCGCGCCCAGCGGCAGTGGGACAAGCTCCTCGGCACCGTGGAGGTCGAAGGCGCGAGCCAGGACCAGCTCACCACGCTGTACTCCAGCCTGTACCGGCTGTACCTGTACCCCAACTCCGGTTTCGAGAAGGTCGGTTCGACGTACCAGTACGCGTCGCCGTTCTCACCGATGCCGGGCCCGGACACCCCGACCCACACGGGCGCGAAGATCGTGGACGGCAAGGTCTACGTCAACAACGGTTTCTGGGACACCTACCGGACGACCTGGCCGGCCTACGCCCTGCTGACCCCCACCCAGGCCGGGCAGCTGACCGACGGTTTCGTCCAGCAGTACAAGGACGGCGGGTGGACCTCGCGCTGGTCCTCCCCCGGATACGCCGACCTGATGACCGGCACCTCGTCCGACGTCGCCTTCGCCGACGCGTTCGTCAAGGGAATCGGCTTCGACGCCAAGGCGGCGTACGAGGCGGCCCTGAAGAACGCGACGGTCGTCCCCCCGGCGTCGGGCGTGGGCCGCAAGGGCATGTCCACCTCGCCCTTCCTCGGTTACACCGGCACCGCCACGCACGAGGGCCTGTCGTGGGCGCTGGAGGGCTATCTCAACGACTACGGCATCGCCCGCATGGGCCAGGCCCTGTACCGGCAGACCGGCGAGAAACGCTACCGGGAGGAGGCCGACTACTTCCTCAACCGCGCTCAGGGCTATGTGCACCTCTTCGACACGAAGGCCGGGTTCTTCCAGGGGAAGGACGAGAAGGGCGACTGGCGGGTGCCGTCGGAGAGCTACGACCCGCGGGTCTGGGGTTACGACTACACCGAGACCAACGGCTGGGGCTACGCCTTCACCGCCCCGCAGGACAGCCGCGGCCTGGCCAACCTGTACGGCGGCCGCGACGGTCTGGCGAAGAAGCTCGACACCTACTTCGCCACCCCGGAAACCGCTTCCCCGGAGTTCGCGGGCTCGTACGGCGGTGTCATCCATGAGATGACGGAGGCACGGGACGTGCGGATGGGCATGTACGGGCACTCCAACCAGGTCGCCCACCACGCCATCTACATGTACGACGCGGCAGGGCAGCCCTGGAAGGCCCAGGCGAAGGCCCGTGAGGTCCTCGCCCGGCTGTACACCGGCAGCTCGATCGGGCAGGGGTACCACGGCGACGAGGACAACGGCGAGCAGTCGGCCTGGTACCTGTTCTCCGCGCTCGGCTTCTACCCGCTGGTGATGGGAAGCGGCGAGTACGCCGTCGGCTCCCCGCTGTTCACCAAGGCGACCGTGCACCTGGAGAACGGCAAGGACCTGGTGGTCAAGGCTCCCAAGAACAGCGCCAGGAACGTGTACGTGCAGGGGCTGAAGGTCAACGGCCGCGCCTGGTCCTCGACTTCGCTGTCCCACGCACTGCTCGCCAAGGGCGGGGTCCTGGAGTTCGACATGGGACCGAAGCCCTCGTCGTGGGGGTCGGGAAAGAACGCGGGACCGGTTTCGATCACACAGGACGACAAGGTGCCGGCGCCGCGCACGGACGTGCTGAAGGTCGCGGGCGCGCTGTTCGACGACACCTCGGCGACGCAGGAGACGGTGTCGGGCGCGATCGCCCTGCCGGTCACCACCGGCACCAGGGCGGTGCAGTACACACTCACCTCGGCCGACCACGCGCAGGCGCCGACGAGTTGGGTTCTCCAGGGCTCCTCCGACGGCCTGTCGTGGAGCGACCTGGACCGGCGCGCCGGCGAGACCTTCCCGTGGGACCGGCAGACACGCGCCTTCACGGTCGAGCGGCCGGGCACGTACGCGCACTACCGTCTGGTCCTCGACGGCGACGCGGCCGGGGCGGGCGCCGAGGGCGCGACGAGCACCACGCCCGCCGGCACCCGGGCGGCTCAAGTCAGCTTGGCAGAGGTGGAGTTGTTGTCCTGATCCGGTAACCGAAAGCGAGGGCGCGCTGTACCGGGCGTCACCCGTGTTCCAGAATCATCAGGCCGCCCGCGGACAGCGCGGGCGGCCCGTGATGGAGGGGGAAAGCGGTACATGACCATCATCAGACGGTTCACGGGACTGCTCGCGGGCGCGGCGCTGGGTGCGGGCGCCCTGGTCGCGACGGCGGCTCCGGCGCAGGCGTACAGCCCCAACCCGGAGTTCCGGGCGTACTACTACGACACCGACAACTGCCCGTGCAGCGGCGGCAACCTCACCGACCCGTTCGACAACACGTACTTCGCGAACGACGCCGGCGGGCAGGCCGTGAAGATGGAACTGACCTACTCGGGGGCATTCGTCGGCAAGGTGGAATTCCATCCCAACGACGAGAAGCTGTGGGTCTACGACACCGCCAACGACGGGGACACGTACTACGTCAAGGTCAGCTACACCTCGGGCGGCTCGACCCACAACCTCGGAACCTTCAGCCCGCCCGGGACCACGGCGGTGCTGGACTACCAGGTCCTGGACTTCGACCTGCCCGAAGGCGCTTACGTCGACATCTCCGTCTACGACGACGCGGCTCTCACCGACCTGATCGGCGCGGCTCGCGGCACCGGATCGGCCATCGCCTAGGCAAGCCCGCGTCACCCGCGGGGCCCTGCCGCACAGCCCGCGGGGCCCTGCAGCACACCGCGCCCGTCCGGTCCGAGGGGAACGACCCGCCCGTCCGCCGCCGGCCGCGTTCCGGCCGGCGGGCAGCGGGCGCTCGTCGGAGTGGCTCGCTCGCCGCCGCTGAGGCGATCGCGGGTCTCCCCTGCGCGAGCACATGCGCAGACAGTCGGCCGCCGACCGGCGGGTCCCGGCCAACTCGTCTCCCATTGTTCCCGCTCGTTCCAACTCGGTTGGCTCCTACACGCGTTGACCCGGTAGGGTCGACCACGCGACGTCGAGACAACGTTGTCGCATCGCGATCCCCGTCCGTGGCACCGTCCTGGCGGGGACACCCCGGACCGCCCCGATCCCCCCTCGGGGCAGGCCCGGCTCGCGGGCCCGGTGGACGTGCGGCTCACCGCCCACCGGGCCCGCCCTGAGCTGCCGCTCCCCCACTCAGCCGACCCTGCACGGAAGACTCGTGGCGCTGTCGCCGCCCGCACCGTTGACGACGTATCCGAACGTCGTGCTCTGGCCCGGACTCAACGAGCCGTTCCAGTCGGCGTTGTGGACCATCACCGCCTGCCCGTCGTACGTCGCGTTGCCGCTCCACAGACTGGCCACCGACTGCCCCGTGGGCAGCGTCCAGTCGACCATCCAGCCGAGCATCGGAACGTCGCCGGAGTTGGTGACGGTCACCTCGGACTGGTAGCCGCCGGTCCAGCTGTTGGTGGTCCGCCGCGTGGCCGTGCACGTGCCGGGCACGGGCTCGGTCGGGTTGCCCGGTTCGTGGATGCCGGTCACCTCGCCGTTTCCGCCGTCGAAGACGACGTCGGAGCAGGAGTAGAAGGTCTCGGCGCTGTCCGAGCGCTGCCAGACCATGTAGATGATGTGCCGGCCGGACTTGTTCGCCGGGAGCTGCCCGGTCCAGGAGTAATTGGCCTCGACCGTGCCCGGACTGCCGTTGAGCGGCGGGTGGTCGACGGAGAGGAAGGGCTGGTTCTCCATCGCGTCCCAGGTGAGGGTCCGGGTCGGGTCGAAGCCGTCCTTGGTCACATAGACGTAGAACCAACCCGGGTGCGCGGCCCAGGCGTTGTAGGAGAAGTCGACGCTCGCGCCCGAGGTGAGATGGGTGAGCGGCCAGTCACTGCGGGCCGCGTCGAAACCGGTGAAGTTGGTGTTGCCGCCACTGCACAGCTGGCCGTCCGGCACGAAGCCGCGGGTGCGGCCCGCCCCGTCGGAGCGCAGCACCGAGAACCAGTTGTAGAACGGTGTGGTACCGCTTACCTGCTGCGCGTTCTTGCAGGCCGGGTTCACCGGCTTGATCTCACCGGTCTCGGTCAGCCCGTCCTGCCAGCACAGAAACGTGCGACTGCCGGGTTTCATGGGGGTTCCGTGGGCCTCGGCCTTGCCGCCGGTCGTGACGATCAGACCCAGCGCGGGGACGGTGGCCAGCAGCGCGAGGAGGACGAGGAGGAGGGCCCGGGTGCGTAACTTCGATCGCGGCTCTGACGTGATCATGACAGATTGCATGACAAATGGATCCGCCTTCCGTGTACGGACCGTGCGTGCATGGGGTGCACTGCGGATGCGGGTGAGGGGGCGTGAAGTGGGAGCCTCCCGGACCCGAGCCCGGCAGGTTCCGGTCCGCCGGACGCGAGCGGATGTGGGAGCGCTCCCACTTCACCTGTGGCGGAAGGTATCGCCGTACGGCCCACTTGTAAACGGGCGCGTACGGCGCTGTCGCGAAACGGCTGCTGCCAGCGGAGTGCGGCGGCGCCTGGGCGACGTCGGGACGACCTCTCGGCGAGGTCTGGAGGTGTCGGGCGGAAACGGTGATCGGCTCGGCGGACCGTGACCGCCGCGCGGCACGGGCCGACGAAGCGGAGTGACCGCCGAGCGGCACGAGTCGACGAAGCGGCATGGGCCCGTGCAGCGGACGGGTCGACGGAGCCGCACGACTCGGCGCAGAGGCACGGGTCGGGGCAGGGGCACGGGCCCTCGCAGCAGACGGGTCGACGAAGCGGCACGACTCGGTGCAGCAACACGGGTCGGCGCAGAGGCACGGGTCGGCTGTCCCTGGTGAGCAGGTCGAGGGCGATGCCCCTGCGGTGCGGCGGGGCTCGTCGGGGTCGAGTGCCTCGGCGGCGTTTCCGGTCAGCTCACCGACACCTGGGGGCTGCGGGTGAGGGGGTCCGCGCCGGTCTCCCCCGCGAGGGGCAGCTCCACCGTGAACTCCGTGCGGCCCGGTTCGCTGCGCACGTCGATACGACCGTCGTGGGCCGCGGTGATCGCCGCGACGATGGCGAGGCCGAGTCCGGCGCCGCTGCCCGCGGTGGCGCGGGCCCGGGAGGGGTCGGCGCGGGTGAAGCGTTCGAAGACCGTGGGGAGGAGGTCGGGCGGGATGCCGGGGCCGTCGTCACGCACGCGCACCGCGCACATCCCCCGTCGCGCCTCCACCACGGCCACGACGCTCGTGCCGACGGGTGTGTGCACCCGCGCGTTGGCCAACAGGTTGGCGACGACCTGGTGGAGGCGTGCCTCGTCGCCGACGACCAGGGGCGCCTCGTCGAGGACGAGTTCCAGTTGCCAGTCGTGACCGCTGCCCGCGGCCCGCGCGTCCCACACCGACTCGGCGACGAGCGCCGCGAGGTCCACCTCGGCGGACTGCAGCGGTCGGCCCTCGTCCAGCCGGGCGAGCAGCAACAGGTCCTCCACGAGGCCGGTCATCCGCGCCGACTCCGCCGTCACCCGGCGCCAGGCCAGTCCCGGTTCGATGCGGTCCGTGCCCCGGTTCATCAGCTCCGCGTATCCGGCGATGGAGGCGAGGGGGGTGCGCAGTTCATGGCTGGCGTCGGCCAGGAAACGGCGCATGCGTTCCTCGCTGCGGCGCATCCGCTCCTCACTGCGCTGGCGTTCGGCGAGCGAGGACTCCACGTGGTCGATCATGCGGTTCAGAGCGGCGCCCACCTGGCCCGCCTCGCTGCCGGGGTCGGTGTCCCGTTCGGGAACACGGGTGAGACCGGTTACCTCGCCGCGGCAGAGCGGGGCGTGCGACACCTCGACGGCGGTGGCGGCGACCCTGCCGAGGGGGCGCAGCTGACGTCGTATGACCACGGCGCAGACGCAGCCGGCCAGGGCCAGACCCGCCGCGGCCACCACCGCCTCCACGACCACCAGGCCGCTGATCATGTCCTGGACGTCGTCCATCGGGAGGCCGGTGAGCACGCGTACGCCGTTGTCGTCGAGTGCGGTGAAGCGATAGGTGCCCAGGTCGGGGACCGTCCGGGTGTGCAGACGGCCGTCGGGCTCGATGCCTTTCAGGGCGGCGGTCTGGGGGGCCGACAGATTCTGCGGCGGAGCGTCCTGGCCCACCGTAGCCGCCGCGAGGACGGTGCCGTCCGCGTCCAGACGGGCGGCGAGCATCCCGGCCGGATGGCCGCTCTCGTTGAGAAACGTGAGGTCGCGCGTCAGGTCCGGGTGGAGGGAGGCGCCGCCCAGACTGCGTTCCGCGGCGTTGGCGACACGGTCGTCCAGGTTGCCCAGCAGGTAGGCACGCTGAGCGAAGACGGCGGTGAGGGCCATCACGGCGCACACGGCGACGAGAACGACGCTGATGAAGATCAGGAGACGCGTGCGCAGGGAACCCACACGCGGACGGGCATCCCGGCTCCGGACATCCCACCGGCGGACACCCGGCGGACCTGCATTGCCCGGACGGACACCTCTCGGACGTGCGCCCTTCCTGCGGAGATCTCTCCGACCGGCGCCCTGCAGGCGGTCGTCGCTCGGACACATCCTCATCTTCCGTCCTCCACCGGCCTGATGGCGTACCCGAGCCCGCGCACCGTGTGGATCATGGGCGAGCGGCCGCGGTCGAGTTTGCGGCGCAGGCTGGAGATGTACACCTCGACCAGGTTTCCGCCGCCGTCGAAGGAACTGGTCCAGACGTGTTCGAGGATCTGCGTCTTGCTCAGGACCTGCCGCGGGTGCTCCATCAGCAGACTGAGGAGTTCGAACTCCTTGGCGGTCAGCTTGATCCGCGAGCCGTCGCGGCGCACCTCACGGGACTCGCCGGTCAGCACCAGCTCGCCGAGGACACGTACGGAGTCGTCGGTGCGGGTCCGTTCGGCGCCGGACCGGCGCAGCAGGCCGCGCAGTCGCAGCACGACCTCCTCCAGCGAGAACGGTTTCGTGACGTAGTCGTCGGCCCCGTTCGCCAGCCCGTCGATGCGGAACTCCAGGGCGTCGCGGGCGGTGAGCATGAGGATGGGCAGCTCGGGGTTCTCGTAGCGCAGACGGCGCAGCACCTGGATGCCGTCGAGGTCGGGCAGCATGCCGTCGAGGACGACGGCATGCGGGGCGCAGCCGCGGGCGATCCTCAGCGCGCTGTGTCCGTCGGCGGCCGGGAAGGGGCACCAGCCCGCCTCGGTGACGGCCACCGACAACACTTCGGTGAGCGCGGGCTCGTCGTCGACGATCAGAACGCGGACCCGTCCGCTTCGGGTACCGGAGATGCCAGCCATGTCCTGATCCTGTCCCCGCCGGCTGAGGGAACCCTGTGTTCCGACTGGGCCGAAGCCGTGTGAAACAGGTTTCTTCCGACCTGTGCCGATCCATGGCCTCTCGCGGCTCCCCCCTCTCTACCCCCGGGATGCGGGGACGCCCGTCGACCGCCACCGACGCGGACGTACGGCGAAGGGCCGCACCCCCGCTGACGGGGATGCGGCCCTCACAGCCTTGCCGTACTGCTTGCGGAACCGCTTGCCGGATCAGACCGGTTGCGGAACCGCTTGCCCGGTCGGATCGGTTGCGGAACCGCTTGCCCGGTCGGATCGGTTGCGGAACCGCTTGCCGGATCGGTTACTTGCGGATCAGGCTGCGCAGCACGTACTGCAGGATGCCGCCGTTGCGGTAGTAGTCCGCCTCGCCGGGGGTGTCGATGCGGACGACCGCGTCGAACTCCACGCCGGTGTCGGTGGTGACCTTGACCGTGGCGGGGGTGGTGCCGTCGTTCAGCTCGGTGATGCCGGAGATGGAGAAGGACTCCTCACCGGTCAGGCCGAGGGTCTCGGCGGACTGGCCCGCGGGGTACTGCAGCGGGATGACGCCCATGCCGATGAGGTTGGAGCGGTGGATGCGCTCGTAGGACTCGGCGATGACGGCCTTCACGCCGAGCAGCGCGGTGCCCTTGGCCGCCCAGTCACGGGACGAGCCGGAGCCGTACTCCTTGCCGGCCAGGATGACCAGCGGGATGTTCTGCTCGATGTAGTTGCGCGAGGCGTCGTAGATGAACGACACCGGCGCGTCGGCCTGGGTGAAGTCACGGGTGTACCCGCCCTCCGTCCCCGGCGCGACCTGGTTGCGCAGGCGGATGTTGGCGAAGGTGCCGCGGATCATGACCTCGTGGTTGCCTCGGCGCGAGCCGTAGGAGTTGAAGTCACGCCGCTCGATGCCGTGCTCGGTGAGGTACTTGCCCGCCGGGGTGTCGGCCTTGATCGCGCCGGCCGGGGAGATGTGGTCGGTGGTGACCGAGTCGCCCAGCTTGGCCAGGACGCGCGCGTCGGCGATGTCGGAGACCGGGGTGGTCTCCATCGTCATGCCCTCGAAGTAGGGGGGCTTGCGGACGTAGGTCGACTCGGCGTCCCACTCGAAGGTGTTGCCGGTCGGGATCGGCAGCGCCTGCCACTGGGCGTCGCCCGCGAAGACGTCCTGGTAGGACTTGTTGAACATGTCCTCGCCGATGGCGTTCGCCACGACGTCGTTGACCTCGGCCTCGGTGGGCCAGATGTCGGACAGGAAGACCGGCTTGCCCTCCTGGTCGACACCGAGCGCGTCGCGCGTGATGTCCACCTTCATGGAGCCCGCGAGGGCGTACGCGACGACCAGCGGCGGGGAGGCCAGGTAGTTCATCTTGACGTCGGGGTTGATCCGGCCCTCGAAGTTCCGGTTGCCGGAGAGGACCGAGGTGACCGCGAGGTCGTGGTCGTTGACGGCCTTGGAGACCTCTTCCGGCAGCGGGCCGGAGTTGCCGATGCAGGTGGTGCAGCCGTAGCCGACGAGGTTGAAGCCGACCTTGTCGAGGTACGGGGTGAGGCCCGCCTTGTCGAAGTAGTCGGTGACGACCTTCGAACCCGGGGCGAGGGTGGTCTTGACCCACGGCTTGCGGGTCAGGCCCTTCTCCACGGCCTTCTTCGCGACGAGCGCGGCGGCGACCATGACGTACGGGTTGGAGGTGTTGGTGCAGGAGGTGATGGCCGCGACCGTCACCGCACCGTGGTCGATCTCGTACGTCGAGCCGTCGGGGGCGGTCACGGTGACCGGGTTCGACGGGGCGCCGTTGGGGTGGTTGGCCGGGGCGTCGGAGGCCGGGAAGGACTCCTTGCCCGCCTCGTCGGCGGTGTCGACGTAGTTGCGCACGTCCGCCTTGAACTGCTCGGCGGCGTTCGCGAGGACGATGCGGTCCTGCGGGCGCTTCGGGCCGGCGATGGACGGGACGACCGTGGAGAGGTCCAGCTCGAGCTTCTCGGAGAAGTCGGGCTCGGCCTGCGGGTCCAGCCAGAGGCCCTGCTGCTTGGCGTACGCCTCGACGAGCGCGACCTGCTGCTCGGAGCGTCCGGTGAGCTTGAGGTACTTCAGCGTCTCGTCGTCGATCGGGAAGATCGCGGCGGTGGAGCCGAACTCCGGCGACATGTTGCCGATGGTGGCGCGGTTCGCGAGGGAGGTGGCGGCGACGCCCTCACCGTAGAACTCGACGAACTTGCCGACGACGCCGTGCTTGCGGAGCATCTCGGTGATGGTCAGCACGAGGTCGGTGGCGGTGGTGCCGGGCGTGAGCTCGCCGGTGAGCTTGAAGCCCACGACGCGCGGGATCAGCATCGAAACCGGTTGCCCGAGCATCGCAGCCTCGGCCTCGATGCCGCCGACGCCCCAGCCGAGGACGCCGAGGCCGTTGACCATGGTGGTGTGCGAGTCGGTGCCGACCAGGGTGTCGGGGTAGGCCTGGCCGTTGCGGACCATGACCGTGCGAGCGAGGTGCTCGATGTTCACCTGGTGGACGATGCCGGTGCCCGGCGGGACGACCTTGAACTCGTCGAACGCGGTCTGGCCCCAGCGCAGGAACTGGTAGCGCTCCTTGTTGCGGCCGTACTCGAGCTCGACGTTCTGGGCGAAGGCGTCGTTGGTGCCGAACTTGTCGGCGATGACGGAGTGGTCGATGACCAGCTCGGCCGGGGCCAGCGGGTTGATCTTCGCCGGGTCGCCGCCGAGCTCCTTGACGGCCTCACGCATGGTGGCGAGGTCGACGACACAGGGTACGCCGGTGAAGTCCTGCATGATCACGCGGGCCGGCGTGAACTGGATCTCCTGCGACGGCTGGGCCTGGGAGTCCCAGTTGCCGAGCGCACGGATGTGGTCGGCGGTGATGTTCGCGCCGTCCTCGGTACGGAGCAGGTTCTCCAGCAGCACCTTCAGGCTGTACGGAAGGCGAGCCGAGCCTTCCACCTTGTCCAGCCGGAAGATCTCGTACGACTCGTCGCCCACCTGCAGCGTGCTGCGGGCGTCGAAGCTGTTCGCCGACACGACAGTCTCCTTCATTGATGTGCGCTTACCACCGCATCCTGCCGCCACGCAGACTTGGCCGATCCGCTGAGGTCAGGCTAAGTTAGGTAACCCTTACCAGGGTGGCGGCTGCGGGGCGCCTCGGCAGATATCTCGATGTCGAGATAACTCTAGTACATGGGGGCTGAATGGTCATGCCCGGGCTCGCGGTCCACACCCGGAGAAAGCCGGATGCCGCACTCGACCGGCCCGACCGGCAGCCCCCTCGCGAGCGCTGCCGAGTATGCCGCCGGTGCGGCACACCCCGTCCGTGACCTCGGCCACGCACGGCTCGGGCGGCCTGGACGGGACGGGAAGCACGGGCGATCTGCGCGGCAGGGGCGGCCTGCGCGGTACGGGTGGCGCACGCGGCACGGGTGGCCTGCGCGGTGCGGGCGGCCTGCGCGGTGCGGGCGGGACGGGTGGTACGGGCGGTATGCGCGGTACGGGTGGCTTGAAGGCCGATACCCCCCCCACCACCCGGGAACAGCGTTTCCGCAAGAACCAAGCGCCCCGCCGAAGACGCGCACGCTCGACGTGGGCTGCGGCGCCGGTCAGCACCGCCGAGCGGGACCTCGACGCCCGAACGAGCCCCGGAGCGAGGGGCCTTGAAAACGGGCCGGTCATGGTCCCGCCGAGTGGGGGTAGACGGGTGCGGACGGAGGCCACGCGACCAAGGAGGCTCGAATGCCCCTCACTTTCCGCAAGAGTTTCCGCATCCTTCCCGGGGTGCGGCTGAACATCAATCGTCACTCCTGGTCGATCACGACCGGCGGCGGCAAGCACGGACCGCGCCACACGCACAGCAGCACCGGACGTCGTACGACATCGGTTGATTTGCCCGGACCTTTCGGGTGGCGTCGTACGCGTAAGGCCAGGCACCATTGACGAGACGTCACCCGAACGGACCCCCCATGAGGCGCCATCTCATATCTGAGATAACCTCAGTCTCATGGCAGACGACTACCTCGTACGCATCGGCAAGCTCATCCGTGACGCCCGTCAGCACCGGGGCTGGACACAGGCGCAGCTGGCCGAGGCGCTCGCAACCAGCCAGAGTGCCGTCAACCGCATCGAGCGAGGCAACCAAAACATCAGCCTTGAGATGATCGCTCGAATCGGTGAAGCCCTGGACAGTGAAATCGTCTCTCTGGGCTACGCGGGACCGATGCACCTGCGGGTCGTGGGCGGCCGTCGGCTGTCCGGCGCGATCGACGTGAAAACCAGTAAGAACGCCTGCGTTGCACTGCTGTGCGCCTCACTGCTCAACCAGGGGCGCACAGTGCTGCGCCGGGTCGCCCGGATCGAGGAGGTCTACCGCCTCCTCGAGGTCCTGAACTCCATCGGCGTACGGACCCGTTGGATCAACGACGGCGTCGACCTGGAGATCGTGCCGCCGGCCGAGCTGGACATGGCGGCGATCGACGCCGAGGCCGCCGTACGCACCCGTTCCATCATCATGTTCCTCGGTCCGCTGCTGCACCGGATGAACCACTTCAAGCTGCCGTACGCCGGTGGCTGCGACCTCGGGACGCGGACCATCGAGCCGCACATGATCGCGCTGCGCCGGTTCGGGCTGGAGGTGGCGGCGACGGAGGGTCAGTATCACGCCGTCGTCGACCGTGCCGTCCGCCCGGACCGGCCGATCGTGCTGACCGAGCGCGGGGACACGGTCACCGAGAACGCTCTGCTGGCGGCCGCCCGGTACGACGGCGTAACCGTCATCCGCAACGCGTCCTCCAACTACATGGTCCAGGACCTGTGTTTCTTCCTGGAGGCGCTCGGGGTGCGGGTCGAGGGCATCGGCAGCACCACGCTCACCGTGCACGGCGTGCCGAACATCAACGCCGATGTCGACTACTCGCCGTCCGAGGACCCGGTCGAAGCGATGAGCCTGCTGGCCGCCGCCGTCGTCACCGAGTCCGAGCTGACGGTGCGCCGGGTGCCCATCGAGTTCCTGGAGATCGAGCTGGCGGTCCTGGAGGAGATGGGGCTCGACCACGACCGTACGCCGGAGTACCCGGCCGACAACGGCCGCACCCGTCTGATCGACCTCACGGTCAGGCCCTCCAAGCTGGAGGCGCCGATCGACAAGATCCACCCGATGCCGTTCCCCGGGCTGAACATCGACAACGTCCCGTTCTTCGCGGCCATCGCGGCCGTGGCGCAGGGCAAGACCCTCATCCACGACTGGGTCTACGACAACCGCGCGATCTATCTGACGGACCTGAACCGGCTGGGCGGACGGCTCCAGCTCCTCGACCCGCACCGGGTGCTGGTCGAGGGCCCGACGCGCTGGCGGGCCGCCGAGATGATGTGCCCGCCGGCCCTGCGTCCCGCGGTGGTCGTGCTGCTGGCGATGATGGCGGCCGAGGGCACCTCGGTGCTGCGCAACGTGTACGTCATCAACCGCGGTTACGAGGACCTGGCCGAGCGGCTCAACTCGGTCGGGGCGCAGATCGAGATCTTCCGGGACATCTGACCGGCGATTGCCGCCGCATCCGACTCCGGACCTGCTCGCGTACGGGTCCGGGGTCGTGCGGCGCGGTGCGGTGCCTGCGGTGCCTGCGGTGCGGTGCGATGCGGCGGCACTGTGTTTCTGTTTCTGTTTCTGATTCAGCTCCTGCTTCGGTTTCTGTCTCTGTCTCTGTTTCTGTCTCTGTCTCTGTTTCGGTTTCTGTCTCTGTCTCGGAGCATCCGACCCGGGGGCCCGTCCGGAGCGCCTGGCATCGGGTCCTCCCGGCGGCGGAGGCTGCGCATCCCTGCGACCCCTGCGCACGGTCGGGGGCGCGTTGATCGCCTATCTTGGCGCCTATGCAGTCCTACACGATCGGCCAGGCGGCGCGTCTGCTCGGGGTGAGTCCGGACACCGCGCGACGGTGGGCGGACGCGGGCCGGGTGGCCACACACCGGGACGAGGGCGGACGCCGCCTCATCGACGGCAGGGATCTGGCTGCCTTCTCGGTGGAGCTGGCCCAGAGCGGCGGTGTCGAGGAGGGCGCCTCGTACACCTCGGTCCGCAACGCCTTTCCCGGCATCGTCACGGCCGTGAAGCTCGGTGATGTCGCCGCGCAGGTGGAGATCCAGGCCGGGCCGCACCGGCTGGTGTCGTTGCTGACGCGGGAGGCCGTGGAGGAACTGGGGCTGGAGGTCGGGGTGGAGGCCACGGCTCGGGTGAAGTCGACGAACGTGCACATCGACCGGACCTGAGAGCGGGGTGCCGCGCGGCCACCACCGGTCGGGGCTTCGGCCCGCCGCGGCGGCGGACGTCGCGGAAACGGCGCCTGGTCCACGGGGGATGCTCAGGGGCGTCGTACGACACCGTCGGGCCGTCGGGCCGTCGGGCCGTCGGCAACAGCGGCCGCCCACGGGGCAGGGCGTGCCGGCCCGCACGGACTGGTGCTGGGCGGTCATGACGCTCCTCAGGTGCGGCCTGTTCACCGGGCGTTCCGTGCAGTCGGGGCACCGGTATCGCTGTGTGTCACGGCCACAGGTTGTAGCCAGGGGGTGTAGCCGCCGTCCACCCGGATCGCGCGGACACCGCTGATGTGCCGGGCGCCGCAGCGGTCCTGCGGAAGGACGAGCCGGGGTCCGGCGCGGTCGAGCGGGGTGTCGTCGACGGCGACCGCGAGGAGGACGGGCGCGGGCCCTAAGTCGGGATCGATCTCCGCCCAGAACAGCAGGGCGTGGTGGCCGTCCGCGCTGGACACCGCGATCAGGAAGCTCAGACGGTCCTTGCGCCGGGCCGGGTCGAAGCGGGGGTCCGCGTCCGCGAGGACCTCGTACAGCAGCAGCCCGGTAAAGCGGTGGCGCCGGAGGCCGGTGCGCGCGCACGCGAAGGTCACCTCGGTCCGGTGCTGGGGCCGGCCCAGCAGGTCGGGCACTGTGAGACCGGCGGGACGGGCCGGATCGCCGACGAGGACGAGTTCCGCCACCGGAT
Source organism: Streptomyces sp. 3330 (assembly GCF_031456635.1). Lineage (NCBI taxonomy): Bacteria > Bacillati > Actinomycetota > Actinomycetes > Kitasatosporales > Streptomycetaceae > Streptomyces > Streptomyces sp. 3330. The sequence continues at coordinate 43,511 of NZ_JAVDVA010000027.1, forward strand.
CGACCCCTGCCCCGGCGGCCCCGTGGGCGGCCCCGGCGGCGGCCTCGTGGGCCGAGTGCGCGTCCGAACCGGCGGCAGGTGCGAGGAACCGGCTCACGGGCTACCACCTCCTGGAGGACCGTAGCGACGGTACCCGGACTCGCCTCCCGTGCAAACGCACATGCCACCCCTGAAGATCACAGCTCCGGCTCATGCGAAGCGACAGGAGACTTTCGCCTCGCATCTGCGGCATTATCATCGACACATGCGCATCCGCCGGATCGGGGAGGCAGCCGCCCTGCTCGGTGTCAGCGCCGACACCGCGAGGCGCCTGGTCGGCGGAGGGAACCTCACCGCCGGACGCGAGGGGCGGGGCCGCCGGACCGTACCGGGCCGGCCCTCGCGACCTGTGCCCGGCGGGGGCACCGCGCGGAACGGGGGGCCACCGGCTCCTCGGCCCGGCGGTTGTCGTGATCAAGTCGACCGGCGTCGTCGGGAGGCCGTGGACGGTCCGTCAGGACCACACGTGAGGGTGTCCGTCAGGACCAGAGGGAGTGGACCCGTGATGACCCGTACCGCGCGCCGGACCGGCCGCCGACCGATGCAGGCGGCCGCCCTGGGAGTCACCGCGCTGCTGGCCCTGAGCGCCTGCTCGTCGTCCGACGACTCCTCGTCGGCGAAGCCGGATTCCTCCGCGTCCGCGTCGGACCGGCTCTCCGGAACGGTGACCGTGTTCGCCGCGGCCTCGCTGAAGGAGAGCTTCACGGCGCTGGGCAAGGAGTTCGAGGAGGCGCACCCGGGTACGAAGGTCTCTTTCAGCTTCGGCGGCAGCGACTCCCTCGCCGCGAGCATCACCGGCGGCGCCCCGGCGGACGTCTTCGCCTCGGCCAGCCCCAAGACGATGAAGATCGTCACGGATGCCGGGGACGCCTCCGGCACACCCGCCACCTTCGTCCGCAACCAGCTGGAGATCGCCACGCTGCCGGGCAACCCCGACAAGATCTCCTCCCTCGAGGACCTCACCGAGTCGGGTCTGAAGGTCGTGCTGTGCGACAGGACGGTGCCCTGCGGCGCCGCCGCCCAGAAGGCCCTCGACGCCACTGAGTTGAAGCTCACCCCCGTCTCCTACGAGCAGGACGTCAAGGCCGCGCTGACGAAGGTGGAGCTGAAGGAGGCCGACGCCGCGGTCGTCTACAAGACCGATGTGCACGCGGCGGGTGACAAGGTGGAGGGTGTGGAGTTCCCCGAATCTGCCGACGCCGTCAACGACTACCCGATCGTGCGGCTCAAGGACGCGCAGAACGCTGCGGCGGCCAAGGCGTTCATCGCGCTGGTGCGGTCCGCCGAGGGACAGAAGGTCCTGACCGAGGCCGGGTTCCTGCAGCCGTGACCCTTCCGCCCGACAGGTCCGACGTCGTGGCCGACACCGTCCGGGGTGGGCTGCGGCGTCGGCGTGTCCGGGCCCAGGTCCGCGGGGTGCCGCTGCCCCTGCTGGTGCCTGCGCTGCTCGGCCTGGCGTTCCTGGTCGTGCCGCTGATCGCCCTGCTGGTGCGGGCCCCGTGGCGCAGCCTGCCCGACCTGCTGACCAGCGCCGAGGTGTGGCAGGCGCTGCGGCTCTCGCTGGTCTGCGCCACCGCCGCCACCGCCGTGAGTCTGGTCGTCGGCGTCCCGCTTGCGTGGGTGCTGGCCCGCGTCGAGTTCCCGGGGCGTGGGCTGGTCCGGGCCCTCGTCACCCTGCCGCTCGTCCTGCCGCCGGTGGTCGGCGGTGTGGCGCTGCTGATGGCGCTGGGCCGCAACGGCATCGTCGGGAAGACACTGGACTCCTGGTTCGGCATCACGCTCCCGTTCACCACCGCCGGGGTCGTGGTGGCCGAGGCGTTCGTCGCGCTGCCGTTCCTCGTCATCACCGTCGAAGGCACCCTGCGCGCCGCCGACCCGCGCTACGAGGAGGCGGCCGCCACCCTCGGCGCCTCCCGTTTCACCGCGTTCCGCCGGGTCACGCTGCCGTTGATCGCACCGGGCGTCGCGGCCGGCGCGGTCCTCGCCTGGGCGCGGGCGCTGGGCGAGTTCGGCGCGACGATCACCTTCGCGGGCAACTTCCCCGGCCGTACCCAGACCATGCCGTTGGCCGTGTACCTGGCCCTGCAAAGCGACCCGGAGGCCGCCATCGCCCTCAGTCTGGTCCTGCTGGCCGTGTCCGTCGCGGTACTGGCGGGCCTGCGCGACCGGTGGATGACAGCGAGATGACCGAGAACGGGCCCAGGCCCACACCCGGTACCGGCCCCGGGCCGCAGGGCGCCGACGCCCCCCGCGCCGGCACGTCCCCCGCCGGCCTCGGCGTCCGCCGCGGCGATACCTCAGCGGACGGGCTCGACGCCCACCTGGTCGTGGAGCGCGGCGCGTTCCGGCTCGACGTGGCGTTGCGGGCGGCGCCGGGTGAAGTGGTCGCCCTGCTGGGTCCGAACGGCGCGGGGAAGACCACGGCGCTGCGTGCCCTCGCCGGTCTGACGCCGCTCACCGGCGGGCGGCTGCGGCTGGACGGCGGCGCGCTGGACGGCACGCCCCCCGAGTCCCGCCCGGTCGGTGTCGTCTTCCAGGACTATCTGCTCTTCCCCCACCTGACCGCCCTGGACAACGTGGCCTTCGGTCCGCGCTGCCAGGGCGCGACCAAGGCGGAGGCCCGTGCCCAGGCGGCCGAGTGGCTGGACCGCCTGGGGTTGGCGGCGCACGCCGGCGCCAAGCCGCGCAGGCTGTCCGGGGGCCAGGCTCAGCGGGTCGCCCTGGCCCGTGCGCTGGCGACCCGTCCGCGGCTGCTGCTCCTCGACGAGCCGCTGGCGGCGCTGGACGCCCGCACCAGGCTGGAGGTCCGCGCCCGACTCCGCCGCCACCTGGCCGAGTTCGAGGCGGTCGCCGTCCTGGTCACGCACGATCCGCTGGACGCCATGGTGCTCGCCGACCGGCTCGTCGTCGTCGAGCACGGGCGGGTCGTCCAGGAGGGCGTGCCGTCCGACATCGCCCGGCATCCCCGTACGGACTACATCGCCCAGCTGGTGGGCCTGAACCTCTACCGGGGTCAGGCCGACGGGCACACCGTCCGCCTCGCCGCCGGTCCCACCGTCACCACCACCGAGGTCCTGTCCGGCCCGGTGTTCGTGGCGTTCCCGCCGAGCGCGGTCACCCTCTACCGTGACCGTCCGACCGGCGCCAGCGCCCGCAACCTCTGGCACGGCGAGGTGGCCGGGCTGGAGACCCACGGCGACCAGATCCGCGCCGACCTCACCGGCGAACTTCCGCTCGCCGCCGACCTGACGACGGTCGCCGCGGCCGAACTCGACCTGTATCCGGGGGCCCGGGTCTGGGCGGCGGTGAAGGCCGCGCAGACCCACGCCTACCCCGTCTGAGACGACACCGGGAGCGGCGGGGACCCCGCGGCCGGGGCCGGGCAGGTGGTCCCGGAACCCCCGGAGTACGGCGTCACGGGCGTCCGGTGCCCGCAGGTGCGCGGTGTCATCGGCGGCCGGGCTCCCGGAGCCGTTCGGTGCCAGCGGCAGCCCGGTTCCCGGAGCGGGAGCGGTACCGTCCCCTTCGGTGTCAGCGGCCGCCGGGTTCCCGGAGCAGGGGCGGCACCTTCCCCTTCGGTGTCAGCGGCCGCCGGTGCCGGGCGAAGGCCGCTGCCTCGGTGCCGTCGACGCGCCCGCCGTCCAGGACCGGTCGCTCAGCCCGCGGTCAGTGTGATGTCCCGCTCCTGTGCGGCGTGGAAGCGGGGCAGGGGCAGGCCACCCTGGGGGCGGAGCTCCATCAGCGTGGCCTCGACGTGGGCCGCACCGGGTTCGAGGTCGGCGGGAGTGGCCTTGCCCGTGTTCTTCCACGCGTGCTCGGCGCCGTCGCACACGGCACGGGTGCCGCCGATGCCGTGCCGGGCCTCGCCCGAACCCTGACCGACCGAGGAACTGACGAAGACGGGACCCGTGTTGCCGACACAGCGGTAGGTGCCGGAAAGGGTGACGGTGCCGTCGGTGGCGATGCTGCCGACCTGATCGACGGTGACGGACTCCAGCGGATCGGCGGTGGCGGTGACCGCCGGGGCCGCGAGCAGCAGCAGTACGGCGCCGACGGCCGCGGAGAGGGCGGGACGCAACGACATGGGAGAACCTCCTGTTGTGGGGGCCTCCACAGGTACCGGGCGGACACGCCCGGGGCCGTGATCGTCACTCCTTCGGTGGCGAGTCCGCACCGGTCGTCGACGAACGGTCCTGGAGTTGTCCTGGTGCTGTCACGCTTGCCGCCGCTCTCTGGATGTGCGGGCGGGCCGGGCGCATGGTCTGAGCATGGGGGCCGACCGGACGGCGGCCGACCCCACCGACGTGGAGGTGCTCCATGTGTTCCCACCAGCTCCCCAGCGCTTCTGCCGACGCCCGGCCGGTCCACCTCACCCACGCGCACATCGTCGCTGCCCATCCCGAGCAGGGCTGGAACCTGCTGTGCGACGGGACCATCGTCTTCGACGACTCCGGTGAACTGCTGCCGGACGGCCGCGTCGTGGACCCGCACCGGGTGACCGCCGGACAACTCGCCGTCGCCGCCTGACCCTGACCGCCGGGGCCGACCACCGGGACCCGACGCGCCGTGGACGGACGGGCCGCTGCCGACCGCCGACCGCCGACCGCCGACCGCCGACCGCCGACCGCCGACCGCCGAGGCGCGGGTCTGCCGGCCGCCCTCGGTGAAACCGGTTGCTGATACGGATACCGAAGCCAGGCGCTGACAACGGCTACAGGAACGAAGCCGGTCGCAGATGCCCGTTACGGGGAGGAAGCCGGTCGGGCCCTGAAACCGGTTACGGAATCCGGCCCATCGCCGAAACCGGTTACGGAATCCGGCCCATCGCCGAAACCGGTTACGGAACTCGCCCCGCCGGCGAAACCGATTACGGAATTCGACGAGTCGGCGAAATCGGTTACGCAGATCGGCCTGTTGCTGACACCGGTTACGGAATCGATCCGTTGCCGATACCGGTTACTGTTCCGACTCACCGATCGAGTACGGCGAACCCGTCCAGTTCGACGAGTGCCTGCTCGTCCCAGAGTCGCACGATCCCGACGACTGCCATCGCCGGATAGTCGCGCCCCGCCAGCTCCCGCCAGATCGAGCCCAGTTCGGCAGCGTTCTCGCGATATGCGGCCACGTCCGTGACGTAGACGGTGACGCGCGCCAGGTCCGACGCCGACCCGCCCGCCGCCGTCAGCGCGGCCAGCAGATTCGTCAGCGCCCGGGCGAACTGCTCCGGCAGCGACTCCCCCACGATCTTTCCGTCGGCATCGAGCGCGGTCTGCCCGGCCAGGAAGACGATCCGCTCGCCGGTGGTGACGACGGCATGGGAGAAGCCGACGGGCGGCGAGAGTGCGGGCGGGTTGACGCGTTCGGTGGTCACCTGGCCTCCAGGTCCGCGAGTTCGGCGTACAACGCCTTTGCGATGATCCCGCGTTGGACCTCGCTGGCTCCCTCGTAGATCCGCGGCGCGCGCACCTCCCGGTAGAGGTGCTCGAGCAGGTGGCCACGGCGCAGGGCCCGTGCGCCATGGAGTTGGACGGCCGTGTCGACGACATACTGCGCGGTCTCGGTGGCGAACAGCTTGGCCATCGCGGCGCGCTTCGGTACGTCTGAGGCGCCGCTGTCGTACGCCGACGCCGCGGCGTGGACCATGAGACGCGCGGCCTCTGTGCGCAGGGCCATCTCGGCGACCTGGTGGGCCACCGTCTGAAGGTCGCTCAACTTGCCGCCGAAAGCGTCGCGTCGGGCGGTGTGGGCCAGGGTCGCGTCGAGTGCGGCCTGCGCCATGCCGACGGCGAAGGCGCCGACGCTGGGGCGGAACAGGTTGAGGGTGCCGATGGCGACCCGGAATCCGCGGTCGGGCTCGCCGAGCACATCGTCCGCCGTGACCGGGACACCATCGAAGCGGAGAGTTCCGATCGGGTGCGGGGAGAGCATGTCGAGGGCGGAGCCGGTGAGGCCTGCGCGATCGGCGGGAACGAGGAATGCGGTGACCCCCTGCGCGCCGGCCCCCGGGGTGGTGCGGGCGAAAACGGTATAGAAGTCGGCCTCGGGAGCGTTGGAGATCCAGCACTTCTCCCCGGTGAGCCGCCAGCCGTCCGGCCCGTCCCGCTCGGCGGCCAGGGACAGGGCAGCCGCGTCCGAGCCGGCGCCCGGCTCGCTCAGGGCGAACGCGGCGATCGCAGTGCCGTCGGTGACCCGGGGCAGCCAGTACTGCCGCTGGGCGGGGCTGCCGTGAGCGTGGACCGGGTGGGCACCGAGCCCTTGCAGCGCGAGCGCGGTCTCCGCCTCCGTACAGGAGTAGGCCAGGGACTCGCGCATCAGGCAGAGATCGACGGCGCCGGAGGTGAACAGGCGTGGCAGCAGGCCGATCCGGCCGAGCTCGGCGACGAGCGGCCGGTTGACGCGACCCGGTTCGCCCTTCTCGGCGAGTGGGTGCAGCCGTGCGGCGGCAACGGTACGCAGTGCGGCGCACCAGTCGGCCTGTGCCGGTTCGAGCGAGAATGCGGGCATCGCCTGTCCCCTCTGCCGTGCTCGGCCTGACCTGACCTGACCTTCTGTACCTGTTTCGCAGCGCGTGTTTCGCAGTACCTGTTTCGCAGCGCTTGCTTCACGACGCCTGCTTCGTGGCACCCGTTTCTGCCGTTCTCGTTCCCGAAGCCGCTTCCGTGGCCGTTTCCGTAGCCGCTTCTCCCGTTCCTGTTCCGGTCCCGTTTCTGTTTCCGATTCCGTTTCCGTAGCTATTTCTCCCGGTCCCGGTCCCGGTCCCCGTCCCGTTTCCGGTGTTCCTGCTTCCGCTCTCTCTGTCTCCAGCCCGCCGTTTCCGCTGGACCTGACTTGCCACAACCGTTTCCGCCGTGCCGGACGGTCGAGCCCGCCCGGGCCGTTCGCGGGCCATGTCTCCGGTCGGCCGCCACCGCCTCCCCCTGACGGTATCGCGGCCCGTTGACTGTCGTCACCAACGCGCTACGATCCTTGCGCGACCCCAAGACGACGCCCGCCCGGGCAGCCCAGCCGGACAGTCCATCCAGGCAAGGGGGCGAACGCCCATGAACGTCTCGGCCCACGTCGACACCTTCGCGCGCGACCACCTTCCGTCGCCCGGCCACTGGCCCGAGCTCTGTTTCGATCTGCCCGAGCTGGACTACCCCGCCCGGATGAACTGCGCCGCCGAGCTGCTCGACCACACCGCGCCGGACCGGCCCGTGTTCCACACCGGCTCGGGGCCGTCCTGGACGTACGGAGAGCTGCGGGCCCGCGTCGACCGGATCGCGCATCTGCTCAGCGGTGACCTCGGAGTCGTCCCGGGCAACCGTGTGCTGCTGCGCGGCCCCACCACGCCCTGGCTCGCCGCCTGTTGGCTGGCGGTGCTGAAGGCGGGCGCGATCGCGGTCACCGTCCTGGCCCAGCAACGGCCTTCGGAACTGCGCACCATGTGCGAGATCGCGCGGGTGGAACACGCGCTCTGCGACGTCAGGGCCGTGGACGACCTCGCCAAGGCGGAGATACCCGGCCTCCGGATCACGACGTACGGCGGTGACGCGTCCGACGATCTGCTGAACCGGTCGGCGCCACAAGAGCCGTACCAAGCCGTCGAAACCGCTTCCGACGACGTGGCGCTGATCGCCTTCACCTCGGGCACCACCGGTCGGCCGAAGGGTTGTCTGCATTTCCACCGGGATGTCCTGGCGATCGCCGACACCTTCTCGCGGCACATACTGAAACCGCTTCCCGACGATGTCTTCGCCGGCAGTCCGCCGCTGGGTTTCACCTTCGGCCTCGGCGGGCTGGTCGTCTTCCCGATGCGGGCCGGCGCCAGCGCGCTGTTGCTCGAACAGGCGGGCCCCCGGCAACTGCTGCCCGCGATCGCCGCCCACCGGGTGACCGTGCTGTTCACCGCCCCCACCGCCTACCGCGCGATGCTCGACGACCTGAACAGCCAGAACCGCCCCAACGACCCCACCGGCCCAACCGGCCCAACCGGCCCAACCGGCCCCAACGACCCCGACAGCATCGGCGGCATCGGCGGCATCAACAGCCCGAGCCGAGGCGGCGCGCACGACGTCTCCTCGCTGCGCCGCTGCGTCTCGGCCGGGGAGAACCTGCCCGCGGCCACATGGCGGGCCTGGCACGAGCGGACCGGGGTCCGGCTGATCAACGGCATCGGCGCCACCGAGCTGCTGCACATCTTCATCTCGGCCGCCGACGAACACATCCGGCCCGGCACGACCGGCGTGCCCGTCCCCGGCTGGCAGGCGCGCGTGCAGGACCAGGGCGGCAGGCCCGTGCCCGACGGCGAGCCGGGGCTGCTCGCCGTGCGCGGCCCGGTCGGCTGCCGCTATCTGGCCGACCCGAGGCAACAGCAGTACGTGCGCGACGGCTGGAACGTCACCGGCGACACCTATGTCCGCGAGGGCGACGGCTACTTCCGCTATGTCGCCCGCGCCGACGACATGATCATCTCGGCCGGGTACAACATCGCGGGCCCCGAGGTCGAGGAGGCGCTGCTGCGCCACCCGGACGTGGTCGAGGCGGCGGTGGTGGGGCGGCCCGACGAGCAACGGGGGCAGGTGGCCGTCGCGTTCGCCGTGCTGCGGGCGGACGCCCGGCGCGACGCGGAGGCTCTGCGCGCCTTCCTCAAGCAGGAGTTGGCCCCGTACAAGTGCCCGCGCGAGGTCGTCTTCCTGGACGCGCTGCCGCGCACGGCGACCGGGAAGCTCCAGAGATTCAGACTGCGCGCGGAAGACGTCGAGGAAGGCCGCGTCGAGGACCACGCCGAAGGCGGCCGCTCCCAGGTGGAAACCGAAGGCGCGGCCGCAGGCCTCGGCGAACGCCACGGTGAAGATCACGTCGGTGATGACACCAATAGTGACCAGCAGTGATACCGAAGACCTAAGATGATCAACGTGTCCGATCAGCCCGCACCCCGGTCTCTCATCGTCACGCTCTACGGCGCGTACGGCCGCTTCGCGCCGGGCCCGGTGCCCGTCGCCGAGTTGATCCGGCTGCTGGCCGCGGTCGGCGTCGACGCGCCTTCCGTACGCTCCTCGGTGTCCCGGCTCAAACGACGCGGACTGCTGCTGCCCGCCCGTACGGCCCAGGGCGCGGCGGGGTACGAACTGTCGCACGAGGCACAGCAGTTGCTCGACGACGGCGACCGGCGCATCTATGCCACGGCCCCGCCGGAGGACGAGGGCTGGGTGCTGGCGGTGTTCTCCGTGCCGGAGTCGGAGCGGCAGAAGCGGCATGTGCTGCGGTCGCGGCTCGCGGGCCTGGGGTTCGGTACCGCCGCACCGGGGGTGTGGATCGCGCCGGCGCGGCTGTACGACGAGACCCGGCACACCCTCCGGCGGCTGCGCCTCGACCCGTACGTCGACCTGTTCCGCGGCGAGCACCTGGGCTTCTCTCCGACGGTCGAGTCCGTCGCCCGCTGGTGGGACCTGGCGGCCATCGCCAAGGAGCACGAGACGTTCCTCGAAGGTCACGCGGGCGTGCTGCACGCCTGGCGGCAGCGTCCGGACACGCCGCCGGAGGAGGCCTACCGGGACTACCTCCTCGCCCTGGACTCCTGGCGGCACCTGCCCTACACCGATCCCGGCCTGCCCGTTCGTCTGCTGCCCGAAAACTGGCCGGGGACCCGTTCCGCGGCCGTGTTCCACGGACTGCACGAGCGACTTCGGGACGCGGGGGCGCAGTTCGCGGGAGTGACTCCGCCCGCGCCCTGAGCGACTCACGCAAACCTCAGGTTCCTCGACCGGTCTTCTCAGATTCCTTACCTACCGTTCCCCGGGTGGTACGACGGCAGGAAAGAGGACAGTTGCGCATGACCGACGAGCCGAGGGCCGTTCCGCCGAGGGCCGCTGCCCCTCCGACAGCAGCCGTCCCGCCGACAGCCGTCGCGCCGAGGGCCGTCACGCCCAGGACGCCGGGGGCCACGGTCTGGCTCACGGGGTTGCCGAGCGCGGGCAAGACGACAATCGCCCGTTTCCTGAGCGATCGGCTGAGGGCCGAGGGGCATCGGGTGGAGATCCTCGACGGTGACGAGATACGTCGTTTCCTCTCCGCGGGCCTCGGCTTCTCCCGCGCCGACCGGCACATCGACGTGCAGCGCGTCGGCCTCGTGTCGGAGGTCCTCGCCCGCAACGGCGTCCTGTCCGTCGTCCCCGTGATCGCGCCGCACGCCGACAGCCGCGAGGCGGTGCGGCGCCGGCACGCGAGGAGCGGCACACCGTACGTCGAGGTGCACGTGGCGACCCCGGTCGAGGTGTGCAGGGAGCGGGACGTGAAGGGGCTGTACGCCCGGCAGGCCGCGGGCGAACTGACCGGGCTGACCGGGCTGACCGGCGTCGACGACCCGTACGAGGCCCCGGTCGACCCCGACCTCGTGCTCACCACGCAGGACCGGACCCCACCGGACTCGGCGGACGCGGTGTACGCGGCGCTGGCGGAGCGCGGGTTGGTGTGACGGCGGCGGCCAGCGGCCGTCCCGCCTTCCGTAACGGCTCCCATACCGCCTCCCGCAACGGCTCCCGGACGGATCACTCCCCGACCACTCCCACCGGCCACTCCCCCCCTCCGCCGTTCCCGGGCGGATTCCAGGTCGGGGCCCGGGTCGGGTCGCGGTTCGGCTCGCGGGGGGCCGGTCTCCGTCAGCTCAACTCGTAAGTCTCGAGCGGGGTTTGGGTGCGTCCGTGCGTCCGGTGCGTGGGGGGCGGCTGCCGGCCCGGTAGGGAGCTGGCCAGTCGGCGCCGGGTCCGGTGTAGCCCTGCTCGGCGGCCGCGTGCAGGGTCCAGTTCGGGTCGTAGAGATGCGGCCGGGCGAGCGCGCAGAGGTCCGTACGACCCGCCAGGATCAATGAGTTGACGTCGTCCCAGGAGGAGATCGCGCCGACCGCGATCACGGGCACGCGGACCTCGTGGCGGATCCGGTCGGCGAAGGGTGTCTGGTACGAGCGGCCGAACTCCGGCTGCTCCTCGGCCACCACCTGTCCGGTCGACACGTCGATCGCGTCGGCGCCGTGCGCGGCGAAGGCACGGGCGATCTCGACGGCGTCGTCCGCCGAAGTGCCGCCGTCGGCCCAGTCGGTGGCGGAGATGCGGACGGTCATCGGTCGTTCCGCGGGCCACACCGCGCGGACCGCGTCGAAGACCTCCAGCGGGAACCGCAGCCGTCCGGCGAGCGAGCCTCCGTAGGCGTCGGTCCGGCGGTTGGTGAGCGGGGAGAGGAAGCCGGACAGCAAGTATCCGTGTGCGCAGTGGAGTTCGAGCAGGTCGAAGCCGGATCGGGCGGCTCGTCCGGCGGCGGCGGCGAACGTGTGGCGGAGGTCGGTGAGCTGGGCTCGGGCGAGCTCGCGGGGCCGTTGGCCGGACGGTCTGTACGGCAAGGGAGAGGCGGCCACGAGCGGCCAGTTCCCTTCGGTCAGCGGTTCGTCCATGCCCTCCCACATCAGCTTCGTCGAGCCCTTGCGGCCGGAGTGGCCGAGCTGGACGCCGATCGCGGTGCCCGGCGCCCGGTCGTGCACGAAGTCGGTGACGCGGCGCCAGGCGTCGGCCTGGCGAGCGGTGTAGAGGCCGGTGCAGCCGGGCGTGATGCGTCCTTCGGGAGACACGCACACCATCTCGGTCATCACCAGTCCGGCGCCGCCGAGGGCGCGGGCGCCCAGGTGGACGAGGTGGAAGTCGCCGGGGAGGCCGTCGGTGGCCGAGTACATGTCCATCGGTGAGACGACGACCCGGTTGCGCAGGGTCAGGCCGCGCAGCCGGAACGGGGTGAACATCGGGGGCGTGCCGGGCGGACAGCCGAACTCCCGCTCCACGGCGTCGGTGAAGAGGGGGTCGCGCAGCCGCAGGTTGTCGTGGGTGACGCGGCGGCTGCGGGTGAGCAGGTTGAAGGCGAAGCGGCGGGGCGGCTGGTCGGCGTAGAGGCCGATGTTCTCGAACCACTCCAGGCTGGCGCGGGCGGCCCGCTGGGTGGAGGCGACGACGGGTCTGCGTTCCTCCTCGTAGGCGGTCAGCGCGGCCGGCAGATGCTGGTGTTCGTGCAGGCAGGCCGCGAGTGCCAGGGCGTCCTCGACGGCGAGCTTGGTGCCGGAGCCGATGGAGAAGTGGGCGGTGTGGGCGGCGTCGCCCAGCAGGACGACGTTGCCGTGGGACCAGCGCTCGTTGACGACGGTCCGGAACGTGGTCCAGGTGGAGTTGTTGGACGTGAGCGGGCGTCCGCCGAGGGCGTCGGCGAAGATCTTGGCGCAGCGCTCGACCGACTCCGGTGCGTCGAGTTCGTCGAAACCGGTTGCCCGCCATACCTCCTCGCGCATCTCGACGATCACGGTCGAGGCGTCGGCCGCGTAGGGGTAGCCGTGCAGTTGCATGACGCCGTGCGGGGTTTCGGCGATCTCGAAGCGGAAGGCGTCGAAGGCGAAGTCCGCGGCGAGCCAGATGTAGCGGCAGCGGTGGCCGACGACCCGGGGGCGGAACACCTGGGCGTAAGTGTCGCGGGTCGTGCTGTGCACCCCGTCGGCGGCGATGACGAGGTCGTGCTCCCGCGCCAGCCGTGCGGGGTCGGGCGCCTCGGCGCGGAAGCGCAGGTCGACGCCGAGGGAGCGGCAGCGTTCGTGCAGGATCTCCAGGAGCCGGCGCCGGCCGAGGGCGGCGAAGCCGTGTCCGGTGGAGGTGTGCCGGGTGGCGTGGCGCACGATGTCGATGTCGTCCCAGCGGACGAAGTCCCGCTGGAGGGCGGCGTAGACCTGGGGGTCGGCGTGTTCGATGCCGCCGAGGGTCTCGTCGGAGAGGACGACTCCGAAGCCGAAGGTGTCGTCGGGGGCGTTGCGTTCCCAGAGGGTGATCTCGCGGGCGGGGTCGAGTCGTTTCAGCAGGGCTGCGGCGTAGAGGCCGCCGGGGCCGCCTCCGATGACCGCGATGCGCCGGGGGCGGTCGCCGCCGTCGTGCGGTGGCGGGTCCTCGGCCGCCGGTCGCGGCCCGTCGTGGCGGCGCGGGCGGGCAGCGCCCGGAGCCGTGGACGCCGGTGTCCCCTCGTCGGCCGCCATGGTCACCGCCCCCGCCACTTCGGCGGGCGCTTCTGCGTGAACGCCTGGTGGAATTCGGCGTAGTCCTCGCCGTTCATGAGGAGGGCCTGGGTGGCGGCGTCCAGTTCGACGGACGCGGCGAGCGGCATGTCCAGTTCCGCCGTGAGGAGCGCTTTGGTCTGGGCGTACGCCAGTGCGGGTCCGTCGGCCAGGCGGCGGGCGAGCGCCTGTGCGGCCTCGTCGGACCGGCCCTCGTCCGTCAGTTCGCTGATCAGGCCGATGCGCTCGGCCTCGGGGGCGCGGACCGGCTCACCGAGCATGAGGAGCCGGGTGGCGTGGCCGAGGCCCACGACCCGGGGCAGGAGGTAGGCGGCGCCCATGTCGCCGCCGGAGAGGCCGACGCGGGTGAAGAGGAACGCGAAGCGGGCGCTGGGGTCGGCGATCCGGAAGTCGGCGGCGAGGGCGAGGACCGCGCCGGCGCCGGCGGCCACGCCGTGCACGGCCGCGACGACCGGGAACGGGCACTCCCGTACGGCGCGTACGACCTGGCCGGTCATCCGGTTGAAGTCGAGGAGCCGGGCGGTGTCCATGCCGAGGGTGGCGCCGATGATCTCGTCGACGTCTCCGCCGGAGCAGAAGCCGCGGCCCTCGCCGGCCAGGACCAGGGCGCGCACCGACCGTTCCCGGGACAGCTCGGCGAGCAGATCGCGCAGGTCGGCGTAGGCGCCGAAGGTGAGGGCGTTGAGTTTCTCGGGGCGGGCCAGGGTGACGGTGGCGATGCCGTCGGTGTGTTCGACGCGCAGGTGGCGCCAGTCGGAGGTGCGGGCGGCGGAGCCGGTGAAGGGACTCATGAGGGCGGCCTCCTCGACAGTCGTACCCGAAGTTATCACCTTGTCGTGACTGTCGTCATGAGTACGCGATAGAGGCTCCGGGAAGACTCGTTGTGTCACCGCACGGCATGTTCTCGTCACACACGTCACCGGTCGTCGATAACGCGGTAACAACGGGATCGGGCACGCGCGAGGGACCGTTGACGCGGGTAGGTCGCCGGCAGGGGCCTAAGGTCCCGTGCGGTGCCCGACGAGCGCCTCTGCCGGAGGCCGCCGTACCATTCCTGAAGTTGAAAGCAGGGCCACCTGATGTCGATCATCGGAACCTGCGCCATGAACGGACTCGCCTTGTACGAACGCCCCTCCGAGCCGGCCGCCTCCTGGCGTATCGCGCTGCCGCACTCCGCCGCGGCCGTGCCGGTGGCCCGTGCGCTGGTCCGAACGGCGCTGGCCGAGCTGAAGCACGGAGCGGACAGCGACACCGCGGAGCTGCTCACCGCCGAGCTGGTGGCGAACGCCGTGGAGCACACCGCCGGGGACGCCCCGATAGAGCTGGTGGTGGAGCTGCAGCCGACCGGCTGCCAGGTCGAGGTGCACGACCCCGACCCGGTGCCGCCCGGCGATCTCACCCGTCCCCCCACGGAGGAGCCCGACCCCTGGCAGGAGCACGGGCGCGGGCTGCTGCTCATCCGCGCCCTCAGCTCGTCCTGCGGACACCGGCCCACCGACCAGGGCAAGGCGGTGTGGTTCCGGCTGGCCGCCGTTCCGGCGCAGTGGCGGCCGCACCCGGCATGACGCCGGCCGGCCCCGACGGGCGCCCTGGCGGCAGGCGCGAGCCGCGGCGCCGTCGCGGATGAGCGCACGGGTACGGGTACGGACCGCCCGCTCGCGGCCGAGCCGCCCGGTCAGGCGAGCGTGGCCACCAGGACGGCCTTGATCGTGTGCAGACGGTTCTCGGCCTCGTCGAAGACGACCGAGTGGGCCGACTCGAACACCTCGTCGGTCACCTCGAGGGAGTCCAGGCCGTGGCTCTCGTGGATCTCGCGGCCGACCTTGGTGCCGAGGTCGTGGAAGGCCGGGAGGCAGTGCAGGAACTTGACGTCCGGGTTGCCGGTGGCGCGCAGGACGTCCATGGTCACGGCGTACGGGCCGAGGGCGGCGATCCGCTCGTCCCAGACCTCCTTGGGCTCGCCCATGGAGACCCACACGTCGGTGGCGACGAAGTCGGCGCCCGCCACCCCCTCGGCGAGGTCCTCGGTGAGCAGGATCGCGGCTCCGGAGTCCTCGGCCAGCCTGCGGGCCTGCGCGATCACCTCGTCGGCGGGCCAGTACTCCTTGGGCGCGACGATACGGACGTCCAGGCCGAGCAGGGCACCGGTGACCAGGTAGGAGTTGCCCATGTTGAAGCGGGCGTCGCCGAGGTAGGCGAGGACGAAACCGTCGTCCGCGAGGCTCTTGGCGCAGTGCTCGGTCATCGTGAGCACGTCGGCGAGCATCTGGGTGGGGTGCCAGTCGTCGGTGAGGCCGTTGAAGACGGGGACGCCCGCGTGGGCGGCGAGCTCCTCGACCTTCTCCTGGCTGGACCCGCGGTACTCGATGCCGTCGTACATCCGCCCCAGGACGCGGGCGGTGTCCTTCACCGACTCCTTGTGGCCGATCTGGGAGCCGGACGGGTCGAGGTAGGTGGTGGAGGCGCCCTGGTCGGCTGCGGCGACCTCGAACGCGCAACGGGTGCGCGTCGAGGTCTTCTCGAAGATCAGGGCGATGTTCTTGCCGCGCAGGTGCTGGACCTCGGTCCCGGCCTTCTTGGCGGCCTTCAGCTCGGCGGCCAGCTCGATCAGGCCGCGGAACTCCTCCCCGGTGAAGTCCAGCTCCTTGAGGAAGTGGCGGCCGGCGAGGGCGGTCGGGACTGTCGCCATGGGGGTCGCTCCAGAGGTGCGGTGACGAGGTGCAGTGCGCATGACTGCGGTGGCAGGGACCCTCGGAAGTCTATACGACGCTCGACATTTTTATACAGACACAGGTACGCCTATACGGCACTCCGTTCGACCGGGCAGCTCATGCAGCGCGGTCCGCCCCTCCCCCGGCCCAGTTCGCTGCCGGGGATCTCGATCACTTCGATGCCCTGCTTGCGCAGATGGGTATTGGTGGTGACGTTGCGCTCGTAGGCGACGACGACGCCCGGCTCCACGGCGAGGACGTTGCAGCCGTCGTCCCACTGCTCCCGCTCGGCCGCGTGGACGTCCTGGGTGGCGGTGAGCACCCGGATCTCGCTCAGGCCGAGGGCGGCGGCGATCGCGCGGTGCATGTGCTCCGGCGGATGGTCGGTGACCTTCAGCTCCTTCTCGCCGACGCCCGGTTCGATGGTGTACGAGCGGAGCATGCCGAGGCCCGCGTACTGGGTGAAGGTGTCGCCGTCGACCATCGTCATCACGGTGTCGAGGTGCATGAAGGCGCGCCGCTTCGGCATGTCGAGCGCCACGATGGTCTCGGCCGAACCCGCCTCGAACAGCTTGTGGGCGAGCATCTCGACGGCCTGCGGAGTGGTGCGCTCGCTCATGCCGATCAGCACGGCGCCGTTGCCGATGACGAGGACGTCACCGCCCTCGATGGTGGACGGGTAGTCGGCCTGCCCCTCGGACCAGACGCGGAAGGTCTCGTCGCGGAAGACGGGGTGGTGCCGGTAGATCGCCTCGAAGTGGACGGTCTCGCGCTGCCGGGCCGGCCAGCGCATGGCGTTGATCGCGACACCGTCGTAGATCCAGGCGGAGGTGTCGCGGGTGAACAGGTGGTTGGGGAGCGGGTCGAGCAGGAAGTCGTCGAGGTCCATGACGTGGAAGCGCACGGAAGTCGGTTCCGGATGCGCTTCCAGGAACTCCCGCTTGGTCATGCCGCCGACGAGGGCCTCCACCAGGTCCGGGGCGGGGAGTGTCTCGAAGGCGGCGCGGAGGTGGTCGGTGGCGAGCACCCCGTACTCCTTCTCGTCGAAGACGCGGTCCAGGACGAGCGCTCGGGCCGCCGGGATCTCCAGGGCCTCGGTGAGCAGGTCGCCGAAGAGATGGACGGCGACACCGCGGTCGCGCAGCACGTCGGCGAACCCGTCGTGCTCGGCGCGCGCCCGGCGCACCCACAGTACGTCGTCGAAGAGAAGGGCGTCCTTGTTGCTGGGGGTGAGCCTTTTGAGCTCGAGATCCGGCCGGTGAAGGATGACGCGGCGCAGCCGCCCGGCCTCGGAGTCGACATGGAATCCCATGTCTCCATCCTGACCATCGAGGACCGCCTTCACCCCCTACTTGGACCGTTTCCGCACGCGCTTGTTGCTCTCCACCCGCACTCCACCCGCACTCCACCCTCGTCCACCCGTTCTCGTCCCCTTGACGAGAAGAGGAACGCACGACTATCGTTTCTCTTATCGTCGCATTGACGAGAAACGGAACGAGGGGGGTCACTCATGGCCGACATCACCCGGCGCCTCGGCTGGCGCCATCTGCGCGGCGCCCCGACGGCGCACGTGCGCCACCACCGCTCCGGCAAGCTGGCGCACGACGGTCCCGGGCTCAGCTTCTGGTTCCGCGCACTGAGCGCGGCGCTCTCCGAAGTGCCGGTGGACGACCGCGAGTTGGCGATGACCTTCCACGCCCGCACGGTCGACTTCCAGGACGTGGCCGTGCAGGCGACGGTGACCTACCGGATCAGCGACCCGGCGGTCGCCGCCGCCCGCCTCGACTTCTCCATCGACCCCGACACGGGTGTGTGGCGCAGCGCGCCCCTGGAGCAGCTCGGCACCCTGCTGACGGAGACGGCGCAGCAGCACGCGCTGGACGTCCTCGCGCGTACGTCACTGGCGTCGGCGCTGGTGGACGGCGTGACGTCGGTACGGGAGCGGGTCGCGGCGGGGCTTGCGGCGGAGCCGCGACTGCCGGCCACGGGCATCGAGATCGTGGCCGTGCGGGTCGTCGCGCTGCGTCCGGAACCGGAGGTGGAGCGGGCGCTGCGCACCCCGGCGCGTGAGCTGATCCAGCAGGAGGCCGACCGGGCGACGTACGAACGGCGGGCGGTGGCCGTCGAGCGGGAACGGACGATCGCCGAGAACGAACTGGCCAGCAAGATCGAACTGGCCCGTCGTGAGGAGCAGTTGGTCGAGCAGCGCGGCACGAACACCCGTCGTGAGGCGGAGGAGAGCGCGGCGGCGGACAAGGTGCGGGCGGAGGCGGAGGCGACCCGGACCGTGCGGCTCGCGGAGGCGGAGGCCGCGCGGTCGGTGAAGCTGGCGGAGGCGGAGGCGGCGAAGCAGGTGCAGCTCGCGGACGCCGAGGCACAGCGCACCGAGCGGCTCACCCTGGCGGAGGCGGCACGCGCGGTCCGGCTCGGCGAGGCGGAGGCGGCCCGTTCGGTCCAGCTCGCCCACGCCGAGGCGCAGGCGGCGCGCGAGGTCGGCGAGGCCCGGGCCCAGGCGCAGGCAGCCTGGCTGCGCGTGCACGCGGACGTCGACGTGGCGACCCTGCACGCCCTCACCGGGACGCGTCTGGCCGAGAACCTGCCGCACATCGACAGCGTGACGATCTCGCCGGACGTCCTCACCGGGCTCCTGTCGAGGCTCGGCGCCGGGGAACGGGAATGAGTCTCGCCCCGCGGGCCGTGCTGGTCCACCGCACCACGGAGTACGAGGAGTTGGTGGCCCGGCACGGCACCCACGGCCAGGCCGCCTTCTTCCTCTCCTCGCGGGGCCGGGACATCGAGGAGGTCGCCGAACGCCACCGGCGCACCAGGCGGGCCATGGCGGAGGTCACGGCGGCGATCCCTCTGACCTGGCGTCAGTCACGCGTGGAGCGAGGGGATTTGGACCGCTTCCTCTTCGCCCCGGAGGACGTGGTGGTCGTGGTCGGCCAGGACGGACTGGTGGCGAACGTCGCCAAGTACCTGGCCGGCCAGCCGGTGGTCGGCATCGACACCGACCCCGGCCGCAACCCCGGTGTCCTGGTCCGCCACCGCCCGGCGGACGCCCGGCTGCTCCTGCCCTCCGTGTTCACGGCGGGCACCGGCACGGACGGGCTGACCATGGTCGAGGCGGTGGCCGACGACACCCAGCGGCTGCTGGCCCTCAACGAGATCTATCTCGGCGCCGCGGGCCACCAGACCGCCCGCTACCGCCTGGGCTTCGACGACGACGGGGGTGCCGTCGAGGCCCAGGCCTCCTCCGGGGTGCTGGTGGGCACGGGCACCGGGGCGACCGGCTGGATCCGGTCGGTGTGGCAGGAGCGGGGCGGCGGGGACGGAGGCAGGGGCGGAGGCGGAGGCGGAGGCGACAGGAGCCTGCGCCTTCCGGGCCCGACGGAGGACCGGCTGGTGTGGTTCGTGCGGGAGGCCTGGCCGTCCCCCGCGACCGGCACCTCGCTGGTCGCGGGCGAACTCGCGGCCGGCGACCGGCTGACGCTCACCGTCGAGTCGGAGCGGCTCATCGCCTTCGGCGACGGGATCGAGAGCGACGCGGTCGAGCTGACCTGGGGGCAGCGGGTACGGGTGGGACGGGCGGAGACGGCGCTACAGCTCGTCGGCTGAGCCGCAGCGGCGACACCGGGCCGGGAGGCCCGGGGCCCGGTGGAGGCCCGGGGCCCGGTGGAGGCCCGGGGCCGGGCCCGGGGGGGGCGGATGGAGGCCTGGGGGCGGGGTGGAGTCCCAGGGCCGGGCGGAGGACGGGGGGACGCCGGGGCAGGGGGCGGGTGGCGGACGGTGGAGGGTTGAGGCAGGGGAGCGAACGCCGGTCCCGGCGTCCCGGCGTCGAGCTCCTGCTCGCCGAAGGCCCGACCGGTCGGCGTCGCCGGGCCGGCCGACCTGACGCCCGGCCCGGTGACGGGGGACGCCGGGACAGGCTTCGTCGCTCGGCGAGCGGGTCGTAGCGGGTGCCGCCGCGCCGCGTCCCTCCGGCCGGAGGGACGCGGCGCGGCACAGCTCCCGGCCCGGCGGGGCGAAACCGGGCGGGCCGCTCACAGCCGCGGGTCGACCGGCTCCGATTCCAGGGCCAGCACGCCGAACACCGCCTCGTGGACGCGCCACAGGGGCTCCCCCTCGGCCAGGCGGGCCAGGGCCTCCAGGCCGAGCGCGTACTCACGGATCGCCAACGACCGCTTGTGGTTGAGGAAGCGCCCGCGCAGCCGGGTCAGGTTGTCGGGACGGGTGTACTCCGGGCCGTAGATGATCCGGAGGTACTCGCGGCCCCGGCACTTGATGCCTGGCTGGACCAGGCGGCCCTCGCCGCTGCGCACCAGGGCGCCCAGCGGCTTGACGACCATGCCTTCGCCGCCTCGGCCCGTCATTTCCAGCCACCAGTCGACACCTGCCCGGACCGACTCGGGGTCGGCCGTGTCGACGTAGAGACGCCGGGTCGTCTGGAGCAGCCCCGTGTTGTCGTGTTCCACCAGCCGGTCGAGGAGCGACAACTGCTCGTCGTGGGGCAGGCCGGCGAGGCTGCGGCCCTGGACCGCGAGGATCTGGAACGGGGCCAGGCGCACGCCGCCCAGACCGTCCGTCGTCCAGCAGTAGCGGCGGTACGCCTCGGTGAACGCGGCCGCGTCCGAGGCGCGTTCACGCTGCCGGGAGAGAAGGTCCCCGACGTCGACGCCGCGTGCCGCCGCGCCCTCCAGGGCGGACAGGGCGCCCGGGAAGACCGCGCGGGACGCGGCGCCCACGGCCGCGTACTGCGAGCGGAGCAGACCCGACGCCTTCAGCGACCAGGGCATCAGCTCGGCGTCCAGCAGCAGCCAGTCCACCGCGCCGGAAGCGCTGTCGGGTGCGGCCAGCTCCGTCCAGAGGCCCGCCTCGTCCACCGCGGTCCGTATCCGGCCGAGGATTTCCTCCGTCACGCTCTCGTCGTCGAAGAACGGCCGGCCCGTACGGGTGTAGAGGGAGCCGGTGGGGCCGTCCACGCCGAAACGCTTACGCGCCGTTTCCGCGTCCCGGCACACCAGGGCCACCGCCCTCGAGCCCATGTGCTTCTCCTCGCACACGACCCGCGCGACCCCGTCCCGCGCGTACTGCGCGAAGGCCTCCTCCGGGTGCTCCAGGTAGCCCTCGACATGCGAGGTCGCCGTGGGGGCCATCGTCGGCGGCAGGTACGGCAGCAGCCGCGGGTCCACCGCGAAACGACTCATGACCTCCAGGGCCGCGGCCGCGTTCTCCTCGCGGATCGAGACACGGTTCTGGCCCTCGTAACGGGTTTCGACAATGCGTCGGCCCTGGACGTCCGCCAGGTCCAGCGGGCGGCCGTCGTGTCCGCCGGGGGCCTCGGAGCGCAGCGGCTTCGTCGGCTCGTACCAGACCTGCTCCGCCGGTACGTCGACCAGCTCGCGCTCCGGCCAGCGCAGCGCGGTCAGCTTGCCGCCGAACACGGCGCCGGTGTCCAGGCAGATCGTGTTGTTGAGCCAGGTGGCCTCCGGGACGGGCGTGTGGCCGTAGACCACCGCCGCGCGGCCCCGGTAGTCCTCCGCCCACGGGTAGCGCACCGGCAGGCCGAACTCGTCGGTCTCACCGGTGGTGTCGCCGTACAGCGCGTGCGAACGGACGCGGCCGGACGTGCGGCCGTGGTACTTCTCCGGCAGACCCGCGTGGCAGACCACGAGCCTGCCGCCGTCGAGGACGTAGTGACTGACGAGACCGTCGATGAACTCCCGTACCTCGGTGCGGAACTCCTCGCTCTCGCCCTCCATCTGCTGGATGGTCTCGGCCAGGCCGTGGGTGTGCTGGACCTTGCGGCCGCGCAGGTGACGGCCGTACTTGTTCTCGTGGTTGCCGGGGACGCAGAGGGCGTTGCCCGACTTGACCATCGCCATCACGCGACGCAGCACGCCGGGGCTGTCGGGGCCCCGGTCGACCAGGTCGCCGACGAACACGGCCTGCCGGCCGTCCGGGTGGACGCCGTCCACGTAGCCCAACTTGCCGAGCAGGGACTCCAGTTCGAAGGCGCAGCCGTGGATGTCGCCGATGATGTCGAACGGCCCGGTGAGGTGCGTCAGGTCGTTGTAGCGCTTCTCGGTGACGACCGAGGCGTTGTCGACGTCGTCGACGCCCCGCAGGACGTGCACCTTGCGGAAGCCCTCACGCTCCAGGTGGCGCAGTGAGCGGCGGAGCTCGCGGGTGTGGCGCTGGATGACCCGGCGGGGCATGTCGGCGCGGTCGGTACGGGCCGCGTTGCGTTCGGCGCACACCTCCTCAGGCACGTCCAGCACGATGGCGATGGGCAGCACGTCGTACTGCTTGGCCAGTTCGATCAGCTGCCGGCGGGCGTCCTGCTGCACGCTGGTGGCGTCGACCACCGTGCGGCGGCCGGCCGCGAGCCGCTTGCCCGCGATGTAGTGCAGGACGTCGAAGGCGTCCCGTGTCGCGCTCTGGTCGTTCTCGTCGTCGGAGACCAGACCGCGGCAGAAGTCGGAGGAGATGACCTCGGTGGGCTTGAAGTTGCGGCGGGCGAAGGTGGACTTGCCGGACCCGGACGCGCCGATCAGCACGACGAGGGAGAGGTCGGTGACAGGCAGCACGCGGCCCTGCCCTGCGGATACCTGAGTGTCGGTCATGCTGCCTTCGCCTCCTTCTCGTTCGCGCTGCTCAGGGTGAATACGGCCATCTGGGTGGGCGGGCCGACCTCCGGGTCGTCCAGTCCGACGGGGACGAACTCGACGGTGTAGCCGTGCCGTTCGGCGACCGCGGCCGCCCAGCCGCGGAACTCCTCACGGGTCCACTCGAAGCGGTGGTCACCGTGCCGGACGTGCCCTGCGGGGAGGGTCTCCCAGCGGACGTTGTACTCGACGTTCGGGGTGGTCACCAGGACCGTGCGCGGGCGGGCCGAACCGAACACCGCGTACTCCAGGGCGGGCAGCCTGGGCAGGTCGAGGTGCTCGATCACCTCGCTGAGCACGGCGGCGTCGTACCCCTTGAGGCGGGTGTCGGTGTAGGCGAGCGAGCCCTGCACGAGCTGGACGCGGGAGGCCTGCCGCTCGCCCATGCGGTCCAGCTTCAGCCGACGGGAGGCGATGGTGAGCGCGCGCATGGACACGTCGACACCGACGATCTCGGTGAAACGCGGGTCCTTCAGCAGCGCCTGCACCAACTGGCCCTGTCCGCAGCCGAGGTCGAGGACCCGGGCGGCCCCGGACCCCGTGAGCGCCGTGACGATCGCCTCACGGCGCAGCACGGCCAGCGGGGTCGGACGCTCCTCCGTCTCGGCCTCCGCCTCGACCGCGTTGTCGATCTCCTCGACCGCGCTGTCGTCGGCCTCGGCGAGCCGGACCAGTTCCAGCCGCTCCATCGCCTGACGGGTCAGCGACCAGCGGCGGGAGAGGTAACGGCTGGTGATCAGTTTCTGCTGAGGGTGCTCGGACAGCCAGCCCTCACCGGCGCGCAGCAGCTTGTCGACCTCGTCGGAGGAGACCCAGTAGTGCTTGGCGTCGTCCAGGACGGGCAGCAGGACGTACAGGTGACGCAGCGCCTCGGCGACGGTGAGCGTCTCCGACTCCAGGACCAGACGCACGTACCGCGAGTCACCCCACTCCTCGAACTCCGTGTCGAGGGGCACCGGTTCGGCGGTCACGGTCCAGCCGAGCGGCTCGAAGAGAGCCTGTACGAGATCGGCGCCGCCGCGAGCGGGCAGTGCGGGCACCTCGACACGCAACGGCCTGGTCTGCGCGGGGAGTTCGGGTTTCGCCGCGCAGACGCCGCGCATCGCGCTGGAGAACACGCCGCTCAGGGCCACCGCGAGCAGCGAGGAGGCCGCGTAGGGGCGGTCGTTGACGTACTGGGCGAGGGCCGCGTCCGGAGCACCGCCCCGGCCCTTGCCCTTGCCGCGCCGGACCAGCGCCACGGCGTCCACCTCCAGCAGCATCGCCGCCGTGCAGCGCTCGGCATCTGCCTCGGGATAGAGGACGTGGGCCTTGCCGTAGGAGGTGGAGAACGCCTGTGCCTTGTCGGGATGCTTGTGCAGCAGGAAGCCCAGGTCGGTGGCGGGGCGTTCGGGGGTGCCGGTGGTGCTGATCGTCAGGAACACGTGAGTGCCTCGGTCGGGTCGGGAAGAAGGAGCGAAAGCGCTGATCGTGCGCTCGCGCACCCCTACAACGTACAGAGAACGCTTCCACGCCACCTGCGATTTTCCCAGCCCACCGACGCCTTTCCCCGCTGGTCAGGCGCGGGGTGCCGGGGGCGGGGCAGAGCCTGGAGGGGGCGAGCGCAGGAGGAAGCGGGGAGCCGGGGCAGGCGCGGGAGTCGGCGCCGAGGGGGAGTCGGGAGGGGGACGGGTGCCGTGGAGTCGCGCGGGGCGGGAGAGAGGGAGAGCAGTCGCACGGGCAGGGGCAGGGGCAGAGCAGTCGCACGGGCGGGGCACGTGCTCAGGCGGCTCAACGGCGAGGGTTGGGCGGCGGGCGGTTGTGGACAGACGTTGGCCGGTTGTGTGGGCGGGGGCCCGTGACGGGTGCGGGGACCCGTGACGGGTGCGGGGACCCGTGATGGGTGGCGGGGGCCCGTGATGGATGGGCGTTCGCTGGTTGTGGTGGGCGGGTGGCCGGGCCCGTGCTGCATGGGCTTCGGCCGGTTGCGGCCGGGTGGGGGGCGGGCTGCCTGACGGGGTGGGTCCGGTAGCGGAGTGCGGGGGCGGCCGGCTCACGGTCTCCTCCGTTCGTCCGTCGTTCCGTCCCCCGTCTGCTGCTCCGGTGCGCTTCGCCATGGGCTGACGCCCAGCTTGCCGGTGGTGCCGAGGTCCAGGTGCGGGGTCACCATCACCGGCGCGGCGTCGGGCTCGGCGCGCACCCGGACGTACGGGACGTCGACCGCGGTGCCGAAGCCGGTGGTGTTGCGCCACATCAGGCCGGCGCTCGCGCGTTCGCCGGGCTTCAGGGTGACGGGCCGGGGCGGGTCGTCGAACCCGGTGACGGTGGAGATGCCCCCGCCGCCTCGGAAGATCTTCACGCCGTCGATCGGCTCATGGCCCTCGTCCAGGAGGCTGACCTGCGGGTAGCCGTTCACGGTGTAGTCCCGGTCGCCGCAGTTCTCCAGGATGAGCCCCACGACGCGCAGACCCGTCGCGGCGTCGCCGTCGTCGGCGGAGAGACGGATCCCCGAGGGCGGGCAGACCCCGGCCTCGGTCGGCGCCTCGTCCGCCGGGACCTTGGTCACCTCGCCGACCTTCACGCTCGTCACCCGGGACGCTCCCGGCGCGAGCATCCCCGGCCGGACGGTCCCTCGCACCGTCCGGCCTGCCCCCACCGCGCGCACGGTCACCCGCTCGTCGGCCATGACCTCGCCCGCGCTCGTCGTGAAGTCGAAACGGACGGTGTACGTCAGGTCCGCGGTGCCGGAGTTGGTGACCTCGTACGCGGCCGAGATGCCGGAGTCGGCGGCGGCCCCGGTCGGGAGGCGTTCGGCCTCGACGGGTCCGCCGCCGGAATCGCCGGGGCTCGCGGAGGCGGAGGGGAGAGTCGTCGAGGTGATCCGGACCCCGTCCACGGCGGGCTCGGTGACCTGCGTCCGCTGCGTCGAGCCGCTCGCGCCGATGCCGACGCCGCCGCCGTTCCGCGTACCGGCGTGTTCCGATCCGCACGCCGTGAGGAGCAGCACGGTGGCGAGGGCCGGGAGGAGGGGGAGGCGTCTGCGCATCCGGCCAGCTGATCAGGGGCCGACCAGATCTCCTGTGGCGGAAGCCATACCTCCGGTCACAGGCGTGTCACAGACGATCGGCGGCGCGCTCCGGCGGCACGGACAACGAGGGCGACGATGTCCGAACCGGTTCGAGGCGCGCCGTCGTTCACCTGCTCGTCCTGTGCCCGCCCGCCCTGCTAGGTCAACTGCGCCTGCACCTGGGCGGAGATCAGTTCCAGGTGGTCCAGGTCGTGCAGGTCGAGGACCTGGAGGTAGAACCGCCGGGAGCCGGCCTCGGCGTAACGGCCGATCTTGTCGACGACCTCGGCCGGGGAACCGGCCAGCCCGTTGGCCTTCAGCTCGTCGACCTCGCGGCCGATCGCGGCGGCGCGCCGGGCGAGTTCCTGGTCGTCCTTGCCGACGCAGACGACGAGCGCGTTGGAGAAGGTGATCGCGTCGGCGGCCCGGCCGATCTCCTGAGCGGCGTCCCGTACCCGGCCGAACTGGCGCTCGCTGTCCTCGATCGAGCCGAACGGCATGTTGAACTCGTCGGCGAACCGGGCGGCCAGCCGGGGCGTGCGGGTCGCGCCGGTGCCGCCGATCAGCACCGGGATCTTCGCCTGCGCGGGCTTGGGCAGCGCGGGCGAGCCGGTGAGGTCGTAGTACGTGCCGTGGAAGTCGTACGTCTTGCCGGGCTCCGTCGCCCACAGGCCCGTGACGATCTCCAGCTGCTCCTCCAGCCGGCCGATCTTCTCCTTCGGGAAGGGGATGCCGTACGCCGTGTGCTCCTCCTCGAACCAGCCCGCGCCCAGGCCCAGTTCGACGCGCCCGCCGGACATCTGGTCCACCTGCGCGACCTGGATGGCGAGGACGCCGGGCAACCGGAAGGTGCCGGCCGTCATGAGTGTCCCGAGGCGGATGCGCTTGGTCTCGCGGGCGAGCCCGGCGAGGGTGATCCAGGCGTCCGTGGGGCCCGGGAGGCCGCTCACGTCGCCCATCTTCAGGTAGTGGTCGGACCGGAAGAAGGCGTCGAACCCGAGGTCCTCGGTGGCCTTCGCGACGGCGAGGAGGGTGTCGTAGGTCGCCCCCTGCTGGGGCTCGGTGAAGATGCGGAGATCCATACCTCCATCCTGCACTCAGCCCTTCCCGTCAACCCCACCGGTCCCGCCTCCCCCGGCCGTCCCCGGTCGGGGTGAAAATCGGGGGTGCCGCGCGTGGGGGGTTGCCCGGGCCAGTGACCCGCCTCACCGGTGATCGTTGGGCGGACGGAGCCGGACCGACCGGCGCCCGTACCCGGCTGGTCAGAGCCGGGACGACACCCGCATCGACCCTTCTCAGGGGCCGGGGCCGAGGAGTCCGTCATGTCCGAAGAGACCGTGCCACAGCAGGACGGCGCCCCTGCCGAAGCCCAGCCGAAGGGACTGCTGCAGCAGATGGAGGAGCTGATGGCGGCGCTGAACGCGGATCTCTCGGCGCTGGATGCGGATTTCCAGTCCGCCGGGAATGTGCAGCGGGGGCCGAGGGGGACGAGCGGGTAGGGGGCGTGGCGGGCTGAAGCGGCTTCCCCTTCCCCCCTCCCCCCCCCCGCCCCACCCCTCCCCCGCCCTCCCTTTTCCTGCTTGGCCAGGCAGGAGACACCAGGCACCAGGTCCCGGGTACCAAGCACCCCTCACCCCTCACTCCGCACCCCGCACCCCGCACCCCGCACCCCGCACCCCGCACCAAACGCCGGCTCCGGGCTCCGAGCTCCGGGTGCCGGGTGCCGGGTGCCGGGCGCCGGAAAGGTCGGTGCTCCTCACCTCTCCGACAACAGGTCGGTGTTCGTCACCTCTCCGACAACAGGTCGGTGTTCGTCACCTCTCCGGCAAGGCCCCCTCTCTCTCCTCGCGTTCCTCTCTCGCCGCCAGCTTGCGCAGCATCTCCAGGACCCGGTCCCTGGACTCGTCCGCCGCGTCGATGGCCTCCATGCACTTCCAGTACGTGCTCTGGTCGTCCGCCGCGCTCGCGAGGCCGACCAGGGCGATGCCGACCTCGCCCAGCAGGCCGCCCAGGTCGAGCAGTGCTTGGCGGGCGTCGTCGAGTTCGGTGAGCCGGGCGGCGAGCAGTTCCCCCGGGTCGAGGTCCGGCGCGCCCAGCACACCGCAGCCTCTGCCCGCCAGCTCGGTGAGCCCCAGCGCCTCGCCGCGCAGTTCGGGCGGGCCCGAGACGGCGAGGCGACTGCCGATCGCCTGCGCCAAGGCCTGCGCCTGCCACACCTCCTCGAGGATCCCCGCTCCCGCGCCGCTGCCCGCAAGCGCGCGCCTGCTCGTCAGGATGAGCCGCACCGCGTCCATGCGCTGCCCCCGTCTGTCCCGACGTGCTGCCCGCACGTCCGCCCGAACGTCCGTCTCCACCAGTCCACTACCCAGAGTGAGGGTCTGTGGGGCGAAAAGCCAGAGGAAGACCGAAATCTGTGGACAACAAATCGATTTCGGTCCGCTCAGCGACTGCGGAGAGTGAAAACGGACTGCTCGACTCACCTCCGAGGCGCAGCGGGGAAGACCTCCAGGGCGCCACCGGGATACCGCTGCGCGCCGCCGGAGTGCGCCGGGGACCGCTGCCCGCGTCGCCGCGCTGCCGCTGCGAGCCGCTGGAGTGCGGGCTCGTCAGCACCCTGCCGCCGCCCCGCCTCCCCACCACGGATACGGCCCCGCCTCCCCACCGCTCCGCACCGCCACCGCTCCGGCCCGCTACGGCGCCGGAAACCTCTGCTCGTTGCGGTCGATCTTCGCGCTCAGTGCCGCCAGCGGATCGACGCCGAGCACCTCGCAGAGCTGGAGCAGATAGGCGAGCACGTCGGCGATCTCGTCCGTCACCCGGTGGGCGGTGTCCGGGTCCTCCATGACGCGCGCCGACTCCTCCGGCGTCAACCACTGGAAGATCTCGACCAGTTCGGACGCCTCCACGCTCAGCGCGGCGACGAGGTTCTTGGGGGTGTGGAAGGGCTGCCAGTTCCGCGCGGCCGCGAACTCGGCGAGCCTGCGCTGGAGCTGCGCCACGTCGAGATGTTGTTCTGTCACGGACCCAGGTGTACCACCGTCGCTCCCTCGGTCAGGGTGGCCCCGTACCCGTCGCCGACCGCGCCGACGCAGCGAATGTGCCCGCGCTCGGCCATCCGCACCGCCAGCCGCAGCAGTTCGGCACGCTGTCGCACGTCGAGGCCGCGGTCGAGGCCGTCCGCGAGAAGCGTGAGGGTCTGCATCGCGGCGGGAACCTCTCCGGCGGGGTCCACGTCGAGTACGCCCGGCCCGGTGAGCAGCACCAGGGCCAGGGCGATGTAGCGCAGCTCGCCGTATCCCAGCCGGGCGAGTTCCGTGCGGCTGCCGTCGGCGCGGTGGACCAGTGCGCGGACGGTGCCGTCGGCCAGCGGCTCGGCGCGCAGGTCCACGACCTCCCCCGTCGATCCGGCGGACAGCGCGGCCACCAGCAGTGCGTGCCGTCGTGCGCACTCCTCGCGGGTGCGCCAGAGGACGTCGGCGAGGTTGTCGCAGCCGGTGAGCAGTCGGCCGGAGCCGGTGGGGACGGGGACCCCCATCCAGTCGGGCTGCGGATCGCAGGCGAAAACGGACCGCAGGGCGACGACCATCTGTTCCGCGGCGGCCAGCACCTGCCGCTGCCCGTCGGTCTTGCCGGCCACGCGCAACGGCAGCAGGGCGGTGCCGAGCCGGTCGTCGGGCAGGGGTGCCCGCGTCACCGGCGCGGAACCGCCGGTGTGCCAGGCCGCCTGCACCGTCCGGCGCCCGGGATCGCGCAGCGCCGTCTCCAGCAGCACGACGCCCGCCGCGCTCAGCCGCTCCCCCACGATGCGCAGCTCGGGTTCGGCCTGCACGGCGACGTCGAGCAGAACAGGGCCGCCGGGTCCGTCGGCCGTGCAGCCGATACGGAATCCGCGGCGGCGCTGGGCATCGGGCCGCGCCCCCTGCGGCACACACGCGGCCGGGTCGGTGAACACCTCACCGAGCGGGGCTCCACCCCCGAGCCGGGCCAGCGCCTCGTACGCCCGCAGCGCGCTGCTCTTGCCGCTCCCGCTGGCGCCGACGAACAGGGTGACCGCGCCGAGCGGGAACCGGGCCCGCCGATGCCCCGCGAAGGCGGAGAGCCGCAGTTCCGTGACGCAGGGCCGGACGTACCGCACCTGCGGGGACGTCGTACAGGGTTCCGGGGCGACGGGCTGGACGGGCTGGACGGGCTGTTCCGCCATGGACCGCCCGTGCGCCTGAGTCCGCTCCTGTGTCGGCGCTTGGGCCGACGTTCGGGTCGGCGCGTGCGCCTGCTGGGGCACGGTACGGGAGACGTCCGCAGACGGTGGCGGCTCTTCGGGCGAAGGGTGGTCTGCGGGGTGCTCCAACGGCGCGGAGGGGATAACAGCAGAGGAAGAGACGGCGGGGGAGGCAGCAGAGGAAGAGGCAGCGGAGGGGGAGGCAGCGGAGGGGGAGGCGAACGGCGAGGGCATATCCGGACCGTAGGACTCCGCCACCAGACGAACCGTTCCGCCCCGAAAAGCTTCCTACGATCGAGCGACTGCACCGGACCCGAAGCACCCCGAAGGCAATCGATGCCGCCGACGGCGGGCGCGGAACCCGACCAGCGACGACGTGATGCGGCGGCTGGCGCGACACAGCCGAGGGGCGTGCCGGGCCCACGACGGCAACACGCTCGACGACGGCAGCGCGGCCGGCGAACACGATGACCGACGGGGCAGCGACACGGCAACCGAGCCGATGGACCCGGGAGCCAAAGGGACCAGGCAGCCGACGGACCGGACCGGCCGGCTGAAGGACCGAACCGGACAGCCGACGGACCGGACCGGGGAGCTGACGGGCCGGGAAGCCGATGGGTCCGGTGCCGTCGAGTGCCACCAGGCGCCGCGCTCCGTGCGGTCGCCCGACGCCCGGGGCCGCTCAGACTCCGGGAACCCCCGCCCCCTCCATGATTCCGCTGACCTCGGTGCCCGGTGGGGTCAGCAGGAAGACGTTGCGGTCGACGCGGTGCATGCCGCTGGCCAGACCGAAGACCACTCCGGTCGAGAAGTCCAGGACGCGCTTGGCGGTGTCGGTCTCCGCGCCGGTCAGGTCGAGCAGCACGGGGATGCCCGCCATCAGTGTCTCGGCGACCTCGCGTGCGTCCGCGAAGACGTTGACCCGCAGCACGACGAAACGGCGCCGGGTCTCCGTCTCCGCGTCGGGGAGCGAGCGGTGGCTCACCGCCGACGGCCACGCGTCCCGGCCCCGCAGCGGAACAACCTGAGCGAGCCCTTCCCACTGTTCATCGGTGACGTCGTAACGGTTCACCGGCACCCCCCGAACTGACTCGCTTTCAATGCCTGCACCAGCCATTCTTACGCCAAGTCACCCGTTCAGCCCAACAGCGACACGGTCCGCCAGGTCTCGGGTACCGTGCAGCGGCTTCCCACCGTGGCTCCAACGGAATCCTCACGCCCGGGAACAAACCGTTCACCAGCCCCGATAGCGTTACGGAAACGCTTACTCGGCGGAAACAAGGCCGGTAACGCTCAGAAAGCGAATCCGGCGCCCCCCCGGCTGAACACACGGCCGCTGGACACACGGCTCACGTCGGCCCGCCGCACCTCGCCAACCGTTCTGTCACGCAAGCCCTATCCTGGCCGAAACGGTGACGGGGGCGCTGGCCCATGTCATGGGACCCGAGCAGTGCGCCGCGATGAACGCACTGATGCCGAGGACGACGGCGGCGGCACCGGAGTCCGAGTCGAGGGCGAAGTCGGGGGCGGCGGCGGCGTCCACGTCGAGGGCGAAGTCGGAGGAGGCGGCGGCGTCCACGTCGAGGGCGAAGTCGGAGTCGGAGTCGGAGTCGGTCGAGCGGGAGTCGGACCCGGAGCACTCCACCGTTTCCGACTGAGGTCCGGAAAGCCGGGGCCTGACCGCAGGACGCCGGGGGCTGACCGCCGAAGGCCGGGGCCTGACGCAGGACGCGGTGCCGGACGCCAGACGCCCGCCGCCGAACGCCGGAGACCTGCCGCCTGCCGCCGAACGCGGAACGCCCCACCGGCGGCGTTCCGAGAAACACCACGGCGGGGCGCGGGTCGAGCCAGCAGGGCAGGGCTGCAGGGCTGCAGGGCGGGGCGGGGCTGCAGGGCGTGCGGGTGCCCCAGCGGGTGCTAACGGGAAGCGTCGGAGTACTCCTGCGCGGGCGCGGCCTCGTCCGACCGCTCCGCACCGTCCACCTCGTCCGCGTCCTCCCTGGCCGCCGCGGCCTTACGGCCGGGCAGGACCGCGAAGACGATCATCGTGCCGGCGGCCATGATGATTCCGCCGACCAGGCTGGTCTGGGCGACGCCGTGCGCGAAGGCCTCGTGCACCGCTTCGACCAGGGCCTGCGCCTGCTGGGCGCCGCCCGCGGGGTCCTTCGCGACCTGCGCGGCGACGGCCAGGCCGCCGCCCACCGAGTCCTCGGCGGTCTCCAGCGCGGCGGCCGGAAGACTGCCGCCGACCAGGTCGGTCAACTCGCCGCGGTACGCGGTGCCGAGGAGCGAGCCGAGGATCGCGATGCCGAGCGATCCACCCAGCTCCAGCGCGGTGTCGTTGGCGCCGCCGCCGACGCCCAGCTCGCTTTCCGGGAACGAGCCCATGATCGTGTCGGTGGCCGGGGACACGCTCAGCCCGATCGCGAAGCCCAGCATCATCATCGGCGCGAGGAAGTCGGTGTACGTCGAGCCCGTGTCGACCAGGGTGAGCAGGAAGACGCCCGCGGTGCCGATCACCATGCCGGACACGACCATCGCCCGCACGCCCAGCTTCGGGGTCAGACGCCCGGTCACCGCGGCGCCGACGAACACCGCACCGGCCAGCGGCAGCAGTCGCACACCGGTCTCCAGCGCGTCGTAGCCCAGCACGAACTGGAGGAACTGGGTGGAGTAGTAGATCGCGCCGAAGGTGCCGAAGAAGAAGAACAGCACCGCCAGCATCGAACCGCCGAAAGGCCGCAGCCGGAACTTGCGGACATCCAGCATCGGATGCGGGTGCCGCAGCTCCCAGGCCACGAACCCGACCAGACCGACCCCGGCGACCACGGCCGCGGCGATCGGGCCGGCGCCCCAGCCGAAGTGCGGGCCCTCGATCGTCGCGTACACCAGCGAGCCGACGGAGACGATCGACAGCAGCCCACCGACGTAGTCGATCCGGCCCATGCCCGCCGCCCTGGACGGCGGGACCAGCGCGAGCGCGCCGACCACGGCGACGACCGCGATGGGCACGTTGATCAGGAAGGTCGAGCCCCACGCATGGTCCTGGAGCAGCCACCCCGCGACCAGCGGACCGACGGCGATGGCCAGCCCCGAGGTCGCCGTCCAGGCCGTGATGGCCTTGGCCCGCTCACGCGGCGGGAAGATCGCGACCAGCAGCGACAGCGTGGCCGGCATGACCACCGCCGCACCGACGCCCATGATCGCCCGAGCGGTGATGACCAGCTCGGTCCGGTCCACAAGGCTGCCCATCACCGAGCCGCCCGCGAAGACCAGCAGCCCGGTGACGAGCGCGCCGCGACGGCTGTACTTGTCGCCGATCGACCCCAGCACGAGCATCAGCGCCGCGTACGGAACCGTGTAGCCGTCGATGACTCACTGGAGGTCACTGCTGCTCAGGCCCAGGTCCGTGGTCATGTCGGGCGCCGCCACGATCAACGAGGTGTTCGCCATGACCACGATCAACAGGCTCAGGCAGAGCACGATCAGCGCCGACCAGCGCTTGGCGTACGGCCCGGTCATCTTCTCGACGGGTGTGCTGACGGGGAAGGGCATGGGGGCTCCTAGTACGACGATTTAATTGCCCGTTGACGTGCAGACTAGTTTATTGCCCATCGGTGTGCAAATATTCGGACGTCCGCTGCCCTGCGTGATCGCCGAGGCCGCCGAGGCCGCCGAGGCTATGGGTGCCCTGGGACGCTCCGCCCTCACTTGACGCACCGTGAACGGCGGCCTTCGTACGCCCACCAGACGCAGCCGACGCACACGACCCACCCATGGGCGACTCCGCACTCCCCCATGCGGCTTGAACGTGGACGACGACACCACCGCAGCCTTGACCGCCGTCTACCGCCCGCCGCCCGCCGCCCGCCTCCCGCCGCCAGCTAGCTGCCTAAGTCCCCGACCACGAAGGAGAGTTGATGCACCAGCCCACGTCCCGTTACGCATACGAGCACGAGTCCGAGCACGAGTCCGAGTGCGACGCGCCCCACGACACGGCCGAACCGCCTGACGCGCGACGGGGGCGGCGACCGGCCGCCACCACCGTCGGCCTCGCCGCCCTGCTCGCGCTGGTCCTGATCCCCGTCACGGTCGACCGGCTCGTGGCGGCACGAGTGGAGTCCCGGACGGCGAAGGCGTTCCAGGAGGGCATGGGCACCCCGGCGCGGCCCGAGGTCCATGTGCGTGGGTTCCCCGTCCTGACGCAGGCGGCCTCCGGCACCCTGCGGCGGGTGGACATCACCGCCCGCGACATCCCCGCCGACGGGTCGGCCCGCCCGCTGCCGCTGTCCGAACTCGATCTACGGCTGGACGGGCTGACCAGGTCCGACGACGGCAGCGAGGCGCGGGCCCGCTCAGCGGCGGCGACCGCTCGTCTGTCCTACCGGGACGTGTCCGATGCGCTCGGTCCGGAGGTGTCCCGGGGCGAGGGGCCGGGCCGGATCAGCGCGGAGCTCCTGCTGCCTCTCGGCGGAGGGAGGGTCACCGTGACCACGACGGTCTCGGCGGCGTCCGGGAACCGCATCGCGTTCGACGACTTCCAGGTCGAGGGCGGCGCGTTGCCCGCGGCCGGGGAAGCGCTGCTCGACAGGGCCTTCGAGCAGCCGATCCCCTTGCGGAACATCCCCGAGGGCCTGACTCTGCGCTCCGTGACCACCACCGCCACCGGCCTGGAAGCCCGGTTCACGGGGAGGTCGGTCACCTTCCGGCCGGGCCAGGCGTCGCAGGAGGAGCAGGAGCGGGACCTGTGAGCGCGGGACGGAAACCGGGGCCTGCCCCGGAGCGAGCCGGACGCTCCAGGCCCCTCGCCGCGTACCCGCTACCGATGTCGCCGCCGCCCCCGCCGACGCCCCCTACACCTGCGCCTGCTCCTCCGACGAGGCCGCCGTCGCCGTCGCCGTCGCCGGGGACACGATCTCCTCGACCACGGCCCGGGCCCGCTCCTCCGGTACCCCCGCCGCGAGGAGCGCCACGACGGCCGTCCGGGTCCCGTCGTCCTCCAGTGCGCCCGTGTTGACCTCTTCCAGCAGCGCGACCTGCATCGCCTCGAGTCCGGCACTCAGCACGGCGGGCGGAAGCTGCGTGTGGAAGACGCCGTCGCACTGTCCGCGCGTCAGGATGGCGGTGACCTCCTCGCGGGCGGGGGCGAGGATCTCGGCGACGCGCTCGTTGCCCAGATCGCGCCGGGCGAGCGCCAGGAGCAGCCGGTAGCGGTCGCCCACCGGCCAGATGGTGTGCACGAAGTGCGCGAGCGCCCGCTCGGCCGGCTCCTGCGGGGCCGTCGCGACCGCCAGCGCGCCACGCAACGCCTCGGACGCCTCCTCCGCGAGCGCCTCCAGCAACGCCGCCCGCCCGGGGAAGTGGCCGAAGAGGGTCCTCCGCACGACGCCGGAGGCCCGCGCGATCTCCTCCAGGGTGACGTCCGGGTTCCGGCCCAGTTCCTGCCGGGCCGTGGCCAGAATGCGCGCCCGGTTGGACCGCGAATTACGCCGCTGCGGCTCGCGGGCCACGGAGTGGGTCACGGGAAACCTCGGTGGTTCGGTACGGACGAACGGACGACGGGCGCCCATTGTGGCGGATCTTCGCCGCCGGGGCGACTCGG
Organism: Streptomyces sp. 3330; assembly: GCF_031456635.1. Taxonomy (NCBI): domain Bacteria; kingdom Bacillati; phylum Actinomycetota; class Actinomycetes; order Kitasatosporales; family Streptomycetaceae; genus Streptomyces; species Streptomyces sp. 3330. The sequence continues at coordinate 78,868 of NZ_JAVDVA010000027.1, forward strand.
GAGCGACGCTGGTCCACCCCCGCTCCGACTCTGCCGCAGCCTCCGCCGCGACGCGGAACGCGACGGATCGAGGGCACGATCCCACGAGAGCGACGTCCACCCGACGCTTCACCTCTTCACACCCCACCGCACCCCGACACGCCGCCCCGCACTCCGCCGCAATCCCCCCCACCCCGCCCCACCGCACCCCACCGACACCACCGGCGCCCGGCACCCCCGTCACCCCACCGACACCACCGGCGCACCGGCACCCCCGTCACACCGACGGCGACGCCGGTTCCCCGTGCCCCTGCCACGGTCGGGCCAGCCCGACGAGGGTGAGGCCCGCTCCCGTGGCGGCGGCCAGCATGATGAGGGCCATCGGCAGGGAGCTGTCCTCCCCGAACAGTCCCACCAGCGGCGAGGCGAGCGCTCCGAACAGGAACTGGAGACCGCCGAGCAGCGCGGACGCCGCTCCCGGCGCCATCCGCCCCACCGCCTGTCCGATGCTCATACCGCCCGGGAAGACCAGGCCGATGCCGCTCGCGGTCACGAACAGCGTGATCCACGTGCCCACGAGGCTCTCCCCCACGGACAGGACCACCAGAACCTGCCCCAGCGCGCCCGCCAGCACCACGCCGACACCGGCCGAGAGCAGGGTGTTCAGCCGCACGCCCCGGCCGGCGAGCCGGGAGAAGACCGCGCCGGCGAGCAGCATGCCGACCGCGTTGGTGGCGAAGATGAGGGAGTACGTCGTCGAGGAGACGCCGTGGAGGTTCTCGAAGACGAAGCTGGAACCGCTGATGTAGGTGAAGAGGGCCGCCGCGACGAAGGCGACGACCAGGACGTATCCCATGAACGCCCGGCGGCCGAGCAGCGTTCCCATGGCACGGAAGGTGTTCATGAACCCGCCGCTGCGACGCCGCTCGGGCGGCAGGGACTCCGGCACCGCGCGCACCACGGCGAACAGCAGCAGTCCGCCCAGCGCCGCCAGCACGGCGAACACCGCACGCCAGGTGGAGACGCCCAGGACGACCCCGCCGAGCACCGGCGCGGCGATCGGCGCCACGCCCATGACCTGGGAGAGCACCGCGAAGTGGCGTGGCAGGTCCGCACCGTGGAAGCGGTCGGTGAGCACGGCCCGGGCCAGCACCATGCCGGCCGCGCCTGCCACGCCCTGGAGGAAGCGGGCGCCGGTCAGCAGGCCGACGTTAGGGGCGACGGCGCACAGCAGGGAGAAGAGGACGAACCCTGCCGATCCGGACAGGAGCAGTCGGCGCCGTCCGAGCCCGTCGCTGAGCGGGCCGATCAGCAGCTGGCCGACGACCAGCCCGGCCAGGAACGCGGTCATCGTCAGCTGCACGGCCGAGCTGCTCGCCCCGAGCGCGTCCCCCATGGCCGGGAAGCCGGGGACGTACATGTCGGTCGCGAGCGGGGCGACCGCCGTCAGGGCGCCGAGGACGGCGACCAGGGCGACGGCGGAGCGCTCCTTCGGGGCGGGAGCGGGGGCGTCGGCGGTCGGCGCGGCGGCGGCGCGGGAGGATGACGGAGGTACCATAAGAATAAAGATAACCAATAGTTCACTAGCTAACAAATAGCGAGCAGGTCAGAAGGCGAGCCGCATGCCCACCACCCCCGCGTCCCCCGCCGACGTCCGCGCCCAGTGGGCCGCGCACCATCCGGGCCTCGACACCTCCCCCATGGAAGTGGTCGGCCTGCTCAAGCGCGCCACCGGTCTGCTGGACCGCGCCGTCGAACCCCTCTACGCGGGCGCCCCTCTCACCGCCCCCGAGGTGGACACGCTCATCCCCCTGCGCCACGCCACCGAGCCGGTCATCGCCCGCACCCTCGCCGAACGCCTCGGCCTCTCCCGCGCGGGCGTCAGCAAGACCCTCGCCAAGCTGGAGAAGCGCGGTTTCATCACCCGGACCCCCAACCCCGCCGACCGCCGGGCCGCCCTGCTCGCCATCACCGAGTCGGGCGCCCGAGCCGTCGACGACCTCTTCCCCCGCCAACTCGCTGCCGAGGTCGACCTGTTGGCGGGCCTGGGAGACGACCGCGAGTGGGTGCTGCGGGCGTTGGACCGGCTGGTGGAGGCGATGGAGGGACAGCGGCGCCAGGACTGACCCGCGCGCCCGCAGGACCGCAGGGCCTCACCGGAACCGCCCGCGCCCACCGGCCCGGAGGCCTCATCCGAACCGTCCGCGCACGGCCGGGCCGGAGCCGGAGTTCCTCACCGGAACCGCCCACCGGGCCGGAGAGTCTCACCGCAACCGCCCACGCGCCCACCGGGCCGGAGAGTCTCACCAGAACCGCCCGCTCCTTCGCACGCGTCCTGCTCTACGGTGCCATGAGTCACCTACGACCGGGGAGGAACCGTGCAGCCATCGAGGACGGCGCTCGGCGAACGCATCGCCGAGCGGAGAAGCGGCCACGACGACCCGCGGGCCCTGGTCGGTGAGATGCGGCGTTCGGTCCTGCTGGTGCCGGTGGCCGACGGAGGTCTCTGGTCGGTGCGTTCGGGCGGGGTGCGATGGATCTGCGGGTTCAGCGACGAGGCCGCGCTGGCCCGGTTCGCCCTGCGCCACCCGCCCGGTGACCGGCCCGTGGACTACGCGGCGCTGCTGGGCGCGCGCATCGTCGACGAGATCGTGCCCGCCCTGGGCGAGCCCGGCGGTCTCGCCGTGGACATCGCGACCGAGGACGGGGCGATGTTCTTCCCGCCGGTCGTCGGCATCGTGCCGGACGCGGTCGCCGTCGACGCGGGGGCGGCCGCAGAGGGGCCGCGGTCATGAGCGGCGACGGAACGGACCTGCGGCTCGGCAAGGAGGCCGTCGCCAGGTTCACCCAGGGCGTGGGCGCGACCATCGACGAGCTGGGTGAACTCGGCGGCGCCACCGGCTCGGTGACGGGAAAGGGGTTCTCGGAGCTGGCGATGACCGGGATGGAGGCCGGACACCACGGCCTGTCGGTCGAATTCGAGGACTTCTGCGAGCGCTGGGAGTGGGGTGTCCGGGCCCTGGTGAGCGACGCCAGCGCCATCGCGAACCTCCTCGGCCTCGCGGCGGGCACGCAGTGGGAGCACGACCAGTACGTCGCGGGCTCGCTGAAGGTGGGCGTCAACTCCCTGATGGGCGGCGATCCGCACGCGAGCGAGGAGGAGATCACCCGGCAGGACTGGGGCGATGTGTTCACACCGGACTACCTGGACCCGGACTGGAGCGCCGAGTCGTTCGACAAGGCCGGTCAGGACATGGAGCAGACCTGGAAGGACACCGGTCGCACCGTCCTCACCGAGGGCCACGGCGGTCAGCAGTCGCAGGTGCTCAACGACGCGCTGGGCATCTCCGACGACCAGTGGAACCAGGCGCTGGACGACACTTTCGGCCCGTCGCCGGAGGAACGCGCCCGGCAGGAGCAGCAGGGTGAGTCCGGGGGGAACTGACGGTGGGCATCGGCGACTTCATCAGTGACATCACGCCCGACTCGGTCGAGGACGCGGTCGAGGACGGCGTCGAGTGGGTGGGCAACCGGGTCGAGGACGCGGGCAACTGGACCGCCGACCGGCTGGAGGACGTCGGCTGGGAGTCCGGCGCGGACTGGGTGCGCGAGCAGTCCCGTTCGGTCGCCGACCGGCTGGGCGCCGAGGTCGACGAGATGGACCTCGGGCAGACCGAGGACAAGACCAAGCTGATCTACGGCAGCGCGGACAAGATCCGCTCCACCGCCGGGAAACTCCGGGCTTTCCAGGCGGCCTTCGACAACGCGGGCGAGGGCCTCAAGGGCCTGGACTCCTCCCGGCTCGAGGGCGAGACGGCCGAGGCCGTGCGGACCGCGGTGAGCACCCAGCCGCCCAAGTGGTTCACCGGTTCCGACGCAGTCGAGAAGGCGGCCGCCGCGCTGGAGGCGTTCGCCGGCACCGTCACCTGGGCCCAGGGACAGGCCCAGACGGCGATCGACAAGTGGAAGGACGGCGTCAAGGCCTCCGAGGACGCGGCCGACGCCCACCGCAAGAAGGTCGACGACTACAACAGCGCCGTCGACCGCTACAACGCCCGGCCCGCCGACCAGCGCGACCCGGCCGCACTGCCGCCCCGGCCCGCGGCGACGTTCGAGGACCCCGGCAGGAAACTGATGCAGGATGCCCAGGACCTCCTCGCCGACGCCCGCAAGCAGCGGAACTCGGCCGCGGAGACCGCGCGTTCCGCGGTGCGGGCCGCCCGCGACCTGGCGCCGAAGAAGCCGTCGTACGCCGAACAGCTGGGCGACGGCGTCCAGGAGCTGCAGATCATGGGGGACCATGTCGGCGGCGGCGTCATCAAGGGCACGGCCGGGCTGCTGAACTTCGTGCGCAGCGTGAACCCGATGGACCCGTACAACATCACGCACCCCGCCGAGTACGCCACGTCCCTCAACAGCCTGGCCGCCGGGCTGGTGGTGGCCGCCAACGACCCGGTCGGCACCGGCAAGCAGATGATCGGCGACTTCATGAAGGACCCGGCCGAGGGCTTCGGCCGGCTGCTGCCCGACATCGCGCTGACCGTGGCCACCGGAGGCGGCGGCGCCGGGGTGAAGGGGATCCGCGTCGCCGAGGAGGCCGCCGACGCCGCGCGGCTGCGCCGTCTGGTCGACGACGCCCCGGACGGGACCCACCGCCGTCCGGACGGCGAGCGCACCACCGACGGCACCGACCCGGTGGACCTCGCCTCGGGCCGGATGTTCCTGCCGCAGACCGATCTGGAGATCCCCGGCATCCTGCCGCTGGTCTTCACCCGCCGCACCGAGTCGGGCACCGCGGTCGGCCGCTTCCTGGGGCCCGCCTGGACGTCCACCGTCGACGAGCGTCTGGTGATCGACGCCATCGGCGTCGTCCACGTCACCGCCGAGGGACTTCTGGTGCCGTACCCGCATCCGGTCCCGGGCTCGCCGACCCGCCCGCAGACGGGCCGCGCCCGCACGCTGCTGGCCCGCGGCACCGACGGCGGCTACACGGTCAGCGCCCTCGACAGCGGCCTGGCCTTCCACTTCGCCGCCCCGTCGGACGCCGGGCCGGGGGGCGACGGCATCGCCTGGCTGTCGGGCGTCACCGAACGCAACGGGCACACCGTCGACATCGACCGCGGTGCGGACGGAGTGCCGCTGGCCCTGGTCCACTCGGCGGGTCACCGGGTGAACCTGTCCGTCGCCGACGGGCTGGTCACCGGCCTGTCCCTGGCCGGCGGGGGCGAGGGAGGGGCGGATCTGCCACTGCTGGGCTACGGCTACCGGGACCGCGACCTCACGACGGTCACCAGGCCGTCGGGCGCCGTGACCACCTTCGTCTACGACGACCGCCGCCGCGTGATCGCCTGGATCGACTCCAACGGAAGCCGCTACGACTACGTCTACGACGACCGCGACCGGGTCGTGGCGGAGGGCGGCGAGGCCGGCCACGTCCAGATAGCCCTGTCCTACACCGAACCGGACGCCGGGACCGGTCATCGCACGACGGTCCTGACCACCGCCGACGGCCGGGCCACCCGGCATCTGATCGGCCCCGGCTGCCGCGTCCTGGCCACCACCGATCCGCTCGGCCACACCACGCGGTTCGGCCACGACCACCGCGGCAGCCTCGTCAGCCGCACCGACCCGCTGGGCCTCACCACCGCCTTCGGCTACGACGAAGAGGGCCGGGTCGTCTCGGCCGTCCGCCCCGACGGCAGCGAACTCCGCACGGTGCGCGGGCCGTTCGGTCTGCCGGTGGAGGTCGTCGGCCCCGACGGCACACGCGTGGTCCACGCGTACGACGAACGCGGCAATCGCATCGCGGTCACCGACGAGGCCGGGGCCACCACCCGTTACGCCTACGACCGCGGCGGCCGGCTCACCTCGATCACGGACCCGCTGGGATCCACGGCGCACGTGGTGTGCGACGCGGCCGGGCTGCCGGTGGAAGTGACCGACCCGGTCGGCGCCCTCACCCGCACGGAGCGGGACGCCCTCGGCAGGCCGGTCCGGGTCACCGATCCGACGGGGGGCGTCACCCGCCTGGAGTGGGACGCCGACGGGCAACTCGCCCGGCGCACCGGTCCCGACGGCGCCACCGAGTCGTGGACGTACGACGGCGAGGGGAACCTGCTCACCCGCACCGACCCGTCCGGTGGCGTCTCCCGCTTCGAGTACACGCACTTCGACCTGCCGGCCGCCCACATCCGACCCGACGGCGCGCGCTACGCGTTCGAGCACGACGCCGGGCTCCGTCTCACGCGGGTCACGAACCCGCAGGGGCTGGCCTGGACCTACGAGTACGACGCCGCCGACCGCCTCGTCTCCGAGACGGACTTCGACGGCCGTACCCTCACCTACCGGAGGGACGCGGCGGGCCGGCTGGCCGCCCGCGTCGACGCGCTCGGCGGGACCATCGCGTTCACGCGCGACCGGCTCGGCCAGGTGGTCGCCAAGGACGTCGACGGCCGGGTGACGACCTACGCCTACGACCGGGCCGGGCGCCTGCTGGAGGCGGCCGGACCGGACGGTGAACTGCGCTGCCGGTACGACCGTCGCGGTCGTACCAAGGCGGAACTCGTCGACGGCCGGGCCGTCCTGTACGCCTACGACGTCCTGGGCCGGCGCACACGCCGCACCACGCCCACCGGTCACGTCACCTCTTACTCCTACCGCGCCGATGGCCTGCCCGAGCGCCTGACCAGCGGCGATCACCGGATCGACTTCACGCACGACGCCGCCGGCCGCGAGCTCGCCCGGGTCTTCGGCGACGCCCTCACCATGACCTCCGTCCGGGACGAGGCCGGCCGGCTCGCCGCGCAGCGGATCACCGCCAAGGGCCGCGACGTCAACAGCCGGACCTATGCCTACCGGGCGGACGGTCGGCTGACCTCGGTCGCGGACCGGCTGTCGGGCTCCCGCACCTTCGATCTCGACAGCGTGGGCCGGGTCACCGCCGTCCACGCCCGCGGATGGACGGAGCGGTACGCCTACGACGACGCCGGCAACCAGACCTCGGCGTCCTGGCCGGCCGGCCACCCCGGTCAGGAGGCCACCGGGTCGCGCGCCTACGCCGGCACCACCCTCACCCGCGCCGGAGACGTCCGCTTCGAGTACGACGCCCTCGGCCGGGTCGTCCTGCGGCAGAAGACCCGCCTCTCCCGCAAGCCGGACACCTGGCGCTACACGTGGGACACGGAGAACCGCCTCACGTCCGTGACGACCCCCGACGGGACCCGGTGGAGGTACCGCCACGACCCGCTGGGCCGCCGCATCGCGAAGCAGCGCCTGGCGGCCGACGGCGAGAGCGTGGTCGAGGAGGTCCGTTTCACCTGGGACGGCCTGACTCTGTGCGAACAGACGAGTCACCGGCCGGACGCGCCGCACACGGTCGCCCTCACCTGGGACCACCGGGACGTCGTCCCCCTGGCCCAGACCGAGCGCATCCTCACGGCCGACGACCGCCAGGAGGAGACCGACCGGCGGTTCTTCGCCATCGCCACGGACCTCGTCGGCACACCGACCGAACTCATCGACGAGACGGGCGGCGTCGCCTGGCGCAGCCGGAGCACGCTCTGGGGCACCACGGCCTGGTCCCGGGACGGCAGTGCCTACACCCCGCTCCGCTTCCCGGGCCAGTACTACGACCCCGAGACCGGCCTCCACCACAACTGCCTCCGCCACTACGACCCGGAGACCGGCCGCTACACCTCGCCGGACCCGCTCGGTCTGGCTCCCGGTCCGAACCCCCTCGCGTACGTGGACAACCCGCACAGCGGCTGCGACCCGCTGGGCCTCATGCCCAAGTACACGAAGGAGGAGAAGGCGCAGAAGCGGGTCGACAAGATCCTGGACGACATCGCCGAGAGGGCGCAGAACGGTGAGATCAACAAGCATCCCAAGTACCACGGGGACACGCGGCACGGCTTCACCGACGAGCAGGTCCTGGACATCCTGAAGAACCCCGACGCCGTCTACCAGTCGCAGGGCCAGGCGGGGAACTTCATCTTCCGCAAGGACAACGACATCGCGGTGGTCTACGGTCCCGGCTCCAAGCAGGGCCAGGCCATCACGGCCTACGGGGACTCGGGCATCAAGGGTCCTTCCGGCGCGGACGCGCTCGGCGGCAGCCCGACGGACCGCGGCGCTCCGGTGACCCACGAGGACATCGTGCAGGGCAGGATTCCCACCGAGGACGGCCACCTGGCCCCGGCGAAGCAGATCAGATGAGGCAAGGAATGACCACGAAACTGTCGTTCGAAGGCGACTGGCGCGCAACGGTCACGGACGACCCGCCGGCCGTCACCCCCCGCTTCACGGGCGACTCCGTGGAGGTCCCCGGTTACGCGGACGCGCGGGAGCGTGAGGAGTTCCTCGCGCGCACCTTCGGCAGTCAGGACCGGTTGTGGGACACGCCCGACGTCCTGCGGTTCGACCCGGACAGCCGCGAGCTGGTCGGGTTCGAACTCCAGCTGCCGTACGTGTCCGCCGGCCACGAGACCTCCTCCCGCCTTCCCGTCCTGCCCGCCGTGCGCCCGGGCGGGCTCCGCGCGGACGAGGTCCGGGACTTCCGGCACGAGACGTGCACGGCCCTGTGCCGCGCTCCCGGGGACGCCGTGCTGGTCTGTCTGCGCGACCTCGACGTCCTGGACGCACCGCTGGAGGCCGGTATCGGCATCGCTCCCGACGTGGCGCTGCTCGTCCAGCACGGCACCGTCGTGGGCTGGAGCCTCACCGACCCGGCGCGGTACCTGACGGCCGCGTACGCCGATCCCGACCCGGAGCCGCCGTCGCCCGCCACGCGCCGTCTGCTCACCGAGTGCCTGGACCTGGTGACCACGCCGGTGGTCGACGAGGTGGCGGACGGCGAGCCGAGCGCCCTGGCCCGGCTCCGGGCCGCCGACGCGTCCCTGCGCGAGCGGCGCGAACGGGGCGACGATCCTCACCGGGCCGAGGCGCTGCTCTCGTTGATCGCCACGCTGGTGAAGGACTACGGGAACGGGTGAGGCGAGCGTTGCGGACGGGCAGGCGTGGCGCCCGGGCCGGAGCCCGCAGGCGCCCCGGCTGCCCGGACGCCGGCGGCCGGACCGCTGTTGACGTTCAGGGTCCGGACGCCGGCGCCACGGGAGCGGGTGGGGTCAGGCCGCGACGGAGGCGCCGAGCAGCGCGGAGGCGTGCTGGAGCGGGTCGAGGACGCCCAGGGGGGCGGCCTCGGCGACGGGGCGGCAGGTGAAGCCGAGAAGGCTCATCGCCCGGAGGACTTCGGCCGCGCTGAAGTCACGGCGGTCCTGGCGGGTGACGACCTGGCCGACCTGCTTGACGGGGTAGCGGCGGCGGCCGATGGTCACGGATTCGCCGGTGACCGGTTCGGGCTTGACGCCCTTCATCGATGCCAGGACACCGGCCTTGGTGAGCTCGAAGGGGAAGCGGGCGATGACGCAGCGCATGGGGCCTCACAGGGAGAAGGGGGGAACGGTCCGACCGGGGTGAGGCGGTTCAGCGCGAGAGGGCGAACAGGCCGGGGGCGCTGGTCTGCTCGGCGGCGGCCCGCGGGTCGCCGATCCGACGCGGGCGCGTCGCGTGCCCGGCGGTCCCGGCCGTCGTGGTCGCCGGTGAGGCGCACGTTCCGTGGTCGCCGAGGAGGTCGCGCAGGCGGACGCGGTCCGCGGGGGCGCGGCTGTCGCGGACGGCGATGAGGTCGGTGCGGGTCACCAGGCCGATGCGCTCGTCGTCCTGGTCGCAGACGACCAGCCGGCCCGTGCGTGCGGCGGCCATGACGGCCAGCGCCACCTCGACGCTCATGTCGTCGCTCACCCGCGGTCCGGCCGCTTCCGCGACCTCGCTCCGGTGCGCGGGGCGGGCGCCCGCCGGGCGGGGCTGCGTCTGGACCGACGTCAAAAGGTGCCTCCTGCTGGGATGGGTCGACGTCCTGATCACGAAGGTCCTAGGCCACCGCGTCGAAGGCGGCCTGACGTGCGGGGGCGCGACGGGCCGCCGAGGCGGGGCGGCGCCGGCCTCGGGAGGAGGCGCCGCGCTTGGGGCGCTCGGCCACCGGCGCGGTGATGACGACCGGGATGCCCGACGGGGCCTGCGCACCGGTGATCCGGCTCAGGGCCTCGTCTCCGGAACGGACCTGGGTGGTCTGCGGCCGGATCCCGGCGTCCGACATGAGGCGGACCATGCTCCGGCGCTGGTTCGGGGTGACGAGCGTGACGACGCTGCCGGACTCGCCGGCCCGGGCGGTACGGCCGCCGCGGTGCAGGTAGTCCTTGTGGTCGGTCGGCGGGTCGACGTTGACGACCAGGTCGAGGTTGTCGACGTGGATGCCGCGGGCCGCGACGTTGGTCGCCACCAGCACGGTGACGTGCCCGGTCTTGAACTGCGCCAGCGTGCGGGTGCGTTGCGGCTGCGTCTTGCCGCCGTGCAGCGCGGCGGCGCGGACACCGCTGTTGAGCAGGTCCTGGGTGAGCCTGTCGACGGCGTGCTTGGTGTCCAGGAACATGATCACGCGGCCGTCGCGGGCGGCGATCTCCGTCGTGGCGGCGTGCTTGTCGGCGCCGTGGACGTGCAGGACGTGGTGCTCCATCGTCGTGACCGCACCGGCCGACGGGTCGACGGAGTGGACGACGGGGTCGGTCAGGTAGCGGCGCACCAGCAGGTCGACGTTGCGGTCCAGGGTGGCGGAGAACAGCATCCGCTGGCCCTCCGGACGCACCTGGTCGAGCAGCGCGGTGACCTGCGGCATGAAGCCCATGTCGGCCATCTGGTCGGCCTCGTCCAGCACCGTGATGCCGACCTGGTTCAGCCGGCAGTCGCCCCGGTCGATGAGGTCCTTGAGCCGGCCCGGGGTCGCGACGACGACCTCGGCACCGCCGCGCAGCGCCGCGGCCTGCCTGCCGATCGGCATCCCGCCGACCACCGTGGCCAGCCGCAGCCTGACGGAGCGGGCGTACGGCGTGAGCGCGTCGGTCACCTGCTGCGCCAGCTCACGCGTCGGTACGAGGATCAGCCCCAGCGGCTGGCGGGGCTCGGCGCGCTGTCCGGCGGTGCGGGCGAGCAGGGCGAGGCCGAAGGCGAGGGTCTTGCCGGAACCGGTGCGGCCGCGGCCGAGCACGTCACGGCCCGCCAGGGAGTTCGGCAGCGTCGCGCCCTGGATCGGGAACGGAGCCGTCACGCCCTGCTTGCCGAGCTCGGTCAGCAGTTGCCCGGGCATGTCGAGATCGGCGAAGCCTTCGACGGCGGGCAGCGCGGGGGTGATCGTCTCGGGCAGCGCGAACTCGCCCTGCGGCGCGACGGGCCGGCGGCCGTAGCCGCCGGAACGGCGCGGTGACTGCGAGCCCGTGCGGCCGCCGCCCCTTCCGGCCCCGGCACCGCTGTCACGGGTGCGGTCGAAACGGTCGTTCGTGCGTGTGCGGTACATGCGGAACCTTCCTCGATGTGGCACATATCAAGGAATTCCCGCAGCGATGAGCGGCGCGCAGAATCACAAGTATGGACCGGTGACAAAAGAAAGCAGATCTGAGCGGCCGAATATCCGGGGGCGCAGCTGCCGAAATTACTGTTCGACGCGATGAGGACGTGAGGTCCGGGGCGTCGACGCAGGGGCGGCCCGCCAGGAGGTGTCTGCATCCCCGGGGCGGAGCCGCGCGTCGCGACTGCGGATGCCTCGGCGTCGTCCCGCGGGTGAGACCGGTGCGGGAAACGCGTGCAGCTGGGGCCCGCACCCCGAAGGATGCGGGCCCCAGCTACAGATGGTGCGTGAGCGTCAGGCGGGAACGATGTTCTCGGCCGTCGGGCCCTTCTGGCCCTGCGCGATGTCGAAGCTGACCTTCTGACCTTCGAGCAGCTCACGGAAGCCCTGGGCGGCGATGTTCGAGTAGTGGGCGAACACATCGGCGCCGCCACCGTCCTGCTCGATGAAGCCGAAGCCCTTTTCCGCGTTGAACCACTTCACGGTACCAGTAGCCATGTCATATCTCCTTTGGGGCAGTACATCGGAATCCGCACCGTGCGAACACCGTGTCGCCGCGATGATTACCCCGCCGGAAAAGACCGGAAATACAAAAGCGCTCCCACCGTGAAAATCCCGGTGAGGGCACTTGAAGTTTCGGGAACCACAACTGCAACTTGGATCGACAGTAGCACGCCGAAACGGCGCGTGCACGCTACACAATTCCGCTCGGCCCGTCGCGCCAAAAACTCTCACCACACGGTCCGTAAAACTCTCACTTCGCGGACACAGATATATATCCACTCGAAGTGCAGGGTCCGAGGAGGACGTCGGCCTCCGCAAGGATCCGCCGGCAGCCGGTCGCCCGGAGCCCGACGGGTCGCGGCCGCGTACAGCTCCAGGCGCGAGGGCGGTCTTCCGTCGCGTACGAGGCGACGGAAGCGGTCATGAGCACCCCCGCGCCTCGGACGGCCGCCTCGCACGTCGGCGGGCCGGAGACCGCCGTAAGTCCGGCATCCCCGCGCCGTGTTCAAGCCCTGAAGGGGCCTGACGGCCCGTAAGACTTTCGACTCGAAGCGTTGACCGCCCAACGGTGCCGCCCTACGTTGTCGGCGACTTGAGAGCGCTCTCAAAGGGGCTGTGCATGAGATCTCGAAGAAGCCTGTCGGTGCTGACGACAGCGGCTCTTGCCGCGACCGCCCTGGTCACGCTGGGCAGCGGCGTCGCCTCGGCCGCCACCATCGAGGTGGGGAACGGCAGTTACAGCGACGTCCGCCCCGCCGGCCGCCAGGGGCCGTCGGACAGCGGTGGCCAGGCGGTCAAGCCGAAGGTCACCCCCGCCATGGCGGACGTCCCCGTCCCGACGAACGACTGGTGGTCGTCGCTGGCCTTCCAGCGTTTCTCCGGCAATCCGTGGTCGGAGAACATGTACGGCCATCCGCTCACCTACAAGGCGGTCTCCGGTGGCCTGGAGGTCGGCTACCCGACCACGCACCAGATCGTGGGCGGCGGCCGCCAGTACGAGTTTGCGCACAAGGCCGATCTGACCCTGGGGCTCACGGGTCTCCACTCGCCCGACGCGAAGGCGGACGGGTGGAGCGACTGGACCGTCAGCCCGTACTGGAGCGACGGTGCGCGCAGTCTGCGGACGACCATCGGCCACGGCCTGCCGTACGTGTACGCGGAGGGCGCCGGAGGGGCGGCGCAGATCAGCACGGCGGCTCCGCCCACCGTCTTCGCCGACCAGGGCAACGTCCTCGGCGTCACCCTCTCGGGTCATGACTACGCGCTGTTCGCCCCGAGCGGCAGCGACTGGACCGTCTCCGGCAACGAGATCCGGGCCGACCTGGGCTCCAAGGAGTACTTCTCCCTGGCGGTCCTCCCGGACAAGGCCGCGCTGGCCGACTTCCGGAAGTACGCCTTCAGCTTCGTGACCGGATCGAAGGTGGACTGGGAGTACCGGGAGGGCGACGGCGAGGTCACGGCGACCTACTCGCTGACCACCGAGCCGAAGGAAGGGACGGAGACCGGCACGTTCCAGGCGCTCTACCGCCACCAGTGGCTGCACAGCAGCGACCCGCTGACGGCCTACCGCTACGTCTCCTCGCGCGGCGAGATGAAGGTGCGCGAGGGCACGTCCTTCACGACCACCCAGAAGGTGAACGGCGTGCTGCCCGGCCTGCCGAGCGCCGCGGGCGTCGACAAGGCGAAGCTCAAGGAGTACATCAACGACGTGCTGACCCAGGGCGACCCCTTCAGCGGGGCCCTCGACACCTACTGGACCGGCAAGGCCCTGGGCAAGCTCGCCCAGCTCGTCCCCCTCGCGGACCAGATCGGAGACACCGTCGGCCGCGACAAGCTGCTGAGTTTGATCAAGGGCCGGATGGAGGAGTGGTTCACGGTCGGCGGCGCTTCCGAGTTCGCCTATGACAAGGACTGGCGCACCCTCATCGGGTACCCGGCCTCCTACGGCAGCGACCAGGAGCTCAACGACCACCACTTCCACTACTCGTACTACGTGATGGCCGCGGCGATCGTGGCGCAGTACGACCCGCGGTGGGCCGCCGACTCCGCATGGGGCGGCATGGTCGAGGAGCTCATCAAGGACGCAGCCGACCCGGCGAGGAACGACGGCAGATACCCGTTCCTGCGCGGCTTCGACGTCTACGCTGGCCACAGCTGGGCCGCCGGCCACGAGGCGTTCGCCGCCGGCAACAACCAGGAGTCGTCCTCGGAGTCGATCAACCTCAGCGCCGGCCTGATCATGTGGGGCTCGGCCACGGGCGACAAGGCACTGCGCGACCAGGGCGTCTACATGATGACGACCGAGTCGGAGGCGATCGCGCAGTACTGGTTCGACGCCGACCAGCAGGTTTACCCCGAGGACTTCACCCACGACGTCGTGGGCATGGTCTGGAGCAGCGGCGGCGCCTACGCGACCTGGTGGACCGCCAACCCGGAGGAGATCCACGGCATCAACTTCCTGCCCATGACCGGCGGTTCGCTCCATCTGGCCCGCGAGAAGGCCATGCTGAACCGCAGCGTGGCCGAGATGGAGCGGGAGAACGGCGGCCCGGCCGTCGAGTGGAAGGACGTCTTCTGGCAGGTCCAGGCCCTCTACGACCCGGCCAAGGCCATGAGCTACTGGAACCAGTGGAACGGCGGCTACGTCCCCGAGGCCGGCGAGACCAAGGCCCACACCTACCACTGGGTCGCCACGATGAACTCCATCGGATCACCGGACATGACGGTCACGGCCGACTCGCCGACGGCCGTCGCCTTCGACAAGAGCGGCACCAGGACGTACGCCGCGCACAACTACACCGGCGAGGCGTGCTCGGTCCTCTTCTCCGACGGCGGTGTGCTGAACGTCCCGGCGAGGTCGACCGCGTCCGGAGCGGGCGACGACACCGCACTCGGCACCTTGTGCGGCGCCCCCGGCGACGACAGGCCCGGCGCGCCCGGCACCCCGGTCGCCGGTGACGTCGGCGACGACTCCGTCACGCTGACCTGGAGCGCGGCGACCGACGACAAGGGCGTCAAGGACTACGACGTCTACCGCGGCGCCACGAAGGTCGCCACGGTCACCGGCACCACCCACACCGACACCGGCCTGACCTCCGGCACCCCGTACACCTACAGCGTCAGAGCCCGCGACACCGCCGGCCAGGTCGGACCGGCCAGCGGCACCGTGACCGTCACCACCACCGGCAACCCGCCGCCGCGCGACGAGGCGCCCGGCGCGCCCGGCACCCCGGTCGCCGGTGACGTGACCAGCGGCTCGGTGCAGCTGAGCTGGGAAGCGGCGACCGACGACAGGGGCGTGAAGGACTACGACGTCTACCGCGGCGCCACCAAGGTCGCCACGGTCACCGGCACCACCCACACCGACACCGGCCTGACCTCCGGCACCCCGTACACCTACAGCGTCAGAGCCCGCGACACCGCCGGCCAGGTCGGACCGGCCAGCGGCACCGTGACCGTCACCACGTCCGGGCCCCCGCCGGTCACGGGCGACACCTTCTACCTGCGCTCGGGCGGACAGCTGACCACCCGGGCGGCCGCGGCCGGGTCCTCGGACACCATCCCCTCCGCGGGCGGCGCCAACCGCGACGGAACCCCGTACAACCCGCTCGTCTACGAGGTGAAGAACGTCAACGGCACCCTGAAGGCGGGCTCCGGCACGGCCTTCACCCTCAAGGTCGACGCCGGAGCCAACGTCGGCTACGCCCAGCAGGCCCGGGTCTCCTACGACCTGACCGGTGACGGCACCTTCGACCGTGTCGAGACGTTCCGGTATTTCGCCACCGATCCGATCACCGGCTGGGAGGACTACTCCGCCGCGCGGCAGGGGACGCACTCCGCGTCGGGCGCGCTGGGCGACCTGGACGGCGGCACCGTCCGCGTCGAGGTCTGGAGCGCCCTGGGCAACGGTCCGTCCACCCTCCAGGTGGACACGGGATCCGTCCTGACCATCCCGTTCGGCTGACAACCGACCGACGGCCGGGCCCGCGACGGATCGTCCCGCGCGCCCGGCTCGTCCGGTCGAACGGCCGTCGAGGAACCCGCTCCCCCGTCGACCAGGGCGATCTTCCACTGCCTCTTTCGCCATTCGTCGCTGCCGGGCACTTTGGGCAGGCTGTCGAACTCCTCCTGCGTCTGCACCGTGAACATGTCCACCGGCCGCAGCTCAGGGCCACCTTCCGCGGACCTGTGAAGACCGGTGGCAACACTCGCCCACCTTCCCGTCCGGGATTGGAACCACAGGTGTCGAGCACGCCCGGCTACGCCCGAGCAGCCCACGAAAACCGCCGGTCGGATTCCCCTTGGCAGTAAGCTCCGGAATCGCCACGCACTCCAAGGCGCCCTGCCCTCGTCGAACTTCAGGAAACGGGGAGCCATGTCGCGAGGCGCTTGGCGATCGCCGGTACATCGACGTTGTCCTGCGCGACTTCCTCGACGAACGGGCCGGCAACGGAAACGGGCGGCGGCACGGTACTGACGCTGACGCCGTTGAACCGCAGGAAGACACGCATGGCGAGCCAGGCGGTGCGCTTGTTACCGTCGATCAGCGCATGATTGCGGGCGACGGAGTGCAGCAGTGCCGCCGCCTTCTCGTGCAGCGTGGGATACAGCTCGGCCCCGAACACGTTCGTCCGGGGCCGCTCGATCGCCGACACCAGAAGACCCATGTCACGCACGCTGTGCTCGGTACCGTTGACCGTGCGGGCGATGGCCAGGATCTCGTCGATCTGGATGTAGCGCAGGTCCGTCACTTCAGGTAGTCCAGAATCTCCGCATCGCTGTCCATCAGCTCGGCCAAGACGTCATCGACCTTCAACTCGGCCCTGTTCTGGGCGTCGCGGATGGCCTCGATGGCAAGTTCCTGCTTGCTGCGGCCCTCCCGACGAGCCCGCTCGGTGAGCTTCGCGTCAAGGTCGTCAGGGAGTCGGAGTGTCATCGCCATACAAAGATGATACCTGACCGGTATCAAGGTGTGCACGGTCGAGCCGCAAACTCGGCCCCCAAGGAACGTGGGGCGGGGGTGGCCACTGCACCGCCTGCGGCGATGCAGCAGAGACTTCCGCTTCGAGCGTCATCCAAGCGTCAAGAATCTCCGGACGACCCTCTCAAGGCGTCGCCGATGGGGCACGTCGCTCACGAATCCGCAGGTCAGCGAGCTACAAAGAGCGATCCGTCCGCTCGAACCGCCGCACGGAGGGAAACAGGTCGAGCAACCCACCCGGACAACAAAAGCGCAGGTCAGGACCCCTTGCCCGCAGGTTCGAGAATAGCCACGCACTCCACGTGATGCGTCATCGGGAACAGATCGAACGCCCGCAGCATCCGCACCTTGTAGCCCCCGTCCCGGAAGTACGCCAGGTCGCGGGCCAGGGCCGCCGGGTCGCAGGCCACGTACGCGATCTTCCGGGCGCCGAGCGAGGCCAGGTGCTCGACGGTCTTCTTGCCCGCGCCCGCGCGCGGCGGGTCGAGGACGATCAGGTCGACCTCGGTGATCCCGGTGCGCGGCAGCACCGCCTCGACCTTGCCCTGTTCGATCCGCACCCGCTCGAACCCGGCGAGGTTGTGCCGGGCGTCCTCCACGGCGCGCTTGCCGGACTCGATGCCGAGCACCGCGCCCTTGTCGCCGATGCGGTCGGCGAGGGCGCCCGCGAAGAGGCCGACGCCGCAGTACAGGTCGAGCGCCATGTCGCCCTTGCGCGGCAGCAGACCCTGCATGACCGCCTTGACGAGGGTGTCGGCGGCCTGCGGATGGACCTGCCAGAAGCCACCGCTGCCGACGCGGTACGTCCGGCCGTCGGCACGCTCGCGCACGAAGGCGCGGCCGTGGACGCGGTGGATGCCGCCGTCGTGCTCCTCGACGCGCATGACGGACACGGGCCGGTCCAGCTCGACGAGGGGAAGGCGGGCGCCGGGGCGGGGCTCGAGGATGACCATGCGGTCCTGGGAGCCCGTCGCCGCGATCGCGTCGACGGACGCCATCCCGGACCAGTCGCGGTCCTCGATGCCCAGCTCGCTGACACCGGGCGCCGCGATCATGCAGTGCTCGATCGGCTCGACCTCGTGCGAGCGGTGGCGCCGCAGCCCGGCGTTGCCGTCGGCGTCGACCGCGTACTGGACGCGGGTGCGCCACGCGGGCACCTGGCCGGGGGGCAGCTTGTCGCCCTCGGCCGGCATCACGGTGCCGTCCCAGCCGGCCTCCTCGGGCGTGAGGCCCGCGAGCCGCTGCAGCTGCTCGGCGATCACCTCGCCCTTGAGGCGGCGCTGGGCGCCCGGCTTGGCGTGCTGCCAGTCGCAACCGCCGCAGCGGCCGGGCCCGGCGTACGGACAGGGCGCCTCGACGCGGTCCTTGGACGCCTCCAGCACCTGCACCGCGTCCGCGCGCAGATAGCGGGCCCCTTCCTCGCCCTCGGTCACCCGGGCCACGACCCGCTCGCCGGGCAGCGCGTGCCGGACGAACAGCACCTGGCCGGCGTCCGTACGGGCGATGCAGTGGCCGCCGTGGGCGACGGGGCCGATCTCGACCTCGTACTCCTGCCCGACGAGTGACACCGCCTGCGAGTTCTTCGGTTCTGCCTGCATGGCGGGGTGACTCCACAACGTCGAACGAGGAACGGCCGGACAACAGCCCACCAGTCTACGTGGCTGTCGTCCGGCCGTTCACCACGCGCCGGGGCGGGCGTCGAGGGCCCGCCCCGCCGCGCGGCTACTTCTTCGGGTCCGGCCCCGAGGAGCCGGGGGCGCTGCCGGAACCGGTGCCCGACGGCTCCTTCGGGTGCCCCTGCTGCGCGGGACCGCGTCGCACCGCGCCCGGCGCGTTCCACTCCTGGCGCCTGCGGGCCCGCTTCTTCGCCACCTCGGACGACTGGAGCTGGTACGGGACGGACG